>JBDHKE010000003.1:0-101123 GCA_039586555.1 Gemmatimonadota bacterium | reverse complement strand
AGGGAGCACCTCACCGACCTGGCCACGAGCCACGGCGTTCCGGGTCTGGCTCTCCGCGCCATGGAGCGGGCCCCCGGATGGAGGAACCTTCCGGACGCCATCCGGGAGTCGCTCTCCGCCTCCCTCCGCCAGCTTCGCCAGCAGGCAGCCGTCTGGGACCTGGAGCGCGATCGCCTCCTCTCCCTGCTGGCGCGGAGAGGGCTTTATCCCATTCTCCTCAAGGGCGCCGCGCTGAGAGACTTCGCGTACGACGAGCCTGCCGAACGGTGGATGGGCGACCTCGACCTGCTCTTTCATCCCGATGAGCTGGACGCCGCGCTGGAGACTCTCTACGCGGCCGGATACCACAGCCCGTACGCGCCGGAGGCGATGGCCATCTACCGGGCGCACCACTTCCACTTCCATCTGGAGCACCCCCGTGGCTTCATCGTCGAAGTCCACTGGGGACTCCAGCGACCCCGTGCTTCATACTCGATCGAATCAGAGGGCTTCCGTTCCGGCAGCGCCGAGCGGGAAGGCCCGCAGGGAAGGATGCTCCGCGTCCCTTCTTCCGAGGACATGGTCCTGCACCTCATCGGCCAGAGCCACGACGACGCCTTCGACCGACTCGTGCGGCTGGCGGACCTGGACCGGGTCATCACTCGCTCGTCCAGCTTCGACTGGGATCACCTCGGATCCGCCGCCCGGGAAGCCGGACTCCGCACCGCGCTCGCGGTGTCGCTCCGGCTCACCCAGCTACTCCTGGGAACACCGATCCCCGCGGGGATTGTCGAGTCCCTGCAGGTACGCCTACCCACCAGGCTGCACCTGGCGTTGCTGAGACCCGTGTCTTTCCTCCTGGACCAGCGCGCGAGAAAGCGCGTGGTGGCGGCCGCTGCGTTCCGCTTCTGGGCCACCGACGGAAGACGCCGGCTGGGGCGCGTGCGGAACATGCTGAAAGAGCGGCCCGACCCCCTCTCGTCGGTATGGGATGACGTGCCTCGTGAGCCGGCCCTGCTCAAGTTTGCCGCATTCCAGGGGCTGATCTACCTGGAGGCACTTCAAGCGGCGCTGGCCGCGCACGGGGTGGAGAAGGTGCGGTTCTGGCGCGGTTCTCCGGTGGCTCCCTCCCCTGATGCCTGAACCACGGCCCCCCGAGCCCGGGTCGCGATTGAGTCCCCGGGGCTGATTGACGGACCGGTCAGCCACATCACCCAGAGCATCCCTCCAGGTAGAATCCCACTCCTGAGGCACCCTGGCACGCTTCTCCCTGCACACCCCATCGTGTCATATGAATCACCCCCTACGGTCACTCATCAACGAACATGGGGCGGCACGAACTCCGGAAGGTGCCCGGTGAGATGAATCCAACCGAGCTCGAGGCTCAGCTAGAGCGGCTTCATGGCGAAAGCTTCGGCTGGGCGCTCACCTGCTGCGGTTGGAACGAATCGGAGGCTGAAGACGTGCTCCAGACGGCTTACCTGAAAGTGTTGTCCGGACGCGCTCGGTTCGGAGGTCGCTCCATGTTCAGGACCTGGCTGTTCGGCGTCATTCGCCGGACCGCACAGGAGTTTCAGCGCCGCGCGAGGTCGGATCGAAGGCGCGCCATTCGCCTCGTGAGGGACGAGCCCCAGGCCATCTCTTCGGATGATCCGGAGCGGCGCCTGGTGCGGGCGGAAGCGAGCCGGCGGCTCGTGGAGGCTCTGGATCGACTGTCGGACCGGCAGAGGGAAGTGCTTCACCTGGTGTTCTACCAGGATCTCTCGATCGCCGAAGCCGCCGAAGTGATGGAGATCTCGTTGGGATCGGCTCGTACGCACTACGAGAGGGGCAAGGCGCGGCTGCGCGCGCTCATCGAGGAGGGATCGTTTCGTGAACGACCCGCGGCAGAATCGTGACCTGAGGGAGCTCTTCCAGGGGCTCCGGGCAGAGGACAGGGAACGGGCGCCGGATTTCGTCCGCCTGATGGGGCGGCTCCGGCAGGATGCCTCGACCCTGGACGAGGAGGGATCGACGCAGATTCCTGCGCCCGCCATCCGAGGTCGACGCCGCTGGAGCACCGGCCGCCGTGGAGTCGCGGGCCACTGGGTGCGCAGTCACCAACGGTGGACCTGGGCGGGGAGCCTGCTGGCGGCCGCCGCGGTCGCGGGCCTGCTGCTGCTGGGCCCCGGCCGGAGCGCGGACACCCGCTTCGAGCACGCGGTGCGGTCCTTCGTGGTCGATCCCGCTGCCGGGAGTTGGCGGTCCCCCACGGACCGGCTCCTCCAGGTGCCCGGTCAGGAGCTGCTGACCACGATCCCCACCATCGGTAGGCCCAGCTGGCCAGGTCGCGCGGGGGTGGTCCCGCCCAGGAACCAACTGTGAGGAATCGATCATGAGAAGGGTGTTTCTGCCGATCGTTCTCGGGGCGCTGGTGCTTGCGCCTTCGTCCCTGGAAGCTCAGACGACCGAGGAGGAGGACCCCCTGGCGTCAGTGCTCTTCCCGCCCGAGCTGATCATGCAACACCGCCGCGCGATTCGTCTCAATGACGAGCAGCGGGACGCCGTCACTCGCATGATCGAAGAGCTGCAGGGGCGTGTGGTGGCCCTCCAATGGAGGCTCCTGGACGAGATGGAGTCGCTCAAGGAGACGCTGGAGAGGACGCGCGTGGATCAGGATCGGGCGCTGGACCAGCTGGAGCGGGTCCTCGACACCGAAAAGGAGATCAAACGCGCGCACCTGGAGCTCCTGATCCGCATCAAGAACGTCCTCACGGCGGAGCAGCAGCAGGAGCTGATGCGGCTCCGCGAGCCGGGTTCCGGTGGAGAGGGGTGACGCGGTGCGAATCCACTCGAGCTGAGGCAAGATCGCGCGCTCAGGTCAGAGATGACTGCCTCGAGGGAAGTCGGCTCGCCCCTGGGTCCATGACACGACGATGAGTGACCGTAGGAGTGAATCATGAAGACGATGCGACGGAACCGACTGCTGGCCTTCACGCTGATGGCGGGGTTGGCGAGCGCCTGTGAAACCGGCACGGACCCGGACAAGCAGGCCGCCTTCGACGCGGAGGCCGCGCTGCAGGACTACGAAGCCATGGACGCCGTGCTGGCGTCAGGAACGATGGAGGGATTCCGGGTCATGGCAGGGGCGGTCTCCTTCGAGACCTTCGGCCCGGGACCCGAGGTCGCCCTGGAAGGCGCGACGGAGTTGCTGGCCTCCGCCAGGGAGCTGGCTCCCGGGGGGGAGGAGAACGCAAGGGCTTTCGCGATGCGCATGGTCCAGGTAGCCGAGAGGATGACGCCGCAAACGGCGATGGATCCGCTCATTTCCTCCTTCCACCGTGGGAAGACGTTTGCCTACGACCCGGATCTGGGACGGTACGCGGTCGATCCGGAGCGCACGGAGGCGCCGCGCACCGGCGTGCGGATCATCCTCTACGAGCCCGGTCCGGACGGAAAGCCCGACGTCGAGCGTGAGATCGGCCACGCGGACCTCATCGACCGGGGAGACGGCAGCGCAGAAGAGGTCTCCCTCGAGCTGGTGGTGGTGGTGGATGGGACCAGGGTGCTGGAGTACCGCACCACCATCGACGTCGTGGCGGACGGTGGAAAGATCACCGTCGACGGATTCATCCAGGGCCAGTACGACCGCCTCGACTTCGACATCGACGTGCAGGGCTCCGAGAAGCCTGGCGAGGCCGCCGTCGACATCGACTTCGAGATGCGCATCGACAACCGTGACTTCGTCATCACCGGTTCGGTGGACGGTCTGGAGCACGGCGAGAGCGGGCGCGGCGAGATCCAGGTCATGATCCGCCATGGCAACCAGTCGCTCAGGGTGGAGCTCTCAGGCAAGAACGAGAGGATCGAGGGCGCCGTCTACCTGAACGACAACGTGTTCGCGACGGTGTCGGGTCCGGCGGACGACCCGACATTCCTCGGAGCGACGGGAGAGCCCCTGACCGGGGCCGAGTGGCTGGTGGTACTCCACGTCGTGGACATCGTGGAGGACGTTTTCGACCTGTTCGAGGACCTGATGGAGCCCATCGCGGGGCTGGTCATCCTCGCGGTGCTGCTCTAGGCAGAGGGTGGGCGTCGCGCCCGCTGCGAGGAGATGGTCCGGTGGGCACAACGAAACTTCCGACCCCCTCGGGGGCGGGCCGGCGGGCCCTCATAGGTTCCGTCCGGCTCGTCGCCCGTTGGGGTGGTCCTGTGGCCCCGGCCAGCCCTCCTCAAATTCGTCCGGGGAGATCCGATTTCGCCCCGGGGAGACTCAATGCACGAATTGGCCCGAAGCCTGCAACGTCAGGTGGGAGCTTACTGAACTCGAAGACCGAGGCAAAACCGATGTCGAACTCCACCCGATGCCAGATCGAGGCGAGCGGACCATCTCCGCTTAACCTCTCGAGAGCGTTGGCGGTGGCCACTGCGGTCACGCTGGGAGCCGCCGCCTGGGCGCCCTTGTCCGCGCAGAACTCCACCACCCGGGGGCTTAACCTTGGCGTACACGTGCATGCAGCATCCCTGTCGGTGGAGGGCGCGGATGCGCAGGAAGGCGGGGGGCTCGGCATCCGAATCGGCTACGGCCTCAATCGCATCATCACCCTGTACCTG
The DNA here is from genome assembly GCA_039586555.1 of Gemmatimonadota bacterium. GTDB lineage: Bacteria > Gemmatimonadota > Gemmatimonadetes > Longimicrobiales > Gaopeijiaceae > JBDHKE01. The sequence goes on along the minus strand of JBDHKE010000003.1, from coordinate 96,551 downwards.
GAGCTGGACGGCGCCTCCGTCGAGGTGGAGAACGCGGAGAACCTCCGTGGAACCTGGGCGCTGGGCCACGTGGACTTCGGTGCCCGATTCCATTTCGCCAACTCCCTGCGCCGCTGGGTGCCCTATCTGGAGGCGGCCATCGGGGCTCGCGCCGTGAGCGTCAGCGACCCATTCGTGGGCAATGAGGAGATCGATGACGTGACCTTCAGCGGCGGCGCCTTCTCCGTCGGTGGCGGGCTCGACGTCTACTTCACACAGACGCTGGCGCTGGATCTCGGACTCAAGTTCAGCACAGGGGAGTTCAACCAGATCGATGTCGGCGCCGTGTCCATCCGCAATCTGGATATCGACGCCAACTCCACCCGCTTCAAGGTGGGGATCGTGTGGTGGCCGTAGCCATCAGCCCCCGAACATCGCAAAGTTGATCACGTTCCCTCCCGGCTCCCGCACCAGGATCTCCTGCGCCCCGTAGAACGTCCTTCTGCGGGGCTCGACGATGTCCGCCCCCTCCAGAGCGGCCTCGATGGCGTCGAGATCCTCCACTTCGATGAAGAGCAAGGTCCCGCCCATGGGCGTGGAGACCAACTGCGGAAGGTCACCCAGAATGCTCTGCCGCGTCTGGTACATGACCTCCACGCTGCCCTTCTTCAGAATGACGAAGCCGAGGCGGTCTCCTTCAGGGACCTCGCTCGTGCGCTCGAATCCGAGCCGACCCTCCCAGAACGGAAGTGCCGGCTCGATCTCTTCGACGTATAGAATCGGCGTGAGTCTCTTCATGGCAGTCTGCAGGCCCGAGCCTGGTGGGCCCGAGCCTGGTGGGCCCGATCCCGCCGCCTCTGCATCACTCCGCGTCAACTCCTCAACGCGGGTTTACCCGCTCAGCCGACCACCGGAGTGTAGTTGTTGCCGATGTGCCAGTAGATCTTCCACTCGCCGTCAGCGTCCTGCTTGCACACGACCAGGTGGAAGCCCGCGCTGGACATCTCGGTCCCCTCCGGGCTCGTCATGCTCATCGTGTGGGTGCCTCGTCCCACCACCCAGTCGCCGATGCGGACGATTCCCTCGGTCGTGATCGCGATGCGGGGCGAGAGTTCGTTGATCGTGCCCTCGAGGCTCGCCTGTATCGCAACCGGTCCCTCGACGGCCGCCTCCTCAGCGAACATGGCAACCGCATCCTCGGTGTAGAGGGCGGCGACCCCTTCCGCGTTGCCGGCGTTGTACTGTTCCTGCCATGCGGATCGGAGCGCCTCGAGGGTCTCGTCCAGGTCCGCGGCGGGAGCTGGAGCCGGGGCCATGTCGGGTGGCGATGGCATGGCCGGAGGCGCGTCGGTATTGCTGGCCAGCCAGGCGAGCTTCAACGAGCCATCCGGCTGCATGCGGCTGACTGAGATGTAGTACCCCCCTTGCTCGAGGGCTTCAGCGCCCTCGGGCGTGACGGTCAGCGTGTAGTGCCCACGCTCGAGGGCCCAGTCGCCGATGACCTCCGACGCATCGCCGACAATCTCAACGTCTGACGCGACCTCCAGAAGCCCGGTCAACGACTCCCCGATCGCCTCTTGGCCCACCACGCGGATGCCAGCCGCCGGCATGTAAACCGCGTTCTCGGTGTGTAGAGCGAGCAGCGACGCGACGTCGTCCGCGTTCATCGCCTGCGCGTAACCGTTGCGAAGATCGGTGAGTGGATCGGCCGGGGCCTCCGCCGCGGCCTCGGTCTCGGTCTCCTCAGCATCTGGAGCGCAGCCAGCCACAGTGAGACCGACAAGCGCCACGAGAGCCAGATACCTCTTCATATTCACACTCCTGCGGGAGTCATGAGCAGGCGTCCCGAGCGGGTCACCTGGTGAATCCAATCTCTGCACGCTAGTCGCCGATACACGGCTGCGTCAACGACGACCTGTCGCCGTACGTTGGCCTTTTCGTCCCTGCAGCTCTATCCTGGGAGCATTCCCGCACGACAATCCGAGCTGGGAGACGCCGAGGCAGCCGAGGAGCAACTGGAGCACCTGCTCTCCGTGCCCTCGCTGGTCACGGTTCACACGCTGGAAGCCCGGGTTACCTGGGCTCCCCTGCACGACGCACCGGAGTTCAGAGCATTGCTCGAGCGGCATCGCTAGCTTCGCCGAGAGGACGCAGGGGCCGTTCGCAGCGCCACGGAAACGTGTGGTTCCGCCCCGCCAACCCGAAGGAGTCGCAGCAATGAGTGGTCGCCGTCTTTCCCCCCGCCGGTCGCCCAGCGGGGGCCGGGCCGCCGCGCTCACCCTTACCCTGTTCCTGGCGGCATCGCACTCCCAGGGCGTCGCCCAGGAGCGCACCATGGAGCTGGCCGACCTGGGCCGCGAAGTGGGGCTCTCGGACCTTGAGGATTTCGCCGGACGGCCGGCTCGTCGCGCTTGTCACCAGTCGCACGGACTACGAGGACAACCGGTTCGAACGGACCCTGGTGCTCGTGGAGGTCAGGACGGGTGAGCGGCGTGCGATCACTCCCGAGCGCCGGAGCGTACGATCTCCCCGCTGGTCCCCCGAGGGTGACGCACTCGCCTTTATCGACGCCGCCGAAGAGGACCGTGCGCAGGTCTTCGTGCTGCCCATGCAGGGCGGCGAGGCACGGCGCGTGACCGAGGCCGAGACCGGCGTCTCCTTCTTCAGGTGGAGCCCGGACGGTCAGTCGTTCGTCTTCGGCGCCCGGGACCAGGCCGAGGAGAAGGAAGGAGACGAGAAGCACAACAGGTCCTTCGAGGTGGGTAACAATAGCTATCTGACCCAGGCTGCTCCCCTGCCCATCCACCTGTGGCGCATCCCCATCGACGGAGGCGAGGCCGAGCGTCTCACCCGGGGGCAGGAGAGCGTGGAGGGTTTCGAGTTAGCGCCGGACGGAAGATCCATCGCCATGACCGTTCGGCCTCGGCCGCACACCGGTGAGGGGATCCGTAGCTTCGTCCGAATACTGGACCCGGCCTCGAAGGAGACCCGTGTTCTGGTCCCCGGACCTGCAGTGGACGCCGGTTCCTTCTCGTCGGACGGCACCGCTCTGGCCATCGCAAAGCCGCGGGGACCCGAGCCCGGATTCAATCCCAGCGGCGTGTTCGTGATCCCGCCCGGGGGAGGCGAGCTTCGCGACGTCTCCGGGGACATTGACCGACACCTACGGGGTGGCAGCTGGCTTCCCGATGGGAGCGGCTTGCTCCTGACCGCACCGGATCTGACCCGCATCTCCATGTGGCATCAGCCTCTGGAAGGACCGCCCAGGAAGCTGGACCTGGGCCACGTCGATCCGGCATCGGGCGTCGTCATCAGCGAGGGAGGCACCGTCGCGTTCATCGGTCGGGAGCCCCATCGCCCCGGCGAACTCTACTTGATGGATTCGTGGGAGGATACGCCTCGCCGTGTCACTGGCTTCAACGATGAGCTGGCGTCCGTGCGCATGGGCCGCGTGGAGACGGTCACCTGGGACGGGCCCGACGAATTCGAGGAGAACGGTGTGCTCGTCTATCCACCGGACTTTCAGGAGGGCGAGACCTATCCCCTGGTGCTGGTCATCCACAGAGGGCCCATGGGTACCTCCACGGAGAGCTTCAACGCCTTCGACCAGATCCTGGCGGCGAAGGGATGGCTGGTCTTCAAGCCCAATTACCGGGGAAGCAACAACCAGGGGAGCGCATTCCAGAGGGCCGTCATCAACGATGCCGGGGACGGGCCGGGGAGGGACGTCATGTCGGGCGTCGAGGTGCTCAAGGACCGGGGCGTCGTGAACGAGAAGGGAATTGTGGCTTCCGGCTGGTCGTACGGCGGATATATGACCGTCTGGCTGACGTCCCACTACGACGGCTGGGCGGCGGCGGTGGCGGGAGCCGCGGTCACCGACTGGTTCGACTGGTACAACATGGCGGACATGAACACGTGGGCCGGATTCGGCCTGGGGGGATCGCCGTGGCTCAACGACAACGCGGAGAACTACTGGCGGCAGTCACCCATGGCATACGCTCACCGCATCCGCACGCCCACGCTCATCCTGTCCAACACGGGGGACGAGCGGGTCACGGTGAGCCAATCCTACAAGCTCTATCATGCGCTCGAGGACAACGGGGTGGAGGTGAAGTTCATCGCCTACCCGATCCCGGGCCACTTCCCGGGCGATCCGGTGCACCAACGGGACGTGCGCCGGCGCTGGATCGAGTGGATCGAGCAGCACCTGAAGGTCTCAGGCTGAGACAGACAACAGGGGAGTACCTATGAGGCGCGTCCCAGGCATCATTCTTCTCTTCTATCTGGCCTTCCCCTCCTGTGCGGAGCCTCTAGGAGCCGAGGTCGAACTTCCCTGCCAGGACTCCCTTCCCACCCTGGTGATCCTCTCGACCGGTGGCACCATCGCCAGCACCCGGTCGGAAGAGGAGGGCGGGTACCGGTCCAGCCTCACGGGCGAGCAGCTCGTGGCCGCCGTTCCAGGTCTGGACCAGGTGGCCCTCATCGAGGTCCAGAACGTGGTCAACGTCGGGAGCACGAACATGACGCCCGCTCTATGGCTGGAGGTATCCAGGCGAGCCAACGCGGCTCTGGAGCGGGACGAGGTGGCCGGTGTTCTCGTGACCCACGGAACCGACACCATGGAGGAGACGGCCTACTTCCTGGACCTCACCGTCAACAGCGACAAGCCGGTCATCATGGTGGGGGCCATGCGCGCGGCATCGGAGTGGGACGCCGACGGTCCCCGGAACCTGTTGAGCGCTGCTAAGGTGGCGGTATCCGACGAGGCGAGAGGGAAGGGAACACTGGTGGTCCTGAACGGGGAGATCCACGCCGCCCGGGAGGTCACCAAGAGCCATTCCTTGGCCGTGGAGACCTTCCATACTCCCGAGTTCGGAGCGCTGGGGATTGTGGATGCGGACGGCGTCCGGTTCTACCGGGCGCCTCTCCGGCGCCAGTCCATTCCCATGGCCCCCAACGTGGTTCTTCCCACGGTGGACATCATCCCAAACTACGCGGGATCGGACGGGCGCCTCATCCGGGGGCTCCTGAAGGAAGGTTCGGTGGACGGCCTGGTGGTGGATGCTGCCGGCGCTGGCAACATCGCTACCGCATTGTTCGAGGCGGTGAGAGAAGCCCGAAAACAGGGGATCGCGGTGGTCATCACGAGTCGGACCCACTCGGGTCGCGTCCTGCCCCTCTACGCCGGCGGTGGCGGTGGGACGACCCTTCACGAGATCGGATGCGTGTTCGCCGATAATCTCTCGGCCCAGAAGGCCCGGGTGTTGCTGATTGCGGCCCTGACCAGAACGGCGGATCCGGCGGAGTTGAGGAGTTACTTCGGCCGGTAGGGTTAAGCGGGTCGGAACCCGGAGGCTTTCCTTCGTTCTGGTCTCACTCCGGCCCGTCCAGGCGGGTCACCTACCACGGCTTCCAGCGTGGCATGCCGTTGCTGGAGCGGTTCTGCGTCGAGGGTCCAGGGCTGGATTGCAACTGACGGGAAGCACCCGTGGCCAATGCCACGTTGCGACCGCTATGATCATGCTGGCAGGGGCATGCTTCCTGCTTCCAGGAGATCCCGCAACGCAGCTCTTTGGTATCGAACCACCGTCTCCGGAAGGATCTCGAGGGAATCAATGAAGCGATTTCAGGCGAACACGGAAGACGCCGCCTGGCGTATCGTGGACGGAGAGGCCGTCATCGTCCATGCCACCACGTCCGCCTACTACGGCCTGAATGCCACCGGGACCCACGTGTGGGAGTCCATCGCCGCCTCGCCCATGACGCTGGAGGAGGTCTCGGCCCTGGTCAGTGGCCGGTACGGCCTCCCCGAAAGCGATGTCCGGACCGATGTCGAATCCTTCCTGGACCGCCTCCGCGCTGAGGGGCTGCTGATGGAGGCCGAGGGTCCCGCCCCCGCCCTGGAGGTCTCCATTGGCGCCGAATCAGTGCAAGCGGACACGTACACACCCCCGGAGATCTCCCCCTTCGGAGAGCTCGAGCAGCTCATTCTGAGTGGAGAATAGGCCCGAATACCGCGGTCCCGCTCGAAGTTCCGTCATGAAGCGCGAAGCCAGGAAGCGAGTCGCCCAGGAACTGCAGCTCGAGCTGTCCTCGAAATCGCGGACACTCTACTTCCACGGCGAGAGCATGCGCCCTTTTCTCGGCGAGGGGGACGAGATGGTCGTGGAGCCTGTGGAGTGGAGGGACATTCGGATCGGTGACATCGTCACCTACCGCTTCCAGGAAAAGTTCCCCACCCGACGCGTGGTGTGGAAGACCCGCCGAGGCCTCCATCTGTGGTGCGAGAACTGGCCGAACCGCCGGTTCTATGCCCACCGACGGGACCTCCTCGGTCGCGCCGTTGCCCGGCGGAGGGACGGGGAGTGGATCACGCACAGGGACCCCGAGTGGAAGAGGGCCCGGAGAGGGGCCCTCGCTTCCCACCGGCGGAGAGTGGTGTGGCCGTTTGTTGTGGGCCTGGCGCGACGAGCTGTTGCGAGGGCGGCACGACTCGTGGGCCTTCGACGTAGCGGTGCCTCGGGACGATGAGCCCTGACCCCACACCCGGGAGAAGCATCATTCGCTTCGGGAGCCTGACCGCCCGGCTCCACTACCCACGGGAGAGGCACGGAGTAGATGTCGCCACCATCTTCGGCACCTCCCTGAAGACCCCGAGTCCGGAGCTTCTCTCGAAGGTGGAGTTGGAGATCCACTTCACCGAGCCCGGGCGGGACGAATGGCCCAACAGGCCGGACATTCCCGAAGACGGGATGATCCTGCGCCACCTGCCTGCGTGCCCGGAAATTCACACGGAAGCCATCTCGGCGCGCCTGGAGCGGGGACAGACCCCTGCACGGATCGAGGTCGCCGTCTTCGAGCCCGACATGCCGCATTTCGACCTCTGTGTCCATTTCGCGGTGGTGTTCCACAAGCTCCTCTTTCTCATGGGCCGGGTGGTCCTTCACGCCGCGGCTGTTCGCTTCCAGGGAAATGTGGTCCTCTTCCTGGGTGACAAGGGCGCCGGCAAGAGCACGGTCTGCCTTGAGCTCGCCCGGCAGGGCGGCACGGTCCTGGGAGAAGACCATCTGATCCTGACCCGGATCCTGGATCGTTCGTCCCTACCCGGGTCGCGGGCGGCGGCGCACTTTCGGGTGAGTGGCTGCGACGAACGGTCCCGGCTCACGAGCAAGACCGAGAGACACTTCTTCGACGAGCCTCTCGAAGGCGAGGTCCGGGACTTTGCCGGGACGCTGAAGAAGGAGATGCACGCAGGAGCACTGTTCGATTCTCTACCCTACACGGACCACCCGGCGGATCTACTGTTCTTCAGTAGGGTGGGCGAGAGCTTCCGTGTGACGGAACTGCCCCGCCAGCTGGCCCTTCTCAAGCTCATGCAGGCGACGGGCAAACTGCAGAGATTCGTCGATCCCATGGATCGGAGCCGATTCCTCGACCTCCTGTCCGACTTCGTCCGGACCATAAGGGCGTTCGATCTGGAGCTCAGTGATGATCTGGGAGAGCTCCACCGGCTGGTGGAGCTTCTCCAGGATCAGGCAGGAGAACCGACCCGGTGAGCGCCCGCTCGCCCGAGGCCCAACTTCCGCGCTCCCGGCCCCTGGTGGCCTTCCGGGGAAGCCGCTCTGGCCGCTCCGCCTTCGCGTTGGTCAACGCACGCTGGAGCGAGGGACTGCTCCGGAGCGGCGAGTACGACGTGACGGGCTACCCTCCCGAGACCACCTTCGGAACGGCACTGCACCTCCACCCGGAGGACGCAAGCGAGACTCCTGACTTCCTCATCCATCATGATTTCGAATCCCATTTCGGGGAGTTCGTGCCCCCCGAAGGCGTGTTCTGCATCGCCGTGCGGACGTGGGACTTCGGTCCCCTGCCGGGTGCGTGGGCCCGCAAGATCAACGAGGGATTCCACCAACTGTGGACCTATACCCACTGGATTGCGCGCCAGGCCGAGGCGGGCGGGGTGCGGCCCGACCGGATCCGGGTGGTCCCCCTGGGCGCAGACCCCAATGCCTTCAGGCCTGAGGGAGACGCCTATCCGCTCCCGATGCGAGGGCGCTTCGCCTTCCTGTTCGTCGGTGGAGTGAGCCCACGCAAGGGCACGGACATCCTCCTGGAGGCCTACGCCAGGGCCTTCACGCCCGAGGACGAGGTGGTCCTGGTCATCAAGGATCACTCCGCGGACCTCTTCTACAGGGAGAACACGATCCGGAAGAGGATCGTGGAGCTCATCGACGACCCGCACGCGCCGGAGATTCTCCACATCGACCGCTTTCTGTCGGACCTGGAGCTCGCGGCTCTCTACCGCGCCTGCGACGTGGCTGTGTTCCCCTACCGGGCCGAGGGCTTCTGCCTCCCCATCCTCGAGGCCATGGCCTGCGGCACACCCCCCATCGTGCCCAACTTCGGCGCGTGCCTGGATTTCTGCAGCGAGGAGACGTCTTACCTCATGCCTGTTCGACGAATCCACGTGCCCGTCTTCGACCGCTTCAGGGTAGCCCTCGGCTTCGAGGAAGACGTGGATGAGGTGGACTTCTGCGAGGTCCCGGTGGACACTCTCGCGACCTGGCTGCGGCGGACCTACGACGCGTCAGCCTCCGAGCGACAAGGCAAGGGGTCGGCGGGAACGGCCGTCGCTCACGGACGCTTCACGTGGGATCACTCGGTGGAGCGCGTACGGCGCAACCTCGAAGAGCTCCGACACGGCGGCGTCTAGCCCGCGGCCGATCCCCTGTCCCGGGTGTGGGGGCTGCCAGGCACAGGAGTCCTGTGGGGAGGGCGCGCCCGCTCGGGCTCAGCCGGGTCAACCCTCCCTCGTCAGCGTGAAGATCGTCACCTCCGGGCGCACGTTGAACCGCACTCGCAGCAGGTGTCCCAGCCCCCTGTTGATGTAGAGCCGCCTACCATCGTCCAGAGGGATCTCGCCCGCGGTGTAACGGGGGTTGCGAACCGGCAGGACCGGTGGCGGAAGGAACGGTGGCTTGCACTGGCCTCCGTGGGTGTGCCCCGCCAGGACCCACCCCTGGTACCCGCCCCACACCGGCTGGTCCAGAGCGTCTGGATTGTGACAGAGAATCAGGTGGGCCGCGGACGGGGACAGGCTGCCCAGGGTCTCCTGCGGGCCGAAGCGGGGTCCCCAGAGGTCGTCCAGCCCTGCGATCTGAAGGCCCCGGAGGTCCAGCGCGGTGTTGCGCAGGACCGTGATTCCGGCATTCGTGGCTCGCCGCACCACTTCCGCTGCCACCTGCTCGTCGCGCCAGGCTCGTCCGTAGTCGTGATTCCCGAGGATTCCCACCGTCGCCACGAAGCCCCGAGGAGCGTGACCCAGCACCCTGTCCAGCTCCTCCAGCTGACTCCGGTCATGATAGGTGATGAAATCCCCCGTGTACGTCACGATGTCAGGGGCGAGGGTCGCGACACGGTGGAGAGCCCGAATCAGGTAGTCGGAATCCACCCGGGGACCGACGTGGAGATCACTCACCTGGACGAGGGTCCCGCCCTCCAGCGTCGAGGGAAGGTTCGAGATGGGCAGAGGGCGACGTACCTCCTCCACCCAGTGCGGTTCGATGCGCCAGGTGTAGAGCCCGATGCCCGCTCCGGAGGCCAGAGCGGAGGCAGTCACACCTAGGAATTGTCGACGGGTGATTCCCATGGGCCGGTTCGAGTGACTTGGCGCCCTGGCGGTCAAGCGCCCCCGGGGCGGCGCGGATCGGAGGATGGCCCCCGCCGCAGAGCACCAGCCGCACGAACCGTACCCGCGTTCCGACACACCGAGCCATCGTGCTGCCCAGTTCGGACTTCCACAGGACGGACCTCGAACTGGCCTGAGGGCCATCCATCGCTCGGTGCTACCGCTAGCGCTCTAGCGGTCGGCCCCCTTCTCGCCGAGCACTGACGGACGCCGCAGGATCTGGACGACGCCCGCGGCGGAGCGCAGCTTGTGCATCCATCGCGAACATCACTGCCATGATCTCGTCCGCGTCGTACTGGAGGCTCCCGTGAAGGACCGCATTGTTCCTGCACCCGTCTTCTTCGCTGCTCTCGCGGCCGCCCTTCTCGCTCCCTCCTGCGGCGGCGGGCAGGCGCCCGAGGTGGCCGATCTACTGTTCCTGGGCGGATCCGTCTACGATGGGAGCGGCGCCGATGCGGCCCAGCTGGACCTGGCCGTCGCGGGCGAGCGGATCACCTTCGTCGGCGACGCGGCGGCCGCCGGCCTTCAGGCTACCGATACGTTGGACGTCACCGGGCTCATCGTGGCGCCTGGCTTCATCGACATGCACAGCCACGCCGAGCTGGACGAGGACTACGGAAGGGACGGCCGGCCCTTCCTGCACCAGGGCATCACCACCGTGGCAATCGGCATCGACGGTGGCGGGACGCCGCGGGTGGGAGAGCTCTTCGACCGGCTCGTGCGGAACGGGATCGGCCTGAACGCCCTCGCCTATGTGGGGCACGGAGCCATCCGCCGGGAAGTCTTCGGGGTGGAAGACCGGCCTCCTACGAATGAAGAAATGGACGCCATGAAGGCCCTCGTGCGTCAGGGCATGGAAGAGGGCGCCCTGGGCCTCTCCACCGGGCTGTTCTACCTGCCGGGATACTACGCAGATACCGACGAGGTCATCGAGCTCTCGAAGGTGGCCGCCGAGTTTGGCAGCGTCATCTACGACACCCACGACCGGGACCTGGGAGCGACCTACAGGGGCATCGGCTACCTGAACTCCATCCGGGAGGCGATCCGCATAGGAGAGGAGTCCGGCACCCGGGTCATCTTCAGCCATTTCAACGCCCAGGGTGCCCATAACTACGGACGGGCACCCGAGGGCGCGGCCGTCATCGAGGAGGCGAGGGCAAGGGGAGTACACGTGGCCGCAGCCCAGCACGTGTACACCGCCACGCAGTCGAACCTGCGGGCCTACACCGTCCCCAGCTGGGCTGCAGCGGGCGGCCAGGAGGCCATGCTGCGGCGATTTCAGGATCCGGACACCGCGGCGCTCCTCGACATCCAGACCATGGACATGCTGGAGATCCGGGGAGGAGCCGAAAAGCTGCTCTTTGGCGATCCGCGCCCCGAACTCAACGGACGGACCCTGGCTGAAGTCGCCGGGGAGTGGAGACTTCCCGTGCCGCAAACCGTACGGCGCATCCTGGAAGACGGGAATGCCGTGGTCATGAACCTGGACCTCTACGACATCGAGAACACACGCTTCCTGGCCAAGCTGGAGTGGATGATGACCTGCACGGACGGCCGCACGCCGGCTCCTGGCCAGGACGTGGTCCACCCTCGGGTGTACGGCGCGTTCACCAAGAAACTGCGCCAGTTCGTGTTGGATGAGGCCATCATCACCATGCCCTTCGCCATCCGTTCCATGACCGGGCTCGCCGCCGATTTTCTCGAAGTGACGGACCGCGGATACCTGCGAGAAGGAACCTGGGCCGACATCACCGTCCTGGACGGGGAGCGCATCCAGGACCGAGCCACCTATTCCGACCCGCACCAGTACTCGGAGGGAGCCGTGCATGTCCTGGTGAACGGCACCTTCGCCATCCGGGATGGCGAGCCCACAGGAGCTCGCGCTGGGGTTCCGATTCTCCGGGGGGGATCGCTGTTCCGAACCGAATGAGGACGTGCGAGAGGGAGTCGGCTCGCGCCTCGATCAGGAGGATGCCCCCCCCTCCAGCAGGTCGGCGCAGTCACCCAGGATAAGCCTGGACTGCCGAGCGCGGCCCATGACCGCTACCCTTCTCCGGCTTCCCAGGCCGAAGAGCCCTCCCAGGACGACCCAAACAAGGATGATGCCCCACTCGAAGGGCCAGACCAGAGCGGACGGACTGCCAGGAAGGTAGAGGAGCACGAAGAAGATCGTGGTCAGGAGTGCCGCGATGCCCACCGCCCGGGGAGCCGGGGCACGGTACGGTCGAGGAAGATCCGGGTGCCGGCGACGCATTCTGACGAACGAAACCACCACGAGCAGGTAGCCCACCACCGCCGCCAGGCTCCCTGCATCGGCAAGCCAGACCAGCGCCGGCCGTCCGAAGAAGGGAGCCAGCATCGACAGTGCCGTGATGAGCGCCACCGCCGCCACCGGCGACCCGTGTCGAGGGTGCAGTCGGGCAAAGATCCCGGGGAGCATCCCTCCCCGGGCCATGGCGAACACGAGCCGGGAGGCCCCCAGGAAGAAGGCGTTCCAGCTGGTCAGGATCCCCATCATGCCCCCGAACACAAGGACCCGCCCGCCCCACGGGCTCCGGTACACGACGGTCATGGCGTCGGCCGTGGCCAGCTCTCGTCCCGCCAGGGCTTCCGCATCCATCGTCAGCCCCACCGTCCACTGCACCAGGGCGTACCACCCCAGGGCGATAAGAATCGAGAGGACGATGAGCCGTCCCACGGCCCGGAAGGGAATCTCGATCTCTTCGGCGATCTGAGGAATCACGTCGAAGCCCAGGTAGAGGAAGGGGGTGAGAATCACCACTCCGAAGAACCCCCCCCACGTCGTGAAGTGGGGCACGAGATTCGAGAGGTCTCCCCGTGCGTTCCCGGGGATGAAGAAGGAGAGCCCCACCAGGAAGAGGACACTCACCGCGGTCCACTGGACAAAGGCGGCGAACCGGATACCCAGGTAGTTGATGGCGCCGATGGCCAGTGCGCCCCCCACTCCCACCGCCGCCCAGGAGAGGTGGACATCCCACCCGGCGAGGGTCCACAGGTACCCGGAGCCGAAGTCCTCCACGAGGTAGTCCACCACTGTGGGCAGAGCCACGGACTCGAACGAGCAGACGGAGAGGTACGCGAGAACCAGGGTCCAGCCGCAGACGAAGGAGGCCTCGGGGCCAATCCCCACGTAGGTGAAGGAGAGCTCCCCGCCGGCTCGCGACAGGGCCGAGGTGAGCTCGGCGTACGTGAGACCGACGAACAGCACCATCAGGGCGCCCACGACGAAGGCCAGAGCCGAGCCCACGGTCCCGGCGCGGTCGATCATCTCGCCGGCCAGCACCACCCAACCCCACCCGATCATGGCGCCGAAGGCCACCGCGAGGACATCGCGGCGGCCCAGGATCTTACGGAGCTGGACAGGATCGTGCTCCATGCCCTCTCCCGCCCTACGAGATGCGGACGGCATCATGGCCAACCGGGCAGGTCACCGCGGCCATCACCCCGGCGAGCGGACCCGCTCTCCACCTCGGCGACATGAAGCGAAGCCGCAGGCGGCGATCCCCTTCACAGCCCCTGCGACTCGATCGTCTCGGCGATGGCCCGGTCCACGGTGTTCACGATGACGTCCACCTGCTTCTGGGTGATGATCAGGGCTGGCGAGAAGGTCAGCACATCGTTCACCGGCCGAAGGATCACACCCAGCTCCTCCACCCTCTTCTGCACGGCCCAACCCACCGTGCCCGGGGACTCGAAGGGAGCGCGGGTCTCCCGGTCTCGAACGAGCTCCACCCGTGCCAGGAGGCCGATGCCCCGCACGTCACCCACGATGGGGTACTTGTCCAGCTCCCGAAGCCGCTCCAGCAGGTAGGCTCCCACCCGCCGTGCGTTCTCGGGCAGGTTCTCCCGTTCGATGACCCCCAGGTTCGCCAGGGCCGTGGCCGCCGCCGTGGCGTGACCGGCGTAGCTGTTCCCGTGGCGAAACTCCTTCTGGTCCGACGGCCTCCCCAGGTAGGCCTCGTAGATCTCGTCCCGGCACACGGTCGCCCCCATGGGGATGTAGCCGCTGGTGAGCCCCTTGGCGAAGCACATGATGTCCGGGCGAACCCCGTACGTTCGGCACCCGAACCACGTCCCGGTGCGGCCGAACCCCGTGATGACCTCGTCGCAGATGAGGAGGACATCGTGTTCGGTGCAGATGTCCCGGCAGCGGCTCAGGTAGCTCTCCGGTGGGACGATGACGCCCGCGGCTCCCTGGACGGGCTCGGCGATGAACGCCGCCACCGTATCCGGACCCTCGAACTCGATGGCTCGCCGGAGCGCTTCGGCCCCCGCCTCCGAGACCTCTTCCTCGGAGAGCCCGTCGCCGAATTCATTCCGGTAGCAGTTGGGCTCGGGTATGTGACAGAAGCCCGGCACCAGGGGCTCGAACGAACGGCGGTTGAGGGGAATGCCCATTGCGGACAACGCTCCGAACGTCACCCCGTGATAGGCGTTGCGGCGGGAAATGACCTTGTACTTCCCGCCCTTGCCGCGGCTCCTCCAGTAGCCTCGCGCCATTTTGAGCGCGGTCTCTACCGCCTCGGAGCCGCTGTTGGAGTAGAAGACCTTGCCCATACCCTCGGGGCGGGTCAGCCGCACGAGTCGCTCGGCCAACTCGATGGCGGGAGGGTTGGAGTATCCCTGGAACATGCTGAAATAGGCCAGTTTCTCCAGCTGATCCGTGGCGGCGTCGATGAGTTCCCGCCTCCCGAAGCCCACGTTCATGAGCCATAGACTTCCGTGAGCATCGAGGTACTTCTTCCCGTCCAGATCCCACAGGTACACTCCCTCCGCCCGTTCGAAGATGATGGGTCCGTTCTCCCGAACCGTTTGCATCTGAATGAAGGGCGTCCAGAGGGTGTCTCGGTGGGCCTGGTCGAGGTCCTCGGGTTTCCGCCTCATGGGGTGCGGCCTCCGATTACGGGTTCTGCACGCGCGCGGCCTGACCAGCTCGCCAGCCTCCAGACGCGACCCTTTGCCGCGTTGGCCGCGGAAGCGAGTGCCCCGCCGAGCCCGTTGGAGAGACGAGTCTCACGCGGAGTCGGAGCATCTTACGCCCCAGGAGCCCCCGGCGCACGGAGTGGTTCGAGTTTCGGACGGTTCCTTCGAGACGAGAACGCGCCGACCGACTGTCGCGTTTCCGCCGCACCTGTCACGTGCCGACAACAGGGGTGGTCGCTAGACCGACTGCAGATCCGCCAGCCTCCCCAGCTCTCGCATGGCGGAGCGCATCTTCTCCTTCTCCTGCTCCTTCTCCTGTTCCTGGAGCGCCTTGCGCAGCAGGCGTTCGGCTTCCCAGCACCGCGCCTCCCAGCGGGCCAGCGCCTCGGCAAGGGCCCGCACCTCGGCGAGATTCGGGACCCGCTCTCCTGATTGGATCCGGCTCAGGGTGGACCGGGACAATCCAGCTTCCTGAGCAAGCGCGCGCAGGGATCCGGGAGATCTTTCCAACGCCTTGGCGACCGCTTCTTTCATTCTCACCTGTGGAGTGACTCGGGACCCGAGGAGGAGCGACTTTGCCGTCGCTTCGACGTGCCGACTTCCAGGTTTGCAAGAACCGTGACAGCAATGTCCCGTCCGGCCCTCCGGGTACGGTCCTCCCTCGCTCTGCACCCAGGGAAAGCCGCCTCATCCAGCGTCACGAGGGTCCCTTCGGGGCTCCGATGCCACACGCCGCGCTTGCCGGGGGCGTGGGCCCGGCCCACTCTTGAGCCCTGTCGAGCGGATGTCGGGATGGCGGTTTCCGTCGTTTCGGGTCCCTCAGCGGGCTCCGTCGGCAAAGGAGGCGAGGCGAAGTCATGCTCCGAAGAGGCGTTCTTATCCTGGCGCTCATCGCCCTGGTGATCGCCGGGCACGCCTACCTCAGGAGCCGTCCACCGGGGCCCCGGGAGCGGCTGGAGACGCTTCGTGCGGAGCTTCAAGTCCTGAGGCTGTCCGTGGATTCCTGCCAGGCTTCGGTGGCCGCGCAGGATGAGCGATTCCGCACGTACGACACGCGCCTCGACTCGCTCTTCGAGCGGATCGAAGCATACGAATCGCTGGATCCGGAGGGCGTCCCCGCGGACAGCTACGCCCTGTACCTGGAGACCTTCGACCAGTACAACGAGTCCGTTCCCGGATGGAGCGGGCGGGCGGACTCGCTCAGGGCCCGGTGGGGGGCGTGCCGCACACTGACCCAGTCTCACAACTTGCTAGCGGACTCCGTCCGCAGAATCCTACTGGAGCTGGGCGGCTGACTCGCTGTCGTAGCCTCAGCCGACCGGTGGGGCTCGACGTGACGACGAGCGTGCCCGTCGTGGGGCCGTGTAGCCCCTCCCGGGCCTCGCACTCATCTCGTCTGTCCCATGGCTCGGGATCCCGCAGATCATTCCTCCGACCGGTCCAGCCCGTATTCCCGCATCTTCCGCCACAGGGTTGTGCGGCTCATGCCCAGGATCTCCGCCGCTCGGATTCTCACGCCGCCAGCCTCTTCCAGCGCCGCGACGATGGAGGCTCGCTCGGCATCGCCGGCCCTTTCTTTTCGATACCGGCCCTGCTCCGCACTGGCTCCCGCCCAGGAGCGGGCCGCTTCCCTCACGGGGCCGGGAAGGTGCTGGGCCTCGATGCGCTCGCCGCTGGCGTGGATCGCGGCGCTTTCGATGACCGCGAAGAGCTCCCTCACGTTCCCGGGCCAGCCGTAGGAGCGAAGGATCCGGAGCGCGAAGGGAGAGCATGCCCGGGGAGTAGGTCGCGGTGAGCGCTTGGCCAGGCGGCTGAGGGCCGCTTCCACCAGAAGCGGGATGTCCCCGGGACGCGCCCGGAGCGGGGGTAGGCGGATGGCGAAGACGTTCAGACGGTAGAAGAGGTCTTCCCGGAAGCGACCGGCCTCTGTCTCCTGCCGGAGGTTTCGGTTCGTGGCCGCGATCACGCGAACATCCACCCGGACCGGGTTCGCCGCGCCCACGGGGGTGACCTCTCGCTCCTGCAGGACCCGGAGCAGTCGCTGTTGCAGCCGGAGGCTCATGTCCCCCACTTCGTCCAGGAAGAGGGTGCCGCCCCCGGCGGCCTCGAACAGGCCCGGCCGGTCCCGCACGGCGTTGGTGAAGGCCCCCCGCACGTGGCCGAAGAGCTCCGATTCCAGGATGCCCTCCGCCAGGGATGCGCAGTTGACCGGAAGGAAGGGCCCGGAAACACGGGGCGATCCTTCGTGGATCGCCCGAGCCACGAGCTCCTTGCCGGTGCCCGTCTCTCCTTCGATGAGCACCGTCGTCTCGGTAGGAGCCACGCGCCGGATGGCTTCGTAGACCTCCCTCATGGGCGCGGAGCGCCCGATCATTCCCGCCACGGGCGAGCCCATCACGCGGAAGGCCGCGGGCCTTCGCTCCAGCAGGTCAGCCACCTTCGCGCTGAGGACGTCCGGATCCACCGGCTTGGTCAGGAAGTCGTCCGCCCCCAGGTGAAGGGCCTCCACCGCTCGGTCGATGGTCCCGAATCCGGAGATCATCAGGATGGGCACCCGCTCGCCTCGCCCGCGGAGCACCTCCACCGTAGTGATGCCATCCACGCCGGGCATGCGCAGGTCCAGGAGCATCAGGTCGAACCGCCTCTCCTGGAGGGCCCGGCCGGCTTCGGACGCGTCGGCGGCGGTGGTGACGGTATATCCGTCCTGCCGCAGAAGCTCGGCCGTAGACAAGCGAAACGCTCGGTCATCGTCGACGACCAGGATCCTCGGCGGAGGCCCCTCGCTCATCCGTCCGCCTCCCGTGAAGCTTCCTCGTCCACCTCACCTCCTTCCAGCGCCCCATTCGAGGCAACGTCAGGGGCAGTCTTGAACTCCTTCGCCGCGTCGAGCTCGATGCGAAAGACGGCGCCGGGGGCTTCATCACGATTGCGAGCGCTCAGTCGTCCCCCGAATCGTCGCACCATCCCCTCCGCCAGGTAGAGGCCCAGGCCTGTTCCCCGCGCCGCCTCCTTCGTGGTGAAGAAGGGATCGAAGATTCTGCCGAGGACCTCCTCCGCGATCCCACCGCCCCGATCGCGAACCTCCACCGTCACCCCTTCCTCCCCCGATCCGACGCGGATCTCGGTGGTCCCTCCGGAGCCCATCGCCTCCCGCGCGTTCTGGACCAGCGTTCTGGACCAGGTTCATCAGCACCTGTTTGAGCGCGTCCGGCGCGATGGACGCTGGGACCGCCGCCGCTCCGGCCACACGCACCTCACCACCCTCGCCCGGCAGCCGAGCGCCGAAGAGGGAGGCGACGGTCTCCGCCACCTGGCGAGCGTCGCAGGCCGTGGCTTCCGGGTCCAGTGGCCGATTCAGCTCCAACATCTGCTCGGCGAGCTCGTGCATGCGAAGAAGCTCGTCGATGGCCAGATCCGAAAACTCCTGCAGGTCCGGGCGGTCCTCCGTTCCCCGGCGCAGGACCTCAAGGCAGTTCCGCACGTTCGCCACCGGATTTCGAATCTCGTGAGCGAGCTCTGCCAGCAGGCGTCCACTGGCCACCATGCGGTCCCTCTGGACGATCTCGCCCTGAAGCACCCGCAGGCGCTCCTGCCGATCCGCCAGCTCCAGGTTCGCCGCCTGGAGCTCCTCCAAGCGCGAGGCCAGAGCGTGGCGCATGTCGTCGAAGGCGGTGGCCATGCGGTCCACTTCTACCACCGACGAGCTGGGCAGGGGTGTCTCGAAGTCACCCTTCGCCAGCCGGTCCGCTGCGTGGGCGAGACTTCGCACCGGTCGGGCCACCGCGGCCGCCAGAAGGCCACCCACCAGGAGTGCCAGCCCCAGTGCCAGGCCGCCGGCAGCCAATCCCCCACGCCGTAGCCGGGGCAGGATAGCCAGCTCCCGCTCGGCGCTCCTGGCGAAAACGATTCGGGCGGCGGTGCCGAGGGGGGCTACGATCACCCAGTGGCGCCCGATTCCTGCTGCGTTGACTTCGAGCACCGGCGGACCCGCTGCGGCGCGCGCGGTCTCCTCGGCCCCGAGAGCGAGACGGGCAAGCGCTTCCGCGCTCCCTGTCTCCAACGTGGCAACGACGACGCTTCCGTCGCTTCGAACGATGACCACATCCGACCCCGTCAACCCCGAGAGTGTGCCGGCTGCGGCATCGTCGATGGGCACCGAGACACCCACAGCGCCAACCCAGTCGTCACCCGCCATCACCGGCGCCACCGAGACCAGGTGGATCTCGCCTTCGTGCGCCACGAACCCCGCCGGAGACTCGTCGGCCTTCGTACGTTCGATCAGTTCCACGCCGGGTGGAACTCCGTCCCGTATCACACCCTGCCCATCCACCAGAACAGGGGTCTCTCCAGAGTGAGTGGGCGCCATGGCCAGCAGTCGTTGCGCCGTCTCCTCGTCCGGATCATTCAGGGCCACACCCAGTCCATCGGTGCTTGCCAACTCCCGAGCGTGCATCATGAGCACGTCGCCTTGCGCCACGTTCCGGTCCTCCAGGAGACGAGGAGCCAGGGCGAGGTCCCTCCGGGCCTTCTCCTCCAGCTCCCGAGCCAGCCGGCGATCCAGGATGATCGCGGCGGGAACGAGGGAAACCAGTAGTGCGGCCCCCAGGGATACCAGGATGGACCAGCGGAGTGATCGTTTCACAGTCTATCGAATCTACGCCGACCGGCGGATACGCGTAACGTCCGACGGCAGACGGTGCACTCGGCGACGGGGTGTTTCTTCGTTGGCGACCCAGGGTCGATGCCTGGCCACCACCAACTGACAGCCACGGGCCACCTGCCGAGCTCGGCTGGCTCGCGGCTGCCGGCGCCTGGATCCGCCGGGCCCGCAGCGGGGGCCCGGGGTTCCAGGACCGTGTTGTCAGCGCACGCTCAAGGGTCAGTACACCCGCTCGATCACGATGCGCGCCACAGGCCCACTCCAGCCGTGGACGGCAGCATCCAGGTCCTCACCACCCTGAACGCCGGCGTGGCGTCGCACGACCCCACCCTCTGCCAGAGCGGGATCGCTCGAGCCGCTGCCGGGATCACTGGAAGGGACCCCGGTGAGGGCTGGACAGGGAGGAACGAGGTCGGCGAAGTCCTCGGTGTTGATCTCCGTGCCGGCGTCGTAGGCGCCCTTGTACACGGTGCGCGACTCGCCGATCTCGCCGGGCAAGCGAATGCTGCTCGCTCCCGTGAAACCGTCGTTGGTGCACACCAGCATCGAGACGAACGAGAAGTACTTCGCACCTTTCTCGGAGTGGAGCTGGAAGGTAACGTCATCCCCCGGCAGGAGAGGCGGGGGGTCGCCGGCCACCGCCACCACCAGGTCACTCACGTGCTTCTCGCCCTCCAGCCGGGTCAGCATTGGCCCGAGGTTTCCGTTCTCCGCGATTTCCTTGAGTCCGAACGACGCCGCCTCGCCGGACTTGTAGAGCGCCACGGGCGCCCGGTGAGCCACCGCCAACGGAGGGGTGAACGGCTGGCCCCCCGTGAGGTTCGTGATTGTGATTTCGTACGCCGCCGAGCCCGCAGGCCCCGTGGCGTCACCGGCGGCTACGAGCTCGCCGTCAAGTCCGTCCGTCTCCGCCGTAGAGGTGATCTCGCTGGCGTCCGAGCACGCGGCCAGAACCAGCACCACGCCTGCAGCGATCGTCGAGAGGGTTCTCATCATTTGCCTCCTTCTTCTGTTGGTCGAGGAACCCTCGGGGCTGCGGGTGGACCCCATGCCCCGAACCGAGTCGACTGTCGCCAGCGTCGGTTGCAAGGGGGACGCCCGGCGGCTGGCACGAACGGCAGGGTCGCCAGATCGGGCGGAAAAGGCAGTTGTGATCTAGGGAATCGACGCCCGGGGCATGGAGCGGGACGGCGGCGAGAACCGTTTCACGAAACACGACGAAACAGTTTCATCGACTGCGAGATTGCACCGAGCCCTCTCTCGTCCCAATGTGCCGCTTGGGGTAGCCACCGTGTGCCCCGGGGTAACGCAGTCGCGTGACCGGCACCCACCGTGGGACTGTCGACCTCGGTCTCTACGGGGGCTGGAAGGACCTTTCACGCTACGAGGAAACGATGCTGCGCACGCACTCGAACCGACTGTCCCTGTTCCTGTCCCTTCTGGTTCTCGGGTCGACCACCGCCCTGCAGGCCCAGAACGGATTCACCATCCAGCAGATCCTCAGCCCCGGGTATCCGTCCAGCCTGGCGGCGGCGAAGGTGACGGACCGGATCGCCTGGATCGAGTACGAGCGCGGGATGCGAAACGTCTACACGGCCGTGACACCGGATTTCGCCCCCACCCGACTCACCGACTACGCGGCGGACGACGGCCACGATCTTTCGACACTGCAGATCTCCGACGACGGGTCGGTCGTCGCCTTCATCCGCGGCCACACTCCCAACCGGGAGGGCTGGATCGCGAACCCCGCCAGCGACCCCGAGGGGGCGGAGCGCTCCATCTGGGCCGTGAGCACCCGAGGTGGGCAAGCCTGGAAGGTGGCCGAAGCCTGGAACCTGGCCCTTTCCCCCGACGGACAGTGGGCAGCGTATGATCACGAGGGGAAGATCTTCCGCGCCCGGGTGAGCCGCGGCTCTCGGGGACCGGATCTGGACCAGGCCATCCCCCTGTTCTCGACATTCGGGGACAACTCCTATCCTGTCTGGTCACCTGACTCGAGAAGGCTCGCGTTCGAAAGCGATCGGGAGGATCACGGCTTCATCGGCGTCTACGACACCGAGAGCCCCCGGGTCACCTACCTGGCGCCGGGTGTCGATCGGGACATGGCTCCGGCGTGGTCTCCCGACGGGAGGCGCGTCGCCTTCATCCGCAGACCGGGCCTTCCCTTCGGCAGCCGCGCATCGCGTGGCGAGGGAATCGAGGAAGAGGAGATTCCCCGGGGCCTGGAGGAAGCCCGATTCTCAGGAGGTTACGACTTCTCCATCTGGGTGGCTGACGTGGAGACCGGCGAGGGCTACGAGCTCTGGCACAACCCACCGGGTGACACTCTCTTCGGCGAGGTGCGCCAGATTCACTGGGCCGGTGATCACATCCTCTTCCAGGCCGAGCCCGACGGATGGCGGCACTACCACTCCATCTCCGTCTCCGACCCTCAGCCGGAGCCGCTCCTCCTCACCCCCGGCGAGGGGATCGCCGAGCATGTCTCCATCTCACCCGACGGGCAGACCCTCTTCTACGCGACCAACGCCGGTGACATCGATCGGCGCCACCTGTGGCGGGTGCCCACAGGCGGGGGTGAGGCCGTCCAGCTCACCGGAGGGGACGGCATCGAGACCTACCCGGCCGCCCTCGCCTCTGGAGATCAGGTGGCGGTACTCCACGCAAGCTGGAAGCAGCCCCAGTCGGTGGCCACGGTGGCGGCAGGCGGCGGGGAGCCCCGGATCATCACTTCTCTCCCCGACGGGTTCCCCCTGGAGCGTCAGGTGGTGCCCGAGGCCGTGACCCTCACGGCGGAGGACGGCTTCGAATTCTACAACCAGCTCTTCCTGCCTCCCGATTTGAGGCCGGGCGAGCGGCGGCCGGCCCTCATCTTCATTCACGGTGGTTCCCGCCGGCAGATGCTCCTGGGCTACCACTACATGCACTTCTATCACATGGCTTACGCCATGAACCAGTACTTCGCCAGCCAGGGCTACGTGGTCCTCTCGGTGAACTACAGGAGCGGGATCGGATACGGGCGGGAGTTCCGCAATGCCCCCGGCATCGGCCGCCGCGGAAACACCGAGTACCAGGACATTCTGGCCGCGGGGAGGTATCTGCAGAGCCGGACGGACGTCGACCCTGACCGGGTGGGGCTCTGGGGGCTCTCCTACGGAGGTATTCTCACCGCCCAGGGGCTCGCGCGGAACTCCGACGTGTTCGCAGCGGGAGTGGACATCGCGGGCGTGCACTACTGGGGCGACACGTTCGATCCCGAGAACGTCATGTACCGATCCAGCTCCGTGTCGCAGGTGGCCAACTGGATGTCACCCGTGCTCCTCATTCACGGCGATGATGACCGGAACGTGGCCTTCAGCCAGACCGTGGGCCTCGTGCAGGCGCTCCGGGCCAACCAGGTGCCCTTCGAGCTCATCGTCTTCCCCGACGACGTGCACGACTTCCTCATCCACGAGCGCTGGTTGATTACGTTCAGCGCCACGGACGATTTCTTCCAGCGAACGCTGGTGCGGGGGGAGGCGATCATCAACCAGGGAAGGTAGAGCGGCCGTGCCAGGACTCGACGGCTCCCCTGCCTCCGATAGCGCCAGCGACACATGGAGGTGATCTGCCGTGCCCACGTGGCGCAGCGTGTAGAACCCCATGGCCTGGAAGTACAGGCGAACCGCCCGGTTCCTCCATTCCGGGCGACCCAGGGTTCGAAGGTCCACCGCATGCACGAATCCGTTGGGCTGTTCGAAGTGGAGCGACGCCTCGTTCGGAGGAAGTCCCCAGCGGATGTAATCCTCCCTGGTGCGCCTCACGTCGGTGATGACCGCCTCCCGGTCCATCAGGAGCAGGGAGCTGGTGGCCACCCGGATGAGAGGGTTCAGGGATACGTAGAGGCTTCGCAC
The DNA here is from genome assembly GCA_039586555.1 of Gemmatimonadota bacterium. Lineage (GTDB taxonomy): Bacteria > Gemmatimonadota > Gemmatimonadetes > Longimicrobiales > Gaopeijiaceae > JBDHKE01. The sequence continues at coordinate 73,387 of JBDHKE010000003.1, read as the reverse complement.
CTCCTCGGTCTTCGCGTTGGCGCTGGAGAGAAAGAGGAGCGCATAGGCGCAGTACGCGCCGACGACAGCCAGAAGGAACCTCCGGATGGGCTTCGGAATCCCGAGCCTCCGTTGGATCCTCAGCCGAACCAGGATCGCGTACAGGGTGAGGAGGACAAAGGTACCGAAGGCGCCGATCGCCAGGGATGGCCACGCGCCCAGCGGAAAGCCCTCGTAGAGGAATACCGAAAGGCGAACGAGCACGACCAGGGGCAGTGCCAGGAGGACAACGGTCAGAACCAGATACGAAGCAAGCCTGGCCACCCCCCATTTGAGCGCTCGTCGTTTGCGAGGACCGTGGATCTCCTTCTCCGCATTATTTTTGGGAGCGAAGAGCGGCTCGTAGTCGACTCGCAGGGAAGGGTCCGCCACAGGATGCTCCTGGCGCTGACTCACCCACATTCACCAGTGAGGTCTTTCACGTCCTCCACCCTTCCCTTCGTAGTCCTCCTGCCGTCAGTTTCAAGAACGACCGCACAGCGTGGACCCAGCCACGGGAGGGCATCATGGCAGAAGAGCTCATAGGCACAGTCACTCACTACTTCGGCCGACCCGGTGTGGGCGTCGTGCAGCTGACGGGGAGCATCAAAGCAGGCGACCACATCCGCATCACGGGTCACACGACGCACTTCGAGCAGGTTGTGACCTCGATGGAAGTGGAGCACGGCAAGATCGAGTCGGCCGTCGCCGGAGACGAGATCGCCATCAAGGTGGACCATCAGGTGCGCGAGCACGATCAGGTGTTCCTGATCACGGAAGACTGAGGAGCCGTCCACCCGGCGACCGGAACACCCGGCGGGCATCCACATCCTGGAACACTCATTCAAATCTCTTCTGGAGGCCGTACAATGATGCGCCGCTCTATTCTCACCTTGCTCGGAGCCGGCTTCGCTGTCGGCGCGTTCGCCTGTGGTCCGCCCCCACAACAGGCGGAGTCCATAGGCCAGGAGTCTCCTTCCTACGAGGCGGACAAGGCCACGCTCACGGAGTTGGTGGAGGTGTTTGACGCCGGGATGAACGCCGGTGACGCCGATGCGATCGTCGCCCTCTTCGTGGACGACGGCGCCGCTTCCATGCCCCCCAACGCCCCCAACGTCTATGGGAGGGAGAACCTCCGTGCCTTCTACGAGGAGTTCTTCGCCCAGGGAGCGGTGGCGGTGGACAATCAGGTCGAGGAGATCTTCGTGGATGGGGACCTGGCGGTCAGCTTCGGCACCTACACCCTGACGGTAACTCCGGAGGGCGGCGAGGCGATGTCGGACTCGGGAAAGTGGGTAGCCGCCTCCCAGCGCCAGGCAGATGGGTCCTGGCGGACCTTGCGCAATGCCTGGAGCAGTGAACTGCCGCTTCAGGAGATGTAGTCGTAGGAACACCACACCCGATCCGAAGGAGACCTCCATGCGGTTCACGACGTCTCTCAGCGCCCTCCTAGTCTCGCCGTTGTTGCTCCCGTTCGCCGCATCGTCATCGGCAGCCCAGGAGACCCCCTCAAACGAACTCCTCACGGTGGAGCACTATCTGGACATGGAGCGGGTGGGCGATCCCCAGCTCTCGCCGGATGGGCGTCAACTCGTCTTCGCGCGAAGCTGGATCGACAAGATGAACGACCAGTGGGAGTCGGCCATCTGGATCATGAACGCGGATGGCTCCCGTGCTCGATTCCTGGTGGACGGCTCACGGCCCCGCTGGTCCCCGGACGGCACCCGCATCGCCTTTCTAGCTCCGGGCGAGCCGCGGGGATCCCAGGTCCACGTTCGCTGGATGGACGCCGAGGGAGCGGTCACCCAGGTCACCCGCGAGACGGAGACTCCTCGGAGCCACGAGTGGTCGCCGGACGGGGAGTCGATCCTGTTCCTCCGCTTGGTTCCCGACTCGATGGAGTTTTCCATCGACCTGCCCGAGGCCCCCGAGGGGGCCCGGTGGACGGAGGCCCCTCGGTTCATTGACCGCATCCACTACCGTCGGGACCGGGCGGGCTTCCTGGAAGAGGGGTTCACCCACATCTTCACGGTCCCCGCCGAGGGTGGCACCGGCCGTCAACTCACCTTCGGTAAGTGGAGCGTAGGCGGCTTCGACGTCGCCCCCAACGGTGCCGTCGCCGTCTTCGACGGCCTCATGGAGGAGGACGCCGACGGTCGCTACCGGGAGTCTCACATCTACGCTCTGGACGTCGCCTCGGGGAACATCCGGCAACTCACGTCTACCAAGGGGCCCTGGTCCAGCCCCGTGGTTTCGCCCGACGGGCGGCATGTGGCCTTCGTGGGGTTCGAATGGACGCCGCAGAGCTACAAGACCAACGAGCTCTACTTGATAGGAATCGACGGGGAGGGGATGCGCCAGATCTCGGGAGATCTGGACCGGGATCCCCGAGGTCTCCGCTGGGCCGCGAACGGCAACGGGGTCTATTTCGTCGCCCAGGACCGCGGAACCCAGAACCTGCACTTCGCCGAGCTGGAGGGCGGCGTCCGCCAGATCACCGAGGGCAACCACGTGCTCTCCCCCGGCTCCATGACCCGGGGTGGACTGGTGGCAGCGACCGTCACGTCCTACCACGAGCCCGGTGACGTGGTGGTCTTCAATGTGCGACGCCCGGACCGCATCACCCGGCTCACGCACGTCAACCTTGATGTTCTGGAGGCGATCCGTTTGGGGGAGGTCGAGGAGATCTGGTACGAGTCCAGCGGCGGAGCCCGGGTGCAGGGCTGGATCGTGAAGCCTCCGGACTTCGATCCCAGCCAGCGCTACCCGCTGATTCTCCACATCCACGGAGGTCCCCACAGCATGTACACGGCGGGGTTCAACTACTCCTTCCAGAACTTCGCCGCCAACGGCTACGTCGTCCTGTACACGAATCCCCGTGGGAGCACCGGGTACGGAACGGAGTTCGCGAACGCCATCGACAACGGCTACCCCAGCGTGGACTACGACGACCTCATGGCCGGCGTGGACACCTTGATCGCCAGGGGGTATGTCAATCCCGACCAGATGTACCCGACGGGAGTGAGTGGCGGCGGCGTACTGTCAGCGTGGATCATCGGTCACACCGACCGTTTCGCCGCGGCGGCGGTGCGCGCGCCGGTCATCAACTGGATGAGCTTCGCGGGGACCACGGACATCACGGCCTGGGGCTACTACCGCTACGAGGGATACCCCTGGACGAACCCGGACAAGTTCCTGGAGCACTCTCCCCTCATGTACGCCGGCAACGTCACCACTCCCACGATCCTCATGACGGGTGAGCTGGACCTACGCACTCCCATGTCCCAGACCGAGGAGTTCTACCAGGCCCTCAAGCAGCAGGCGGTCTCTACGATGATGGTGCGCTTCAACGAGGAGTATCACGGGACGGGCAGCAAGCCCTCCAACTTCATGCGTACCCAGCTCTACCTGATGAAATGGTTCGAGCAGCACGGGGGTGACCCCCCTCGGATGGTGAGCGGCCGGGGGAGATAGCCCGGAGACACCGCCCGCTGTTCCTATTTGCATGGCAGGAACCGCACGGTGGTCTCCATCTCCTCGAGAACCTGACCGAGGGCGTCGAGAACCTGATCGATGTCCTCGGTCGACGTGTCGCGGCTCAGGGAGAGACGCACGGCGCAGTGAGCCTCCTCCTCGCTTCGTCCCATAGCCATGAGCACATGGGTGGGGGCCGGCGAGCCAGACTTGCAGGCGGAGCCCGAAGATAGGGCGATCCCGTGGTGATCCAGAGCCACCACCAGGCTCTCACCCCTCAGACCCGGCAAGGTCAGGTTGAGCGTGTTGGGCAGGCGCAGCTCCGGATGGCCGTTCAGGCGAGCGTCCGGAATGAGCTCACGGATGCCCGTTTCCAGCCGGTCCCGGAGCTCCCGGACCTCCCCTGATCGCTCCAGCCCCGGCAGGGCCAGCTCGGCCGCCCTCCCCAGTCCCACGATACCGGCCACGTTCTCCGTACCGGCGCGAAGTCCCTGCTCCTGCTTGCCACCGTGGATCAGGGGCTCCAGACCCACACCCTTGCGGACGTAAAGCGCTCCCACGCCCTTCGGTCCGTGGATCTTGTGACCGGACAGGCTGAGGAGATCCGCCCCCAACTCCTCCACACCCACCGGGATCTTGCCCACCGCCTGCACGGCGTCGGTGTGGAAGAGAGCGCCATGGGCGTGCGCGATATCGCTGAGTTCCCGGACCGGCTGAATGGTGCCCACCTCGTTGTTGGCCATCATCACGGACACCAGCAGGGTACGCTCATCGATGGCCTCGCGGAGGGAGCCAGGATCCACCAGCCCCTCGGAGTCCACCGGCAGGAACGTGACCCGAAAGCCCGTCCGCTCCAGGAAGCGGGCGGCCTGGAGGATGGCCGGATGCTCGACATCGGTGGTGATGATGTGGTCGCCCCGATCCCTCTGCGCGAAGGCGACCCCCTTCAAGGCCAGGTTGTCGGACTCGGACCCGCCGCCGGTGAACAGGATGGACCGAGGCCGTGCGTGGAGGAGTCGAGCCACCCGACGCCGGGCCCGCTCCACGGCTTCGTGCGCGTCCCGGCCCAGGGCATAGATGCTGGAGGGGTTGCCGAACCCGCTATCCAGGAAGGGGAGCATCGCCTCCCGTACCGAATGCTCTATGGGACTGGTCGCGTTGTTGTCCAGGTAGATCCGGCGATCCAGGCGACGCCGGGCGCCCGGAGGTAAGGTAGCCTCGTGCACGACAGGAAGTCCGGCGCTTCCTTCGATCCTGGCCCCTTGGCCGCTCCTCCGCGCCCGGCTTTCCTCGGTGTGCGCCTCCAACTTCTCCACCTGACAGAGGAGAGCCTTGTAGACGGGAAACCCCGAGATCTCGTCGCAGGCACTCAGATCCGTCAGCTCGTTCACGTTCCGCTCTCGCCAGGCCTTGGGACCCACGGGTGTGCCGCCACCCATGTTGATCTCCACGGCTCCCTGCACGATGGCATCCGTCACGCGGGCACGGAACGGCACCGCCCCCCGGTCCGTGCGCACCTCGACCAGGTCGCCGGTTTCGATCTCTCGTTCGGCCGCGTCGGAGGCGTTGAGCTCGATGGTGGGCTCAGGGTTGTCCCGGGCTAATCCAGGAACGCCGTGGTGCTGGGAGCGGAAGTCGGTCTGGGGCCGAGCGCCGGAGTTGAAAACCAAGGGAAAGCGCCGGGCAAGCTCGGGGGCGGCCACAGGCCCTTCTCTCGGCTCCACGTACCTGGGAAGCGGCTCGTAGCCGAAGTCCTCCAGCAGTGTGGACCAGATCTCGAATCTCCCGCTCGGAGTGTCGAATCCCGGCTCTCCGTCGGATCTCAGACCTCCTTTCTCCCACTTCCTGTACTCCATCATCGGAGTCGCAAGCTTCACCCAGCCTCCGGACTTTCGCACCTCCTCCACGGCGTATCCGGATCCCTCCAGGACGTAGTCCAGCAGGGCGTCTTCGTCCTTCGGGTACAGGTGACCGTACCCGAGGCGCTCAGCCAGCTCCACCATGATCCGGTAGTCGTTGCGGGCCTCACCCACAGGTTCGATGAGCTTCTCCCGGATGCGGAAGATGGGACCGTACACCATGTACGATTGGATCTCGAACATGGTGGTAGCGGGCAGAACGACGTCGGCGTACGCGGCGTCCGCGGTGAGCTGGCGGTCGATGGAGACCAGGAAGTCCAGCTTGGACAGGGTTTCCCGCCAGAGAGCCGTCTGCGGCCAGGACGTGAGGAGGGAGGCTCCATGAACGATGAGCCCCCGGATGCGATATGGCTCGCCCCTCAGCACGGACGTGACGAGCCCGCTGGCATGGCCCTCTCCGCGGTACATGCTGTAGATGGGGAAGTTATCCCGCGCCACCGCCCGGTCCAGGGCCGGGTTCTCCTGGTTGCACGATCGGTTGATGGGGAAGTGGGTGTCCCGCATGGCCAGACCGATTCCCCCGGGCACGTCCAGCTGTCCGGCGAGAGCGAAAAGCGTGAGAACCGCGCGGATGGCCTGAATCCCGCTGTCGGAGTACTCGAGGCCCGTGTACATGACCGGGCAGGCGCCGGTGGCGCTGGTGATCCGCCACGCGAGATCACGGATGGTGTCGGCGGGTACTCCCGTGATCCCCTCCACCACCTCGGGCCGGAAGTGCTGCACGTAGGTCTTCAGCTCCTCGAAACCGTGGCACCAGTTCTCGGCGAAGTCCTCGTCATGGAGCTCCTCCTCGATCATCACCTGCAGGATGGCCAGAGCGAGGGCACCGTCCGTTCCCGGGCGGATGGGAACCCACTCGGCCCCGGTGCGGCGTACCGTCTCGGTCCGTCGGGGGTCGATGACCACCACCCTGGCGCCCCGTTCGGCTGCCGCCTCCAACCGGTACATGTCCAGGGGAGGCGAGTCCGTGGCTGGGTTCGCGCCCCAAACGACCAACAGCTCCGCGTGCTCCATGTCCGTGAACATGTCCACGAGCATCCGACCCATGGTGACGTGAGGGGCGATCATGGCGAAGGACACGTAGCAGAGGGCGCCTACGCCCATGGTGTTGGGAGACCCGAAAGGGAAAAGCACGTTGGAAGCGGATGAAACCGCCACGCCCTTGGGCTGGAAGATGTCGCACAGAGAGAGCTCGAAGGCTCCCCGTCCCGTGTAGATGGAGACCGCCTCCGGGCCGGACTCCTCCTTGATGCGCCCCAGTTTCTCGACGATGAGGTCATACGCCTCATCCCACGAGAAGCGCTCGAATTCCAGGGTCCCCTTGGGGCCCACTCGCCTCAGGGGACGCCGGAGGCGGTGTTCGGAGTAGACGATTTCTGGAGCGTGTCTGCCCCGCCGGCAGATCATCCCCAGGGGGTGTCCGGTGTCCGCCCGGATGTCCTCCAGCTTTCCGTCCCGCAGGCCCACCTCCACCCAGCACCCGGCCGGGCAGATCCCACAGACCCCCTTGTTCCATTCCAGATCGGCACGCATCCCCGTCACCTCCCTTTCGTCCCGAGGCCAGACCAGCGACCCGCTGCTACACCGACGCGTGGCATGAGTGCACGTTCCGCCGGAGCGTAACGCCCTCGGTAAGCCTCGCTACTCCGGGGCCGTCGCTTGTCCAGCGATGGAGCAGGTCGTATCTGTGGTGGGACCTCGGCTCCGGCGAGTCGCCACAGGAGGTCGCGGGAGCCCCGCCCCATCTCCAGAAGCCCGCTGCGCTCACGAGTCACCGACATGACCGAACGTTCCCGGCCGACGACCACCCGGATCTTCCTTCCGATTCTCGTGGCGCTCGCACTGTGGTACCTCCCAGCACCGTCAGGCGTGGACCCTCGGGCCACACACCTTCTGGCCATCTTCGTGGCCACCATCGTGGGCATCATGTTGAAGCCCATGCCCATGGGGGCCGTGGCCGTCATCGGAATCTGCGCCACGGCCGCAACCGGCACCCTAACCATCGGCCAGGCCCTCACGGGCTTCGGCAACACCGTCATCTGGCTCATCGTGCTGGCGTTCTTCATCTCCCGAGGTTTCATCAAGACGGGGCTCGGGGCGCGCATCGCCTACCTGTTCATGGCCTGGCTGGGCCGCCGTTCCCTGGGACTCGGCTACGGGCTCATCGCCACGGATCTCGTCCTGGCCCCGGCCATCCCCAGCAACACGGCCCGGGCAGGCGGGGTGATCTTCCCCATCCTCCGGTCCGTCGCCGAGGCATACGAGAGCCGGCCGGACGATGGTACCGCCCGGCGGCTCGGCTCCTTTCTCACCAAAGCCTCCTTCCAGGGCACCATCATCACGAGTGCCATGTTCCTGACCGCCATGGCCGCCAATCCCCTGGCGGCCGAACTCGCTCGGGATCAAGGCGTGGTCATCACCTGGACGGGCTGGGCTCTGGCGGCTTTGGTCCCGGGAGCGGTCAGCCTGGTCATCATTCCCTTACTGCTGTATCGGCTCTACCCACCGGAGGTCAGAGAGACACCCAACGCCTCCGAGCTGGCCCGGGCCAAGCTAAGAGAGATGGGGAAGGTGGGGAGAGACGAATGGGTCATGCTCGGCTGCTTCGTGCTCCTTCTCACACTCTGGATCCTGGCCGATGTGCTATCCGTCCATACGACGGTCACGGCCATGATCGGCCTGGCCGTCCTCCTCGTGACCGGCGTTCTGGAATGGGATGACATCCTGAACGAGCGGGGAGCCTGGGATACCCTCGTCTGGTTCGCCGCGCTGGTGATGATGGCCTCGTTCCTCTCCAGTCTCGGCCTCATCCCCTGGTTCAGCCAGGCTGTGGGAAGGGGCTTCAGCGGGCTCGGCTGGCTCACGGCCTTCCTCGCCCTCAGCCTCATCTACTTCTACAGCCACTACTTCTTCGCCAGCAACACTGCCCATGTGAGCTCCATGTATGCCCCCTTCCTGGGTGTCGCCCTGGCCGTGGGTACCCCTCCACTGCTCGCTGCTTTGGTGCTGGCGTTCTTCAGCAACCTCTTCAGCAGCATGACCCACTACGGGACGGGACCCGCCCCCGTCCTGTTCGGCGCCGGGTACGTGGAGATCGGGGACTGGTGGCGGCTGGGCCTGGTGGTCAGCGTGGTGAACGTGGCGGTGTGGCTGGGCGTGGGGGGCCTTTGGTGGAAGCTGCTAGGTCTCTGGTAGGAGCTCCCCACCGCGAACTACTCGCCGCGTCCCGGGTAAGAGGCGCCTTTCCGACGATTCCCACCCCAAAGAAGGAGTTGTTCCCATGCGTTCTCGTCTGATGGTGCTGTGCGCGGCTCTTCTGGCCTTCATGACCCTCTCCGCCCCGAAAACGGTGGCGGCCCAGGAGGATCTCATGGCCACCCTGACCTCCATCGAGAAGGCCCTCTGGGAGGGCTGGAAGAACGCGGACGCTTCCGCCTTTCAGGATCACCTGGCCGACGGGTTCGTCCTGGTCAACAGTGACGGCGTGTTCGCGGGCAAGGCGGAGAACGTGGCCGCCATCTCTTCCGGAACGTGTGACGTCCAGAGCTTCTCCTTCTCCAACTGGAACATACACCGCGTGGGCGAGCACACGGTCATCATCACCTATGACGCCACCCAGGACGCGACCTGCGAGGGGACGAAGCTGCCCGAGAACGTGCGTGCGAGCTCCGTCTACGTGAGCCACGACGGCCGGTGGCTGGCCGCCTCCTATCAGGAGACACCCACCGGGATGTAGGATCTCTTCGGGTCCCCGGCGCCCGTCCAGCTCCGAAGGATGGCACCGGGGATCCGCTCATCATCCGCCTTCCGGGCCCTTTCCCCCTCCGCTTCTCCCGCCCCTACCCGTCGCGGCCTCCACCTCAGCCGCTAGTCCGTCCAACCGCGCCGCCCGGGGATGGGCGCCCTGCAATCTCCTGGCCTTCCGCTCGACGCGGTCCAGGAGTAAGGCGTCGGCAGGCAGCACCTCGAGCCGCAGCTCACCGGCCGACAGGCGCCGAAGCTCCCGGGCCGTCCAGTCTTGCCCACAGCCTGCGGACCTCCCAGAGTCACGAGCGTCGTGGAGCCTTCGCGGCCCACGCGTCTCGAACGATGCTCAGAAGCTGTCTGAGGGGCTCGCCCCCGTGCGGCGACGACCCAGAGCCACCGGACGCCATGATCAGTGATTCGTCTCCCGAGTTTCCCGAAATGAAATGCATGCCGCGCCACCTCGCCACCTTCATGGTCCTCGACGTGGTGCAGTGGATCGAGGCGCCTCGAGGCCGGCACGGCCGATGACGACCCTTCTTGGATTGCTCGCGCTGGCGGCACTCACCGCCGCGGCCGTGGCCTTCCGGCTTCCACGCTGGGCGACCGTCGCGTTCGCCGGCCTGGCCGCCGCGGTGTACCTGTCCGCCGATGTGAGACTGTTTCTGGCGTTCGTCCTCTCCTTCGCCCTGATCCTCCTGTCCAAGCTGGCCCCGCGAGTATACGCCCGAGCGTCGGACATGTCGGAGTGGCGACCTGCCAACTTCCTGTACAGCGCGGGCCCACCCGTCTTCGCGGTTCTCCTGGGTTGGCTCACCGCGAACCCCGGTCCCTGGGCTCTCGCGGCGCTGGCGGGGCTCGCGGTGGTGGTGGCGGACACCGCGGCCACCGAGTTGGGCACGGCCCGACAGGGTCCCACCGTGCTCATCACCACGGGACGGGCGGTGTCTCCGGGAACCGACGGGGGGATCTCGGCGGTGGGGTCAGCGGCTAGCTTGCTCTGGACCCTGTCGTTCGCCGCGGGAACCATGGGTCTCTACTTCGGATTGATGCCGCTGTCCGCCGCCGCCTGGATTGCCGCCTCCGGCGTCTTCGGGAATGTCATCGACAGCATCCTCGGGGCGACCCTCCAGAGGCAGGGCTGGCTCACCAACGAGCAGGTGAACGGCGTTACGGTCACCGCCACGATCCTGGCCACCTACCTCGTATACGGATGATCCCGACCGCGGCCTACCCCCTGTGAAGCGGGTAGAGCTCCACGTACTCCACTTCCAGCTCGTCGGTTCGCACGGCCAGAACGTAGTCCTCTCCGATCTCCAGGATCCGCGTGCGATCGGGGAGGGTCACCCGGGCGAGAGGAGTGCCTTCCCGATTGAACACCGTCCAGAGCGGGGTATCGTCCCCGGGACGACGGGCCTCCTCGACCCACAGGTACCCCCGCGCGTCCGTCCGGAAGCCAAGGTATGCCGGCAAGGTCTCCGGCACCGGCAGCTCCCGGTACCGCTGACGGATTTCGGCTGCGCGGATGGGATCCGGATCATCCCCAATCTCGTCGGCCATGAGCCAGTTCCAATCCGAGGCCTCCAGGGCAACCATGGGTTGGTCCACCCGGATGATCCGCTGCAGCCGTGCCGACGCATCATAAGCGAGGATTTCGTAGCGGTCGCTGCTGCCCAGGAAGACCCGGTCCGAAGAGGCCGCCGCCGCGGGCTGCTTGCCCAGGGGCATCAGGGAGATGGAAACCACGAGCTCCCCGCCCGCGCCCTGCACCTGTTGGAAGGCCTCCCGTCCCGGGAGCTCCCCGAAGTCCGCCGCCAGCGATCCGTCGATGCGAGCCAAGCGATATGACTGCGGGATGCGCACCGGACCATCAGCGGGGGGCTCCTCACCAAAACGGATCCCTGAAAGGACCAGAGACCCGTCCCCGAGCATTCCCTCCGCCGTGCGAACCGGAGCCAACTCCTCCGCCACAGCCGCGCTGCCCAGGAGGCCTGCGTCCGGATGAAACAGCGAGATGCGACGCAGGCGCGAATCCACGATCACCAGCGTGTCCCCACCGTACCTTCCCACCAACCGCAGGCTGCGGAACTCGCCGGGCCCCTCCCCCTCCGCTCCCAGGCTCACCCTGAAGGCCCCCTCACGGTCGTAGATCCTCAGCTCGCTGCTCCCGTCGTTGCCCACGGCGATCCCCCCGTCCGACAGCACGCACGCCCCGTTCACACGGTAGAGCTGATAGTCGGCGTCGCCTTCGAGGGTACCGATGGACAGGCCCGGCACCGGATCCACGCTCCATCCTCCCGCGTCGGTCGCCGGCGCCCCTGAGCTCTCCACGATGACGACACCCGCACTGTCTCGTACCGCCGTCAGCACCGTCGAGTCGCCGTCAGCGCAAGATGCTAGAGCAGCTACGAGCAGGGTGGGCGGTGTCAACAGGGGGATTGCTGTGCGGATCGAGGATGAGGGTCCGGTCTTCATGACTGATTCAACCTGTCTCGACGTGTCCACCGGGAAACGAGAGCCTGGGGACATGCGGCGTTCCCGTGAAATGGGACGCTAGCCTCCCGCCAAGGGGTTGTCCCCGGTGTCGAAGCAGTGCCACTACTGAAGCAGGCACTGCTCCAGGAATGCCGTTGCCGCCGACGCCAGGTACCCGATGTTCCACGGGTGGCTGGCCCCGTGGCCCTCGTTGGCCGCCTCCATGTACCACACCTCGGCACCAGTGTCCCGAACAGCCCTTACGATCTGCCGGGACTCGCTCACCGGCACCCTGGGATCGTTGGCCCCTCCGAACACCAGGAGCGGCACCCGGATCTCGTCCGCACGGTTCGACGGGGAGATGGATTCCAGGAACTCCCTCATGTCCGGATCGCGCTCGTCGCCGTACTCCGCCCGCCTCAGGTCCCTCCGGTAATCGGCGGTGTTCTCCAGGAACGTCACGAAGTTGCTGATCCCCACTCTGTCGACACCACAGCGGAGCCGGTCCCCGAAGTGGATGAGGGAGGCCAGAACCATATAGCCCCCGTATGAACCACCGGTCACGGCTACGCGACCGGCGTCCAGCGCGGGCTGCGTCTCGATCCAATCCAGGAGCGACCCGATGTCCTTCACCGCGTCTTCCCGCAGGTACCCGTTGTCCAGGGTGAGGAACGTCTTCCCGTAGCCCGAGGATCCTCGCACGTTGGGCTTGATCACGGTGACGCCCTTGGTACGGATGAGATCCGCACCGGCGGCCGAGGGACCGGCCTGGCTCTCCGGTCCTCCGTGAATATCGATCAACACGGGCGTGGGACCGCCCAGATCGGAGCCCCGAAGCACGAAGGCCGAGATCTCCCTGGGCAGCCCGTCCACCTCGTCGAAGGTGGGGAAGTGCACCAGCTCGGCCGGGGGGAGCGCCGGTCGCGGCTCGGCATCCGCATTTGTCCACCGAACGAGCTGGCGAGTCTCGAGGTCGTAGGCGTACGAGTCCACCACACCTCTCGGGTCCTGGTGGCTGACCGCCAGAAGCGGACGGCTGGGGTGAGGATCAGCCCCCACGACGAGCCCCGTGGGGAAAACGTCCAGCTCCTCCAGCCGGTCCGAGTCGATGTGATACACGTAGAGCCTGTTGTAGGCGTCTTCGTTCACCGAGAGGAGCAAGGCCTCCATTCCCGAGATCTCCTCCACGCCCACCACGTCCCAGTCCAGGGTCTCCGTAACCAGACGCTCGTCTCCCGTTTCCAGGTCCAGCTCGCGTAGCCGCAGGAACTCTGAGCCGGCATCACTCACGTAGTAGAGCCTACGGCCGTCACTACTCCAGACCGCGCCTCCATAGGAGACCTTGTCCTCCCCCCTGTCGGGGAAGGGATTCCACAGCTCCCCCGTCTCCACATCCAGGACGTACAGCTCGGATTCGTTGATGGACATGTACCGCGCCACCACGAGTCGGTCACCCGATGGCGACCAGGTCGAGGGATACCATGTCCCTTCACCCTGTTGGATCTGTTGGATGGTCTCCACGGGCCGCCGCGGATCCAACATCCACAGCTCCTGGTCCACCCCGTTTCGGCGGTTGCTGACGAAGACGAGTCGGGATCCGTCCGGATTGAATCGACCGGCGCTGTTTCGGGTGCCTCGTTTCGTGAGGAGCACCACCCGACCGTCGGTGAGATCGTAGCGGTAGAGCTGCCAGTTCTCGTCCCCGCCCTGGTCCAGGCGGTACACCAGGTACTTCTGCTCGGGATCCGGGTTCACGCGAATGTTGCCGGCTCGGAAGGGGACGCCCTCCAGGAACTCGGGCTTCACACCGGCCGACGGGACGTAGTGCAGTCGCGGCTTCAGGAGGCCCTTCACCGCGAACGCCACCATTCCCTCGCCAGAAGGACCCCAACCGGCGAAGGATACCGACTTCAGGACCGGCCAGATGGCCTTGAGGTTCTGGACCCCGTATCGAAGGGGGACCCGGGGCACTCCCTCGGTAGTCATGGCCGGCGGGCGGGGGAAGCCCGTCCAGGCCAGGACGAGGATTCCGAGCAGGATCAGCGACCCGCCCAAGAGGCCGGTCCACTTGAAGAGACGCCTGAACATGATGGTCCTCAGTGGCTGGGAGGAGATCGCTCCTGACGATACGTCGGTGGTCAGGAAAGGGACAGCACGCCCATGACGGCGATCTCCCACAGCCATCCCCGACAAGGCAGGAGGGGGGTATCTGCCGGATACCGATCACCCTCCTTGTCCCTGCAGGGCTCGAGAGACGTCCTTCGATTTCGTAGCGGCTCTCCCACCCCGAACCCAAGAGTGATGGTCAGAAAGATCGCCTCCGCATCGCTTCTCCCATCCTTCGCCCTGGGAGCCTTCGCCGGGTGCGGAAACAGCCTGGCGGATGACGCTCGACTCTCCTTGATCGGCACCTGGGAATGGGTCGAGAGCTCTGGAGGGATTGCGGGGGAGGCTCGGCGACCCACCGGGGATGAGCCCCCCTTCACGGTGGAGTTCCGCGCGGACGGCTCCGCGCTCTTCCGCACGGGGGATACCATCAACCAGACGCGTCGCTATCAGGTGGGGACCGAGGAGTCCATCTACCACGGGAGGGAGATGCCCGCCCTTTACCTGGAGGACGACGCCGTTCCCAGGATCATTCAGATCACCGAAGACGGGGGCGGGCTCACCCTCTCCGAGAATGTCTTCGATGGCTTCTCGCAGACGTACCGCAGGCTGCCGCCGTCCTGAGCCCGCCGCTGGGCCCGCCGCTGGGCCCGCCGAGGATATGGTTCTTCTAGGAGAGAGAGAGGCGCTCGAAAGGCGCGATCGCTAATCACCCACCTGTGGCTGGGTTCCCACCGAAGGGTGAGCTCTTCGGGGAATCAGCGGGAATTGCCCTCGGGACGCTCAGCCAGAGCCCGCAACCACCGCTCAGGCTGGCGCACGTTGAGGTATACCTCGTCGGTGCGTCCGCCCGGGGCGCCCGAGAGGAAGAAGCGGGCGAAGCCTCCCAGGACGGCCCCGTCCACCGTGAGGCGGATGATCCCACCCTTCCCTTCCACCGACAGTGCCTCACGGATCCCCCGGCGGGGGATGCGGACAATCATGCGACGGGTGACGAGCCAACGGCACTCCAGGGCCTCCTCCGTGAGGGTGAGCCAGGCCAGGTTGAACGAGGCCTTGACATTCGGAAGCCATCCGCGGCCCCATCCCAGGTAGGCCGTGGAATGGGCCTTCTCCACGTCGCTCGGGAAGAGCACGATAGGAAGCAAGAGACGTCGCTCCTGTAGAATGACCACGGACGAACCCCCGTCTTCGATCCCGCTCCGTTTCAGGACAGATCTCCAGACCTCCCGGTCTTCGGTCCCTAGTCCTCCAGTGCCCGTTCCAGATCCGCGATCAGGTCCGAGGGGTCCTCCAACCCCACCGAAAAGCGAATGAGCCCATCTCTGATCCCGCTTCTCGCCCTCTCTTCCGGCGTCAGGGCACCGTGCACCGCAGCAGCGGGACGGACGATGAGCGACTCCGCACCGCCCAGGCTGGCCGCCACTGCGGGAATGGTGAGCTGGGACAGGAAGCGCTCGGCCCCCTCCACTCCACCCTTTACCTCGAACGACAACATGCCGCCGAACCCGTCGAAGAGCCGAGCGGCACGCTCGTGCTGCGGGTGACTCTCCAGCCCCGGATAGTGGACGGTCTCCACGGCGGGATGCGCCTCCAGGAAGCGAGCGATGGCCAGAGCCGTTGCGTTCTGCTCGCGGACGCGGATGGGAAGCGTCTTGAGCCCACGCTCCAGCAGATAGCAGGTGTGGGCATCCAGGACTCCACCCAGGTGGTCCAGGGTGACCTTGATGCTCCAGACGCGATCGGCCGATCCCGCCACGGACCCGGCGACGATGTCCGTGTGGCCGTTCATGTACTTGGTGCAGCTCTCGATGACCAGTTCGAACCCCAGCTCCGCCGGCCGGAAGTTCACGGGGCTGGCGAACGTGTTGTCGATGATGGAGACCAGGCCCTGGTCACGGGCGAACTCGACGACCGCCTCCAGATCCGCCACCTGGACCAGCGGATTCGTGAGCGTCTCCACGTAGATCACCCTGGTCGTGGGTTGGATCAGCTCCGACCACGAAAGGGGGTCCTGTGGATCGATCACCGTGTGAGAGATCCCCAGCCGCGGGAATTCGTTCGTGAGGAGCCCGGTGGTGCCGCCGTAGAGGCAATCCTGCACCAGTAGATGGTCTCCGGTGGACAGGATCGTGAGCAGTGCCGCCGAGATGGAGGCCATCCCGCTTCCAGTGGCCAGCGCCGCTTCGCTTCCCTCCAGGGCCGCGATTCGCTGGCCCAGCACCTGGTGGTTAGGGCTGTTGCTCAGTCTCAGGTATCCCACGTTGTGGTAGTCCTCGCCGTGGTACTCGTAGGTGCTGGATTGGAAGATCGGCGTAGCGATCGCCCCCTCGACTCTGGGGTGGATCGCGCCCGCGTGGATGGCGGTGGTGGAGTTGGCTGCCTTGGGAGTCATGGGTACTCGCTCTCGGGTATCGGTGCGACCTCTTCTCGGGCGGACGGGGAGATGCGCATCCCCTCAGGCCTCCAATCTGCCTGGCCCTGCGCCGGACGCAACGGCTTGGACCTCGTCTGATCAGGACGCACGCGGCATATAGACGCACCGTCTACCAGCCGGCGGGATCGCTCGGCATCGCCAGCCCTCTTCTTTTCGATGCCGGTCCTGCTCCCCTGCAGCTCTCGCCGAGGAGCCGGCCGCTTCCCTCGGTCCAGTTGGGCACGGCGCTGATAAGACAAATTGACTTGTCTTGACAGGATGATCTGTCTATCCTAGACTCTTTCCGTGCAACAGACCTTGAACGTCATCGCGGACTCCCGGCGCGCGGCTGCTCTCCTCCATCCTACCCGCGCACGGGTACTCGAGGAGTTGAAAGCTCCCGGAACCGCGGCTGGAGCGGCCAGAGCCCTGGACCTCCCGCGACAACGCGTGGGCTACCACGTCCGTGAGCTGGAGCGGATGGGGCTGCTCGAGGCGGTGGGTGAGCGCCGGAGAGGAAACTTCGTGGAGAAGCTGCTTCAGGCCACCGCCAAGGTCTATGTCATCGCTCCCCAGGCCCTGGGAGGGCTGGGCGTGGATGCCCGGATCGCCCAGGACCGGATGTCCAGCGCCTACCTCGTGGCTGCGGCCGTCAGAGCCGTACGTGATCTGGCGATCTTGGGCGAGAAGGCGGAGGCAGCCGGAAAAAGGCTGTCCACCCTGACCCTGGAGACTGACGTACGATTCAGGTCGGCGAAGGAGCAGTCCGCCTTTGCCGAGGAGCTCGCGGCCTGCCTGGCGCGGCTCTGCGAGAAGTATCACGACGAGTCGGCCGCTGGGGGGCGGCGGCTCCGTTTCCTGATCGGGGGCTACCCCAGCCCGGGCCCCTCCCACGAGAGATCTCCCAAGGAAGGAGACGCATCATGAGCCGATGCCCCGACGTTGACGGGCGCCGAGGGATCCGTCCCTCGCTACTCGTTACTCTCGTTGCCATGATGGCGGTGACGGCCCCCCTTCAGGGTCAGGATATCTCTGCGGAGAAGCAGCGCGAGCTGGCCGCCCGCATGATGGAAGTGGCCAAGCCGGGACCCGAGCACGAGGCGCTGTCCGCCCTGCAGGGCGAGTGGGACGTCCGAATGACGGTCTGGCCTGCCCCAGGAGCGGAGCCGGTGATGGCGGATGGCATAGGCCACGGGGAGATGATCCTGGGTGGCCGTTTCCTGATGCTCCGAAGCGAGATCCAGGGTGGTTCCTTCTCGGGCGAGTCCATGAACATCATCGGTTTCGACCGACGCGCAGAGGAGTACACGATCATCGGCCTGGCGGAGGATGGCACGTACTGGGTGACGGCCCGGGGACCGAAGGGCAGAGAGGGTGCCGACATCGTGATGTCGGGCGAGGAGTACAATCCCCTGCTGCAGCACACACAACTCTACGACATCGTGCTGCGCGTCGTCGACGAAGACACCTTCGTGACCGAGGTCATCTTCAAGGACGAAGTGCACACTCGGGGAGGCCCCCCCTTCAAGATGGTGGAGGTGACCAACCGTCGGAGATCCGCGTCGT
Organism: Gemmatimonadota bacterium; assembly: GCA_039586555.1. Lineage (GTDB taxonomy): Bacteria > Gemmatimonadota > Gemmatimonadetes > Longimicrobiales > Gaopeijiaceae > JBDHKE01. The sequence continues at coordinate 55,669 of JBDHKE010000003.1, read as the reverse complement.
GAGCCCGCCCTCGGGACGGGACCGGTCGGGGGACATTCGCCTGGAGGTCGAGATCGAGGCGCCGGTCGAAACCGTGTGGAAGGCTCTCAGCGAGGCCGAGGAGTTGAGGCGCTGGTTCCCACTGAATGCCCGGGTAGAGCCGGGAAAGGGAGGATCCATCTGGCTTTCATGGGGCCCCGGCGTCGAAGGCGAGGCGCCCATCGAGGTGTGGGACGAGAATCGCCATCTGCGCTGGGTGGAGCGTGACCCAGGCGACCCCTCATCAGTGCCCGTCGCGGTGGATTTCACCATCGAGGCGCGGGGAGGGAACGCCGTGGTCCGGTTGGTCCAGTCGGGCTTCTCGGCGGACGCGGACTGGAGCGAGTATCTGGACACCCTCGACTCCGGCTGGAAGTACTTCCTCCGCAACCTGAAGCACTACCTGGAGCATCATCGGGGGACGCCGCGGCGAATGGTATGGTCCCGCCGCAAGATGGATCGCTCCCGGCATCAGGTCTGGCGCGCTGTGACCGGATCGGACGGACTCATGGCGGTAGAGGGTCCCGTGGCCGTTGGGGCCGGCTTCCAGCTCTGGTCCGGTCCCTCCGGGATCATCGACCAGGTGACCGACGGGGTGCACCTGGCCGGCGGAATCCCCGACCTGAACGACGGCCTGATCCTCATCGAGCTCGAGCCCGGTGCGCCGAGCTTCCATCTCGGGGTATGGCTCTCCACCTATGGACTTGACGAGGGTGGCGTCGCCCATCTCCAGACCACTCTGGATGAAGCCATGGACGGCCTGTAGTTCCGTCCCCCGCGGACCAGCGATCGGCCCTCGACGGCGCCTCGCTGGCCCCGGCCCTCCGAATGCCCGACGGCGCGAGGTCGTATGAGGAACGTCTGAACCGTCCCACCCTTGCCTACTGGGTCGGTCCCTTCCCAACATCCTCAGGTTCGGGTATCTCGCTAGGAGAAAGGACGCACCCGTCGTGACGGATCCCTACACCGAATCGCCACAGTCACGGGACGGCCCCGCCGAGCCGACCAAAGAAACCCAATCCGGTGGAATGAGATCCGCTGACCCGGAACGTCTCGAGAGCTGGGTCCGGGAGCTGGAGGGCGAACGACAGCCCTTCTCCTCGCCCCAGGCCCTGGCCCAGGCCGAGGAGCTGGTGGCGACGGCATTCAGCGACCTCGGCCTCCAGGTTCACCGATCGGCCTTCGTGTTCCGAGACACCGAGTATCACAACGTGGTGGGCCGGCTGCCGGCCCGCGGCCGGGAACCTGACGACGACCGTCCCCGGGTATTGCTTGGTGCCCACTTCGACACCATGCCCGACACGCCCGGAGCCGACGACAACGCTAGCGGCGTGGCGGTCATGCTGGAAGCGGCGCGGATTCTCTCCGACGAGGAGCTGCCCGTCGATGTGGAGTTCGTCGGCTTCAACCTGGAGGAGCCCCAGGGTCTCGGCCTGTTCAGGGTGGGAAGCACCCGTTTCGCCGCCGATGCCGGGCAGCGAGGGGTCCGGTACGCGGGTTGCTTGATCCTGGAAATGGTGGGGTACACGGACCCTGCACCGGGGAGCCAGAAGGTGCCTGCCCTCCTCTTCTGGAAGCGGGTGCCCTCCACCGGAACGTTCCTGGCAGCTACGGGAGACAGCGCATCTCTGAAGCTCTTGCGCGGCTTTCGACGGGCCGCCGCGACTGCGGTGCCGGATTTGGACGTGGTGACCCTTCTGACGATCTTCCGGGGACGGCTCCTCCCCCAGACCCGGCTGAGCGACAACGCTTCCTTCTGGGATCAGGGATATCCGGCCCTGATGATCACCGACACTTCGTTCCTGAGGAATCCCCACTACCACGCGGCCACGGATCGGATCGAGACCCTGGACTTCGAGTTCATGCGCAAGGTCACGGACGCCACGGTGGCGGCCATTCGATGGCTGGCGGATCAAGCCGATCCATCCCGGAACTCGCGCCGTCGAGCGAACCGGTCGTCGGAGCGGTAGCCCGGGTATCCTCTGGAGTGACGCGCCGCTCGAAACCCCGTCATCCTTGACCCCGTAGGGATCGGTGCCTCCCGATCAAGGAGGGCGGAGGAAGGTCCGTCCCCCCGACGGAAAGCTGTGTGAGGTGCGGCCCCCCGGGGTCGGCCATCCAGGCAGGTCCGCGAGTTCGAGCATGACGACGCTGATTCTCCCGTTGACGCTGGCAACCCTCCTCGTTGCACAGGCCTCCAAAGACTCTCCCCAGGTTCAGAGGGTCGAGGACGCCTTTCTGGACGAGACCGCACGCACTTTGATCCTGACCGCGCGGCAGCGTCGAGAGGAGATCGACCGGTCTCTGCTCAGCTACACTGCCATCGTGCGGCAGCGAATCGCGGCGGGGATTCGAACCTTCCGGAAGGACCGCACCATCTACCACGCCGAGATGGCCAGTCGGGTTCGCTGGAACCGGGATGAACCCATCGTCGTCCAGGTCCTGGCGGGCCGCCAGCAGGATCCGGATGGCGTGAAGTCCGAGGTCCTGACGGACGACTTCTATGATCCCAGCCGGGATCCCATCTTCTTCGGTCTCACCAACGACGAGGTCGACGAGGACTTCTTCCTCGAGCACCCGCTGATGGAAGGGAGCGAGGAGTACTACCGGTACCGCACGGGTGACACGCTGCGCATCAGTCTCCCGGACGGTCGGATGGTGGAGGCGGTGGAGATCGAGGTGCTGCCCCGGGAAGCTTCCTTCAAGCTCATCGCCGGCTCGCTCTGGATCGAGCCTTCCTCCGGGGGCCTCATGCGGGCGGTGTACCGACTTTCCCGGAGCCTGGATATCGAGCGCGACATGGACCTGATTCGGGAGATGGATGACGACCCGGATCTTGACGAAGCGGAGACGAACCTCGGCAAGGTTCCTGGAATCTTCAAGCCCATGGAGATGAGCCTCCGCATGATCGTCGTCGAGTACTCGCTCTGGAGCTTCAAGTACTGGCTCCCTCGGGCGCTCCGGGCCGAGGGCGAGGCTCGAGCGGGCATCATCCGGGCTCCCGCGTCGTTCGAGATCACCTACGTGATCGAGGACGCCTACGGCGAAGACGAGCTGGAGGAACGGCTCGCCGCCGGCCAGGCCCCGTCGGCCTGGGACGTGCTGGACGAATGGGACGCCCAGGGCGACTTCCGGTTGGGGATGTCCAGGAGCAACGATCGCAGCTACCGCGTCCTCGTTCCCCAGGACGAGGAGGTCCTGCTGGAAGGTCCAGAGCTTCCGCCCCCCATCTGGGAGGACATGGGTCCCTCCATCGCTGAGGCGGAGCTCCAGGAGATGTTCGAGAATCTGGCGGATCTCCCGGAGGCGAGGCCGGTTCTCCAGCCCTGGTCATTCCGGTGGGGCTATCAGGGGAGGGACCTCCTCCGCTACAACCGCGTGGAGGGGCTGTCCATCGGAGCCCGGGTGGAACGGGACTTTGGATTCCTGCTCGGCCAGGCCACCCTTCGCGTAGGGATCGCCGACCCCACGCCCGACGCAGAGCTCCGCATCACCCGGGACCGCCTCACTTCCCGCCAGTCATTGGCGGTCTACCACTCCCTGGCCTCAGTGGACGAGCGGGGCCAGGCCCTTCAGATCGGGAACTCCGCCAATGCCCTCCTCCTGGGCCGGGACGACGGGGAGTACTTCCGGACGGTCGGAGGAGCCCTCACGTGGATGCCCCCCGCGGATGAGCGACCCTGGTGGGAGTGGCGACTCTACGGGGAGCGACAGGAACCCGTGCGCTCCCACACGGACGTGGCGTTACCCGGCCTCTGGGACTCTGGCGTGTTCCGACCCAACATCCAGGCCGCCGGGGCCACCCAGTTCGGAACTTCGCTCCGTCTCTCCCCCTGGTGGGGCTCCGACCGTTCCGGGCTTCAGGGCGGCGTCGAGTGGTTCGTCCATGGAGCTCTCGGAGATTTCGAGTTCCTGCGCACGCGGGCGACCGTTTACACCGTCTTCCCACTGAGCGAGCGGCTCAGGGCCGGCCTGGAGGTGGGAGGTGGCACGTCCTGGGGGGAGGTGCCCCTCCAACGGCTCTGGTATCTGGGCGGCAGTCAGACCCTTCGGGGATATGAGGGCAGCTCCGCGGTAGGGAGCTCCTTCGCGCGGGGCCGGGTCGAGCTCAGCCGGGGCGGACAAGCCGTGGGCGTGGCCGTCTACACGGATTGGGCCTGGGCCGGGGATCGATCCGCCTTCGACGCCGAGGACGGCCTCTGGTCGGCGGGCATCGGGATGACCACCCTCGACGGACTGATCCGCATCGATCTGGCGCGCGGGCTGCGCGCACCCACGGGCTGGAGGGTGGAGCTCTACCTGGACTCGCTGCTGTAGGGGCTCACGGCCGCCGCAGCGGGTGGCTCGCGCCGGCTGATGGGAGGAGTCGCAAGTCGCTCCGGAGCTGAGCTTTCCTCCATCCCTGACGCTTGACGCCCAGATTGGATGGCACCCGCGCCATCCGGCAAGAAAGGATGTTTCTCAGCAAAGAATTCCGGGATTTCGCGTTGATGCGGAGGTACCACAGCCCACGTCGCACCGATGGTTTCGGGATTTGGGAGTAAACAAATGTTTGTCGACATCGGTCCCCCTGTTGCATGAAATGAGGCCAGGAATCCGCCGCGCACGCACGGATCCAGCTTTACCGCATGCAAGAGGAGGAAGACATGAGGATCGATCCCCGTGAGCCTATCCGGAGATTCGGTCCCCTGTTTCTCGGGGCCGTTCTCGCCTCCGGATGCAGTGATTCTGGGGGCCTTCTGGCCCCCGAGGAGGTATTCCCTCTGACCGCGGCCGGGGAGGAGCTCGCGGCTCCCGTGGACTACGACCTGCTGCGTGTCCAGGTGGGCAGCGCCAAGCTTCTCTATTCGGGCAAGGTGACCCTTTCGTTCAAGAACGTCGGAATCACGGAAGGGCCCGCTCAGGCCGAGCTTCTGGTCGACGGTGAGTCGAAGTGCAGCCCGAAGATGGTGAGCGACGGGGTGGGCCGGGGACCGGGTCGGGATCACTTCAAGTACCCCCTGTGCACGTTCTTCTGGGGCGGCCGGGGCGCGCACGCGGTGGAAGTGAGGTTGACCGACGGGATCGGTACGCATTCCATCACGGTGCCGGTTACGGTCCGGTAGGAGGGAGAGGTCGCCAGGCCGATCCCCGGGCTAACCTCCTGCGAAATCGGACAGGACCGGGGGCGCAGCGACGCCAAAGGGAGCCACATCGTCGGGAGGGCGCTCAGACACGAGCGCCCTCCTCTTCTGCTTGTTGCAGCTACGTCACTGTTCTTGCCCCTGCCTTTCTGTTCTTAGCTCCTGCCTTTCTGCTCTTAGCTCCCGGGGGGCCGCACTCGTCTCGGGCCTCGGCAGGTGCAGATGGCACGGCACCAGGACCCCGAGACGGGTCGACCGGCACCGTGCGTCGCATCGCCCACAGCCTGCCAGGACTTCACTCACCCCCAGCTGGCCAGGTTCGGAGGGGATTGGCCGATGCGGGGCCGCAGTGGCCATATTGATGCGTGGTCCACCCGAGCCTGGTGACGGAGCTCGCCGAGACAAGTGAGCGGCCGGCCAGCGAAGTTCCCTTCCAAGTGGCAGAACATATGAACAGCACCGACCAAGTCCCCAGCACACCCCAGCCCGATCTTTGCGTGGCCCGGGTGATCGAAGCCCGCGACCATCCCAACGCCGATCGGCTCGTCGTAATGGACATCGACCTGGGCCAAGAGCAACGCCAGATCGTCGCCGGGATCCGCGGTCAATACGACAACTCCGAGCTGAGTGGTCTCCATCTCGTGGTAGTGGCCAACCTGGAGCCCGCCCGACTGCGTGGAGAGATCAGTCAGGGAATGCTGCTGGCAGCCGAGGAGGGCGACACCCTCGGGCTTCTCCTCGCTCCAGGGGCGGCCCCAGGGACCCGGATTCGGGTGGCGGGTGAGGGGGAGCCCGCACCCAGCATGAGCTTCAAAGAGTTCATGGAGCTCGACCTGATCGCCAGGCCGGATGGAGTGACGCTGGACGGTCAGCCGCTCCAGGGGGCGGACCTGACCATGGACCGGGCGGTGTACGGGAAGCTGCGCTGACCGATCCCCAAACGCGTTTCAACTCTCTCGAGCCCTGTCGTCCAGCCTACTCGGAGCAGGACATGCCAGAGACGCGTGATCACGTCGTGATCGTGGGTGGTGGTGTCATCGGCGTATGTTGCGCCTACTTCCTCGCTCGGCGAGGGGCGGCGGTAACGCTCCTGGAACGGGAGGAGGTCGGGAGCGGCGCCTCGCAGGGGAACGCCGGATGCATTGCCCCCGGCCACGGGCCCATCAACAAGCCAGGAAGACTCTGGCAGGCGATCCGCTGGATGGTGGACTCCACGAGCCCTCTCTACGTCGCGCCGCGGTTCGACCCGGCGTTGACTCGCTGGCTCTGGACGTTTCACCGACACTGCAACCAGGAGCACACAGAAGCTGCCATGGGGGTCCTTGGACCCCTGGGGCACGCGTCCCGAGCCCTCTTCGACGAGATGATGGCGGAGGAGCAGCTGGAGTGCGGCTACCGTACCGAGGGGTACTACGAGATCTACCGCAGCAAGCCGGCGCTCGCCGGCGCCATCGTCGAGGCCCGTCGCATCCGGCAGCATGGCTACGCGCCCCAGGTGCTGGATGGAGCCGTCATTATGGAGCGGGAGCCGGCCCTGCGCGCCGGAACCGTAGGAGCCGTCTACTTCCCCGAGGCGGCGTCGGTGAACCCACACCGCTTCGTTGAGGAGACTGCACGAAGGGCTGCCCGGCACGGGGCCCGCGTTCGGACCGGGATGGAGGTGGTCGAGCTCCTCACTGGTGGTGGCCGGGTACGGGGCGTACGCACGCGGGAGGGAGAGGTGGTGGAGGGCCACCGCGTGGTGGTGGCTACCGGAGCGTACAGCCTCGGACTGGTTCGACGACTGGGCGTGCGGATTCCTATCCAGCCAGCCAAGGGCTACCACGAGGATCAGGGCTTCGAGGACGGGAAGGGGCAGCCGCTGAGCATCACCTGCATGCTCGGAGAGCGTTTCGTGTTCTGCACGCCAATGGAAGGATTCCTCCGCTTCGCTGGCACTCTGGAGTTCTCCGGACTGAACCATCACATGCGTCAGGAGCGCCTCGCGAACCTGAGCGCGGCCGCCAGGGAGTACGTTGAGGGGCTCGCGACTGGGGAGGCCCAATCCCAATGGGTGGGCCTGCGACCCTGCACGCCGGACGGCCTCCCCATGCTGGGCCCCGTTCCAGGGTACGACGGTCTCTACGTCGCAAACGGTCACGCCATGCTTGGCCTCACCCTGGCTCCTGTCACGGGTAGGCTGATGGCCGATCTGGTTCTGGGCGACGGGCCCTCCATGAGTCTGGACATGCTCCGAGTAGGGCGATTCTAGTCGCAGAAAGGCCGAGCCGTGGACGCGCAGACCTCAATCAAAGCGAAGATTGGCACCTTCGAGAGAGTCCCCCTGACCCACCTCCCGACCCGCCTCGAGGAGCTCCCGGCCCTCTCCCGGCAGCTGGGCTTCCGCCTCTGGGTCAAACGAGACGATCAAACCGGTCTCGCCTTCGGCGGAAACAAGGCCCGCAAGCTCGAGTTCATCATGGCCGACGTGCTCCGGCACGAGGCGGACTCCATCGTCACCTGGGCGGGGGTGCAATCCAACTGGTGCCGGCAGACCGCGGCCGCGGCCGCTCGTCTGGGGAAGCGATCGGTCCTCGTCCTGCTCAGCAAACCCGGAGGCTCGACTCATCGGGACGGAAACCTCCTCCTGGACCATCTGCTGGGGTCCGAGGTTCGCATCGTGGAGCCCACGGAAAGCCGGAGCTTCCTGAGGCTCGCAAACGTCGAGGAGTTCATCCGTCCAGTGCTGGAAGAGGAACAGGCAGCTGGACGCAAGCCATACGTGGCTCCAGTGGGTGGCTCATTGGTGGAGGGATCGATGGAGCGCCCTCTGGGAGCCATCGGTTATCTGAACGCCTTCGTGGAGCTCACGGAGCAGGCCAGGGCTATGGGCGTGATCGTCGACGCGGTGGTCCTGGCCTCCGGATCCTCCGGCACGCAAGCCGGTCTTCTGGCCGGCGCCCACCTCCTCTCATCCACGACGAAGATCGTGGGGATCAGCGTCACGGAGTCCGAGGACATTCTGAAGGGCTACGTCACCGACGTGGCCGACCGGGTCCTCGTGGAGATTGGGGCCGATAGCCGCGTATCCGCGGAGGGGCTCGTCGTGTTCGACGACTACCTGAAGGAAGGTTATGGCGTCCTGAACCAGGAGGTCACGAATGCCATCCGCCTCCTCGCCCGCAGCGAGGGGCTGCTGCTGGACCCCGTCTATACCGGCAAAGCCATGGCTGGACTGCTGGATCTGGCGGGTCAGGGGTATTTCAAGGATTGCGAGAATGTGGTGTTCCTTCACACCGGGGGCACACCTGCCCTCTTCCCCTACAGGGACGAGCTCGTGTCCCTCCTGCAGTCCTAGCGTGTCGTCGTAGACCGCATCAGCCTGGACTCCAGGAGGGTGCGCCAGGCAGTGGGCGGGCTAGGCCACTCGGCTCACCAGGTGGTCCACACCCTCCAGCAACAGATCTACCTCGCGCTGGAAGACGTAGATGTGGGTGGACACCCGCACCCCACGGGTTCCAGCCTCCTCGCTGCCGATCGTGCGGATCACCAGGTTGTAGCGCTCCCGCAGGTAGTTCACCAGGTCTTCGGGCCGGATCCCTTCCACGGAGAACGCCGTGAGCCCGCCACTGAGGTATGGATCCTCGCTGGTGTGCAGCCGCACCCCCCGGATGGACTTGAGCTCCTCCTTCAGGTAGCTGGCCAGGCTTCGGATGCGTCTCTCGATTCGATCCCGGCCCACCACGGTCTGGAAGTCGATGGCCTCACCGAGAGCGAAGATCAACGGATCGGCGCGCTGGCCCAGCGTCTCGAAACGAGTGGCGTCTTCCCGCGTGTCCCAGCCCGAGTTGGCGATGGTGGGCCAGAGACGGCTCTGGACGTCTCGGCGCACGTACAGGAGCCCACAGCCGCATGGGGCGCCCAGCCACTTGTACGGGCTGGCGGCGAGAAAGTCGACTCCCATGTCCTGCACATCCAGGTCGAGCATGCCTGGGCCGTGAGCGCTGTCCGCCAGCACCAGGATCCCGTGCCGGTGCGCCATCTCGCTGAGCTCCCTCATGGGGGCGATGAGGCCCGAAATGAAGACGGTGTGGCTGATGCTGATGACCCGGGTGCTCGGGTTCAGCGCCGTCTCGAACGCACCCACCACCTCCTCCACGGATGCGGGGGGCAGTCCCAACGGTACCTCCCGGACCGTGATCCCCTCACGTGCGGCTTTGAGCTTCCACGGGTGGATCCCCGCGGGATGCTCCATGTCCGACATCAGCACTTCGTCGCCTGGCTTCAGGTCCAGGCCGTTGGCGACGAAGTTCATGCCTTCCGTGGTGTTGCGGGTCAGGACGACCTCGTCCGGGGAGGCATTGATGAACCTCGCCAGCTTCGCCCGAACCTCCTCACGACGCTCCGGGAAGTAGTTGTAAACCTCGCAAGGACTGGTTGCCTGGACCTTGAAGTACTGGGCCAGCGTGTTGAAGACGGGCTCCGGCATGGGTCCAACCGTGCCGTTGTTCATCATGATGAGCCCATCCTGGAAGAGGAAGTGCTTGCGGAGAGCCTCCCAGTACGCCCCATCCGGCGATCCTGCCACCTGCTGGTTCAGCTGAGCGATGCTGTCGTAGACGGCCGCATTGAGCCGGTCGAAAGCCGCCAGGGAGAGTGCCGAGCTTCCAGCGAGCAGGCGTACGAATCTTCTACGGGAGAGGGGAGGGGAGGTGGCTTCCGTCGCGGACCAGGCGCCTTCGTTCATCGTTGGGCCTCCGACGTATCTGGTCGCTGCGGAGGCTGTCGATGGACGCCGACCGGCTGCGGTGCCTCGAGCGAGCTTCCGCATCGACTGCGCAGTGCCGAGGAGCCCCGGGGGGAGCACGCTTCTTCAGGTCACTGGAGCACCCCGCTCACCCGCCGTTCCTGGGCGGGCGGGTCCCTGCCTGCAAGATGAGGGCTGCCGCCGCGGGGCACCAGCCAGCATCCGTCGTTGGACCCGGACGATGGCTCCCGGAGTTTCCGCCCAAGCCGAAGGGGGATGGGGTGGGGGAAGGGTGACGTCCGCGGCTAACGCCCGTCCCTCCACTCGATGTGGACCTCGTCATCCAGGCCCAGACGCTGCAGAAGGCGCCTCAGGAGGCGGGGCACCTCCTCACCCCCCCGCTCCACCAGCTGTCGCAGGGAGCGTCCGCTCAGACGGAAGCTGGAGCAACTCTCCTCGGGGGCCGTTCCTCGCAGGAAGAGCTCCGGCTCTCCTCGACATCCCCATCCCGCCCTCAGGCCCGTCACCGGATCGATCTCCACCAGCTGCAGGCCCGCAGGCGCGGAGAAACCGTCGCTCCCCCACGGTCCGTCTTCTCCGTCCGGACCCACAGCGTCGATCAGGAAGCGCGCGAAGATGGGAAGCGCGATGCCCGCTCCCGGCAGCTCCAGTCGCTCACCGTGATCGAAGCCGACCCACACGCCCACCACGAGAGAGGGCGTGTACCCCACGAACCACCCGTCCCGGAAGCCATTCGTCGTGCCCGACTTGGCCGCTACCTCCCCGTAGAAGCCCCGATCCCGGAGAGCTCGGCCCGTTCCCCGCTCCACCGCCCCCCGCAAGGCCGAGGTCACCAGATAGGTCTCCGCGGAATCGTAGACGCGCCGGCCACCGGCTTCAGTCCCTGCCAGGAGCCGTCCCTCCCCGTCCACCACGGCCAGGGTGCTCCGAAGGTCCGCGCGGAACCCCTCCGCGGCCAGGACACCGAACGCCCGCGTCAGCTCCAGAGGGGAGACTTCGGATGCGCCCAGCGCGATGCTGGGATAGGCATCGAGGGGACTGCGGATACCGAGATTGCGCGCGGCCTCCACCACCCGCTCGGGGCCCACGGCCAGGCCCAGACGAGCGAACGGCACGTTGAGCGAGCGCTCCAGAGCCTCCCGCACGGTCACGGCACCCCGATAGCTGCGATCGTAGTTCACCGGCTGCCAGACCCCGGCGGGCGTTTTCACCTGCAAGGGCTCGTCCTGGATCACCGAGGCTAGCGTGAACGGGGGTGCATCCTCGCGGTTGGAATGTCCCTCGCTTCGGGCCAGCGCCGCCAGCGCCACCACGGGCTTGAACGCGCTTCCCGGCTGTCGGCGTGCGTTCACTGCCCGGTTGAACTGGGACCGGCCGTAGTCGCGACCGCCTACCAAGGCCAGGATCTCTCCCGTCCGAGGATCAAGCGCCACGAGGGCGGCCTGAAGGGGCTTCCGGCCTTCCTTCACGCGCAGCCAGGAGAAGTCTCTCTCCAGACGCGAGAGGCCGCTCCGTACGGCGTCTTCCGCCGCGCGCTGGAGTCGCGCGTCGAGGGTCGTCACCACGGCCCCCACCCGCTTCGCATCGTCGATCTGTCCCACGACGTAGTCCACGAAGTACCGGGCGCTACGGATCGGCGGTTGTCTCTTTCGCAGACCGAGAGGCGACTCGCCGGCCTCGCGGACCTCCTCCTCTGAGATCAGGTCACTCTCCCGCATCAAGCGGAGCACCAGGTTCCGGCGCTCCCTGGCGGTGTCCGGATTGCGGAACGGCGAGTAGAGGCTCGGGGCCCGAATCAACGCCGCCAGGAGGGCCGACTCCGCCAGGTCCAGAGTTGTGACGTCCTTGCCGAAGTAGTGCTCGGCCGCTCTACCCACGCCGTGAATGCCGACCGCGCCGTCCTGCCCCAGGTACACCTGATTCAGATAGGCCTCGAGGATCTCCTCTTTGGTGTGGCGCCGCTCCAGCGTGAGGGCCATCGTGGCCTCGCGCAGCTTGCGGACCAGCGATTGTCTGGGGCTCAGGTAGAGGTTCTTGGCCAGTTGCTGCGTCAGGGTGCTCCCTCCCTGGACCACCCGGCCTACCTTCAGGTTGGCGATGGCGGCGGCTACGATCCTGCGGTAGTCGAGCCCATGATGCTCGAAGAACCGCTGGTCCTCCACCCTGAGAACGGCCGCCACCAGATGCTCGGGCACCTCTTCCAGGCGCACTGGAAGGCGATCCTCGTGGGATCGCCGGGCAAGACGTCCAATGAGCTCGGGCTCCAGTGGGACCTGATTGAAGCGGGTCCCCTCTTCGTCCTCCAACCGGGCGATCCTCCCGGAATAGTCGAACCGGACGATGACGAATCCGCCGGACACCAGATCGCCCACGTGTCGGAACGGCCGTCGCCCGATGATCCATCCCCGGGACCCCAGGTAGTATTCTCCAATGCCCACCTCCCGTCCCCGGGCTCGCTGGTATCCCAGGCGCCCCAGGTGCTCCTCGACCAGGCCGCGGTCGGGACGTGTGCCCAGGGAGAGAAGCAGCGGACGGGCGTAGATGCGTGTGGCGGCCGCTCGGGCGGACGGCTGCTGGAGCCGCGCCCGCACCAGTGCCTCGGCTCCCATCAGAAGGGGAGGCACGACCAGCATGACGACGAGGGCCTGGCGGATGTGCCGGCCCTCGGGACGGACGCGTAGCCGGTCCCGAAGCGCCATCGAGTTTCCTCGCTCCGGAGAAGTCAGCAGACCCTCAGCTTCCTGTGTCCCTACGGCTCAATGGGTTGGATTGTGTCAGGTCGAAGGGGGGTTGCCCCTCACGGCGCTTCGCCCACCGGAGAAGTTCCTCTCGTGACCGCCGGGGCGCCAGAGAGCCACGCTGCCCCGGTCCTTGCCGGATTCCTCGAAGCAGCGAACACTTCCCAGCATCGGCCGGCTCCGGCCGTGCACGGAACCCTCCTGCGAACGGGCGATCCATGAATCGGCGAAGCGAAGCCTTACCGGCGCATCTCCTCTTGGCTCTCCTCCTCGCTTGCGCTGAGAACGAGAGCGGCGAAGGCGCATGAAAGCGACCTCTGCCCTCCGCGGCCCGCTCACCCTCCTGTTCCTGGCTCTGTGTGGGTGCGCCGCGGCTTCCTGCGATCCTGCCGGGCGAGGCCGCACAACCGAGTGCGTGGCCCCGGCGAATCCAGGCGGTGGCTGGGATCTGACCTGCAGGGCCGTGGCCCGTGTGCTTCCCGAGCTGGGACTCTCTCCCGGCGCCATGAGGGTCATCAACCTCCCCGGAGCAGGCGGGGGAGTCGCCTTCGCGAACGCGGTGGCACAGCGCGGGAATGACTCCAGCGTCCTCTACGCGGCCAGTCCGGCCACCACCCTGCGCCTCGCCCAGGGCCAGTTCGGTCACCTCACGGCGCAGGACGTCCGATGGGTCGGCTCCGTGGGGGCCGAATACGGGATCCTGGCCGTGCGGAACGACTCTCCCTGGCGGAGCCTGGGGGATTTGGTGGAAGCTTGGCGTCTCGATCCTGAATCGCTGATCGTCAGCGGTGGAAGCGCGGTTGCCGGACAGGACCACATGAAGATCCTCTTGCTGGCTCGCCGAGCCCGCATCGACCCGAGACGCATACGGTACGTGGCCTTCGACGGAGGGGGCGAGGCCATGACGGCCCTCCTGGGAGGGTTTGTGGACGTGTTCTCCGGGGAGGCGTCGGAGGTAGAGGGTCAGGTGGAAGCGGGCGATGTCCGCGTTCTGGCGGTCCTTTCAGGAGAGCGTCTGGGCGGCCTACTGGCGGGGGTCCCCACCGCACGCGAGTCCGGCTACGATCTCGAGTGGATCACCTGGCGGGGCTTCTACGTCCCGGGCGAGGTGCCGGACTCCGCCTATGATCGGTGGGCGGAGGCCCTGGATCGTCTCAACGAATCCGAGCCGTGGCAGCGGGCGCAGGCCGAGAATCGACTGAGGCCTTTCTCCATGAGCGGGCCGCAGTTCGAGGCCTTCGTGATGCAACAGGTGCGGGAGTTCCGCGAGATGTCGCGGGAAATTGGACTGCTCCGATGAGCCCATCCCGCGGCCTCGCCAATCGCAGCGATCGCATCGCAGGAGGGGTGCTGCTGGCTCTCGCCGCAGCCCTGGCGCTGGAGGCTCGATCGTTCTCGGTGGGATTCCTCACCGACCCTCTGGGCCCGAAGGCCCTGCCTCTGCTGGCGGCGGCACTCATCGGGGTGGGTGGCGTTCGTCTCCTCGCTCGCCCCGATCCACCTCCGGACTGGCCCCCCTCGAACGCGGCACTCCGCCTGACATCGGTCACAGCCAGCTTCCTGGCTTATGCGGTCCTCCTCCCCCTTTTGGGCTTCGCCCTTTCCACGACCCTGGCGATCACCGTCCTGTCCCTCCTCTTCGGAGGCAGCCTGCTGCGCAGTGTGGTCGGGGCTGTGGTGTTTACGGGAGCTCTCTACCTCGCCTTCGGGTATCTGCTGGGTCTGCCGCTGCCCGTGGGCCGAGCCATCCTGCTCCTGGGAGGATGAGTGGAAAGCCTCGGCCTCCTTCTGGACGGGTTTCAGATCGCTCTGCGGCCCCTGAACCTCGTCCTGGCTCTGGCCGGGGTCTTTACCGGAACCGTCGTGGGGATGCTGCCGGGAATCGGACCCATCAACGCGATCGCTATTCTGATCCCCATTACGTTCGCCTCCGGCCTCCCGCCGGAGTCGTCCCTGATCCTTCTCGCCGGCGTCTACTACGGATCCCAGTACGGCAACTCCATCAGCACGATCCTGCTGAACGTGCCGGGAACCGCCTCGGCGGTGGTCACGGCCCTGGACGGACATGCCCTCACCCGAAAGGGAAAAGGGGGACCCGCGCTGGCCATGTCCGCCGTCGCCTCGTTCGTGGGCGGGACCCTGGCCATCTTCGGACTGGTTCTCTTCGCGCCTCTTCTTTCCCGTTGGGCCATCCGCTTTGGTCCCGCCGAGTACTTCACCCTCATGGTCTTCGCCTTCAGCGCACTCTCCAGCCTCGCCGGGAGAAGCGTGGGCAAGGCCATGGTGGCTACCGGAATTGGGCTCTTCCTGGCCTCGGTGGGGCTCGACCCGAACAGCGCCGTACCCCGCTTCACGTTCGGACAGCTCAAGCTCTTCGACGGAATGGACTTCGTCGTCGTAACCATCGGGCTCTTCGCGGTGAGTGAAGTGCTCCAGGTGGCCGAGGACGAGGCTGGGGGGATTCCTGGAGCCGGAGACCTGGGACGGGTGATGGTCAAGGGCCACGAGATCCTGGCCTCCGCCTGGACGATGGTGCGGAGCAGCGTCGTAGGTTTCCTGGTAGGTGTCCTGCCCGGAGCCGGAGGTACGATCGCCAGCTTCCTGGCGTACTCGACGGAGCAGCGGCTGGTGGACCGGGCGGGGACCTTCGGCAAGGGGGACCTGAGGGGTGTTGCGGCACCCGAGGCGGCGAACAATGCCGCCGCCACGGGGGCCATGATCCCCATGCTCACCCTCGGTGTCCCGGGATCCGGCACCACGGCCGTCCTTCTGGGCGCCCTCCTGGGCATGAACGTGACCCCGGGACCACTCCTGATCGCTCAGAGACCCGAGGTGTTCTGGGGGCTGGCGGCCTCCATGTATGTGGGCAACGTTCTCCTGCTCGTCCTGAACCTTCCCCTGGTGGGCCTCTTCGTCCGCGTTCTGACCATACCCCGTTGGCTTCTCCTCCCAGGCATCGCCGCCCTCAGCTTCGTGGCCGTCTACGCCGTGAATCAGAGCGCCTTCGATCTCGTGCTCATGACGGTTTTCGGAGTGGCCGGCTACCTGATGCGAAAGCTGGGAATCCCCCTGGCTCCCGTGATCCTGGGGCTCGTCCTGGGTCCTCTCATGGAAAAGAACCTCAGGAGAGCCCTGGCTCTGAGTGGGGGAGACTGGAGCGTGCTGGTGTCCAGCCCGGTGGCGGTGGCCCTCTGGATCCTGGCCGCGGCGAGCCTGCTGCTGCCTCCCCTCCTGGCGAGGCTTCCGTTGGCCCGGAGGGCTCGGCCGTCCGGCGCGGAGGCGGACTGAGCCGGGCGACTCTCGTGCTGTCTCGCCTCACCACCGCTGGGGAGAGTCATCCAGGTACCCCTGGAATCGCTCCAGAAAACGAGCGACGTGGAGCCCATCCACCAGGGCGTGATGAACCTCCACGGAGATGGGCATCCATCTCTTCCCATCCAGATTGAAGTGCTTTCCGAAGACGATCTTCGGGACAGAGTCCTCCGTGCCCCACCTGCGAGCATGTGAGAAGCTCGTGAAGCGGATCCACGGCAGCACCGAATAGTGGATGAGGTCATCCCGCTCATCCCGTGGATCCAGAGGACCCGAGTGCTTCCGAACCTGATCGATTACGGACCGACCCCGTTTCTCGAACACTTGGAAGTCCGGAACGAAGTCGAAATACGCGAATCCAAACGTCTCGTCGTCACGCAGGACGGTGGCGCTGGCGTGGATCCGGTCGTGGCGCCAGATCCCGCCACCGCGAATGCGATGGCGGAATTCGTCCACTTCGTTGGCGGCTCTGAGCGAGAGAAAGAGGCTGAGGAGAAAGAAAGACGGGCCATCCGGTGCGCGCGAGAGGCGGTAGAGCTCCGTGACGTTCAACTCCGCACAGATGTTGAAGAACGGGTTGTCGAAACCTCTGAAGAACAGGAACTGCTCCCGCCGCGGCCACGTGCTCAGGTCGAGGAAGTCGCCAGCCATTCACGCCCCCCACTGCTCCCATACGCCGCTCCGAGCCCTGCGGTGATCACCGGGATCGTCACGTAGGTCAGGCCGATGTCCGCCAGGTACTCCACCAGCGTCATCTCCATCGGCCCCGCCGACACGAGCGGAAGATCGATGGCGACGCACATCAGCCACCACAGCAAACCGATGAGTACCCCATCCATGAGGCCTGGGGCGGGAAGCCTCCTCAGGTACAGGAGCCCGAACCAGACAGCTACGGCACTCACGGCCACCGCCATCACCGACTCGAAGAGCGCTCGCCATGAATCGTGGAAGGGAAACACCAGAAACGACACCACAAAGGGCACCAGCCAAACCAGAATCCCGAGCCCGAAGGCTCTTCCAGGCGATCTCATGTTCCACCTCCAGGATGATCCACTGGCTTCGCACCCGATCGCTGACGGCGCCGGATCGCGGAGCCGGACGGGGATCACGCTTCACATGGGAAGATCGGGGGGGGCTCCCGGTAGCCACCCCGAACGAGTTCCGATCAGCAGGAGCACCAGGACGAGCAGGTTAATCACCAGCCCGAAGCGGGAGTCGGGCCAGCCCAGCAGGCACAGCACGAAGGAGAACACCACGGCCCAGAACAACAGCTGGCTCCACCATTCCGTCTCCACCAGGAGGGTCGCCGCGGATCCGACGAAGGCGATCGCCGAAAGGAGCCACAGGATCCCCATGGCACGAATGCCCCCGTGCCCCACGTCCAGGCGGCCCGCAAGCAACGTGGTCCGGTAGGGCATGTCCTCCAGCTGGACCAGGCCCCATGGCACCACGAAGCCGACGAGATGAGCGAAGGCGTGGATCAGGAGGAGAACGGAGAACGCGATCTTCATGTCACCCTCATCTCGAAGGGGCCGCGGATGGGTCGACATCCATTAGCGGATCGGCTCGTCGTCCAGCAGGGTCGCCTTGGTTCCCGCCCCCTCGCGGATGTACCCTCGAGCCCGGCTGATCTGGGCCCGGGAGGGAAAGGCTCGTTTGGGAGTCCAGTAGGCATGACGCGCCGTGTAGTAGTACAGCAGAAAGTCAGCGATTTCCTGGACCCTGTGGATGACGTCCCAGGTCAGATCCACCGTCACCCCACTCCCTTTGACGTGAAACCCGTCTTCGTCCACCACATGCGTGATGGGAGCACGAGTGACCGGATCGAGCCTTGCGACCCGCCTTGCCTGAAGTCGTGCGCCCAGGCCCATCTGCAGTGACCACCACACAACGACGATCGCGAGCCACGGCAAAAGGATCCACGTCAGATCCTGGGGCGAGATGAGAAGCGCCAGGACCAACCCGCCCAGAATGATTCCATTCAGGACCCAGCCACCCCATCGGAACAGCTGCCATTTCCCGGTACGCTGAAGATCCCGAAAGAGGAAATGCGCCACCCGTGCATGCTCGTCCCTGCGCCAGTCGAACGTCACGGAGACTGAATCGCCCGCTTCCAAGACGGAGCCTCCTCTTATCCCCGTATCTCAAGCCAACTCCCGAGGTGGTCGGCTGGCTCGATGCCTTCGATGGCCCTGATCCGGCGCTCGCCGCCGGAAACCACGGTGACCTCCACGTCGACCCGCTCGACCTCCGAAGGGATTCCGAAGTGAACGGGCACAGCTCCCTGTGAGCAGTAGCCACCCCCAGAGTCCACCAGCCGGGTTCCCAGGAGTCGCCCTGAGTCCGCGTCGTACAGGCGGACTTCCGCTCCTGGGCGGGTCCAGCGGCCCTCCTCGTCCAGCACCACCACCTGAAGGGAGCGAGCAGCCCGTCCCGCAGCCAGTCGATTCCGATACAGGTGGTGCGCGCCGGAGTCCGGATGGTTGTTGGCCAGAGCCAGGTCCAGGTCGCCGTCGCGATCGAAGTCGGCCCAGGCTACGCCGTGGCTGCCGCCTTTCTCCAGGATGACATCCGGCGTGACCACCGTGAAGTGGCCGGCGAGGTTGCGGAACAGGTGATCGGGCACCTCCGCCACATCAGACAGATAGGAGGTGACGAACAGATCCATCCAGCCATCGTGGTCGATGTCGGCCCAGGCCGCGGTGGTGGAGTGATAGTCCCCAGCCAGGGGCGTTCCAGGCGCCACGTTCGCGAAGGTGCCGTCCCCCTGATTCTCCCAGAGCACATCCGGTCCGTATGTGGCGATGAACAGGTCCAGGTCGCCGTCGTTGTCATAGTCCGCGACCGCCGGGCCCACGCTGCCGTTCTCTTCGGCTCGTCCCGCCCAGTCCATGCCCAGCTCGGGAGCCACATCGGTGAATCGACTCCGGTCGTTGCGATAAAAGGCGTCCTGGTCCCCGTTCTGATTCGCCACAAAGAGGTCCAGGTCTCCGTCTCGGTCCATGTCGAACCACACGACTCCCACGGTCCGGCGCGGGTCTGCCACCCCCATCTCCAGGGAGACATCCACGAAGGACTCGCCCTCAACTCGGAACAGACGGTTCGGGGCGTCCCGGAAGGCGACGAACAGATCGAGGTCGCCATCGCCGTCGAAGTCCACCCACGAGGCCTGGCGGGTGTTCCCCGTCAGATCGACCCCGTACCGCGGCGCCACGTCCACGAACCGCCCTTCGTCGGCCTGGTTGAGATAGAGGCGGTTCGGCTGCTCCGGGGTGAGGCGGAATCCAACGTAGAGGTCCAGGTCGCCGTCATGATCGAAGTCTCCCCAGGCTGCTACCCTGGTCTCCGCCTCATCCGCCAGTCCCAGCTCGGCGGCCACATCGGCAAGGGTCCCGTCGTCATTCCGGTAGAGGCGGTTCGGGGCCCCTCGGAAGCCAACGAAGAGGTCCAGGTCTCCATCGTTATCATAATCGGCCCAGGCGTTGGGCTGCGCTCCGGGGTGGGAGAAGAGCTCGGGCTGAACCCGATCGAACGAAGGAACGCTGCGCGACTCCTCGCCCAGGCGGCATCCCAGCAGAAGGGCGGCTGCCATGACGGCCACCGGCAGGGAACGCGTCAGCGGGACTACTACCGCACTGGGCATTAACTTCACTCCCACACGAAGGAGATGTCGTGTCGCTGCACGTAGCGCGTGAAGCACTTCCGGCACACCCAGTGGCCCTCATCATCCGCGAACCCATCCGGGTCCCCACCGTGTCCAATCGTCGTTTGGCAGATCCCGCAGTGCTCGTGATCCCATCCTCCGGGCAGGGTTCCGGAGGTGGTGGCGCCTTCCGGCACGGCCTGATCCACGGGCCCGATCGCCCGTCGGCCTTTCCATTCCAGGACCCGAGCATCGGATTCCACGAAGGGCCTGAGTGTCCAATGGCGGCGCCGGTCGAGAACCAGCCAGATCTGCCTCACGTCCCAGTAGCCATCGAGCCACGGCAGCACGCGTCCGATCCGAATGGAGGGGTCCCAGTCTGATCGATGCACGCGGAATGTGGCTGTCCGGCGGGTGGGAAGCAGGTTCTCGGTTCGCCCCACCACCGACCGCTCCTCCCTGGGGAGGAGCCAGGAAAGGCCCTCACGCACCCCCCGCAACTCCTCGAACTGGCCGGTGATCACCAGCTCGGAGCGATCCTCCTCCACCGCGAGGACCTCGAACTGAGGTAGCATGCCCAGAGACAATTCCCTCTCCCTCCTCAGGCACTGGACGGAGCGCCGCGCTCATCTCCCACCATGGCACTCCATCCGCACGGACCGGCGCCGCGAGATCGAATCTATGGTCTCGAAGATCGCAGCTCGCAACCTGCCACGCATTGCCGCAGGCAGCGATTACTTAACCCAGGAGACCTGGAGTCGCTCGACGCTATCCCTCAGGCGAACCCTGATTCCTTGCTCAATTTAATGTTAATCATTAAACTTTTATCGTTGTACAATAACCAATCTTGTGAGGGTGTTCCGATGCCCACTTCCGGCTCGCGGTTGGCCCGAGGACTCCGGGTGTGGTTCGACGTGGTTCTCGTCCTCTCCGGCCTCGCCATGGGTCTTCTGGCCCTCTGGCTCGTGATTTCGCCACTCGCCATGGCCGGCGGTGCGAGGGAGTCGGAGGCCGCGGTGGCCGTCGCCGTAGGAGCGGGCCCCCTGCGCCCCGTCCTGCCGGTGAGGCTGACCACATCGCAGGAAGGGCTCTTCTCCACGCCCCGCCTGGTGCGAGGCAGGGGCCAGCTCCGCTTCTCCACCAGCAATTGGAGGCTGCAATTCCTCACCAACGTGAGCCTCCTGATCGGAGCCCTCGTCGCGCTGTACGGCGTCCTGCTTGTCCGCAATCCTCTCCGAGACGTAGGAGCGGGTCAGCCGTTCGGTCCCACCAACGCACGACGCCTTCGGATTCTCGGGGTGTTGTTCCTTGTCGTAGGGGTGCTCCGTCCGGCGGTGGAATACGCTCTCGGTAGCCTCGTTCTCTCGCGAATCGTCTCTGTTGAGCCAGTCCTGAGCCCGCCTCTGGCATTCCAGCGAGATGCCATAGTGGCGGGGTTGCTGCTTCTGGTCCTGGCTCAGGTGTGGAGGCACGGGTCAGAGCTGGAAGAGGACCAGTCGCTGACGGTGTGAGCCGCGATGTCCATCCGGGTGAATCTGGACCTGATGCTTCTGAGGAGGAGGAAGAAGCTCTCCCAGTTGTCCGAGGCGATTGGCATCACCCTTCCCAACCTGTCCATCCTCAAGACCAACAAGGCCCGCGCCATTCGCTTCTCGACCCTCGCGGCGATCTGCCGGGAGCTAGACTGCCAGCCTGCGGATCTCCTGGAGTACGTTCCGGACGAAGAGACAGGCGAGGGAGGGACGGGCTAGCGGGCGGCAGTCCCCACCACAGCCGCAAACAGCACGACGGGAACCCGGATCCGGCGAGAGGGAAGAGGTGTCTGTTCTCAATCATCCCGAAGCGACTCGAACTCGACGTCGAGGACTTCGCCGTCTTCCGGCACGCGGTTCTCCAGGTGGTCCGCCTCCGAGAAACAGGCCCTCGTCGAGCTCGCGGGATAGGCCTCCCCGGCACACTTCAGATCCAGGACCAGCCCACTCGCGGGAGCTCGGATGATCGTGAACACGGAATTGGGAAACAATCCCCCATCCTCCGCCTCGTACAGATACTGACCGGAGAGGAAGAGAACCCGACCGTCGGTCAGCCGAAGGAAATAGTGACTACCCTCGTCTTCGGCTTCCTCCACCGCGATGGCTTCCTGAACCCCGTAGGTGGTGACTTCAGCCAGACCGCGGTCCAGGTCGCTTCGAACGGCCGCCTGCCAGTGGCTCCGACGGGTCGACCTGCGGACTCTCCAGAATACCAACGCTCCAGCCACCGCTCCCACCACCGCGGGAACGAGGGACCGGACACCGTATTCCCAGGAACTCGGCAGTACGATCAGAAGGCCGCCCAGCACAGCGGCAAACACGAAACCCCCAGCCAGCAGCGCGTCCCCGAGGGATCCGCGAGCTCCGATGTCGGCCTCCAGGACTCTCCGCTCGGCATCCGTGAGTGGTCGCGACGACGTTTCGATCATTATCTGACCTCCTCACATCCGGTCCCAGCCCCAGATCGCGTATCGCGTCGCCTGATCCAGGTTGTGGCCACACTCCTTCAGTGTGAGCAGTATGTTTCCCCGGTGGTGACTCTCGTGAGCCACGAAGTAGGCGAGAGTCGCGAAGATGCCTTTCTTCAGGCCTCGTCGTCCATTCTGTCCCATCATCAAACCCAGGAGAAAAGACTCCACCGCGTCGCTGGAGGCGGAGAGGGCCTCTTTCAGCCGCTCCTTGGACGGAAGCTCTTTCGTTTCGAACTTCTCCAGCCCCTGAGCGAGATCCTTTGCCCGCTTCTTGAGTTGCCACAGCCGAACATTGTGCAGGTGCGCGAACTGCCGGGCCACATCGCGCCCGCCACGTTTCGAGAGCGTGCAGCGCATGCCGGCGTCGCTGATGCGATCGATGAGGAAGAGGTTGATGCGGTTGTTGGTGCGCCATGCTTCCAGCAGTTCCTCGTGCACTCCGTACTCCTCTCCTGGCCCCGGGTGTGCTGCTCGTGTCAACTGCTCAAGTCCTCCTCGATCTTCTCACCCGATCAGATGGCGCCAGTGATTAGCGCTGGCGAGTCGGAAGGACCGGGGGGTGGCGTCTTGGGGCTCACCACCCTACTGGAGCGGAGGCACCGCCTCCATGAGAAGCGCCAGCGCCGCCCGCAGCGACCTGCCTCCCACCCGACTCCCCTTGTACTTCCCCAACCGCACCACCACCAGACCGTGGGTCGGGATGATGAGGGTATTCTGTCCGCCGGCCCCAGCCATATAGTAGGCATCCTCCGGGACCGGGAACGAGCCCGTCCCGTTGATCCAGAAGAAGGCCCCGCCGTAGCGCGGGCGCCCGTCCGCCACCCAGGCGGGAGCCAGGGTACTGGCGTATTCCACGTACCCTTCAGGCAAGATCCTCTCACCGTTCCAGACGCCATCCTGAAGGTAGAGGTTGCCCAGGCGGGCCCAGTCCCGAGCAGACAGGAACTCGTAACCCTGGATCAGGAAGTTGCCGTAGGGGTCCGTTTCCAGCACGGCGTCACGGATTCCAATCCTGTCGAAGAGGTAACGCTGCGGGAACGAGTGGTAGTCCTCACCCTGTCCCTCCACGGCCAGGCGGATGAGGTAGTTGGTGAGCACCGGGTCGGTGTTGCGGTACCGGCCCACGGTGTTGGGTAACCACTGCTGCGGGCGGGTGGCCGCCCATTCGAAGGAGCTCCCCGAGCCCGTATACAGGTAGAGGTGATCCGGATACCCCAGCGATGGGTCGTAGTCCGGATCCTGGGGTGCCCGGATCCGGATCCCGCTGGACATGCGCATGAGGTCTCCAATCCGGATTTCCCGCCTCGGATCTCCCTCATCTTGCCACTCGGGGATGGGCGCCGGCTGCCATAGTTCGTACGTGCCCTGCTGAATGAGAACCCCCATGAGCGTGCCCGTGAGGCTCTTTCCCATGGACCAGCTCTCCAGCGGCGTGTGCATGTCGATCCCCTCGCCGTAGGCCTCTCCGAGGATGCGCCCCTGGTAGGTCACCACGAAGCCCAGGGTCATGCCCTCGGGATCCATGGCCGCGGCAACCGCCGCCGCCAGCTTGGCGGAGTCCACCCCGGCGGGCCACGGCTCGTCCGCCAGGACATCGCCCATGGGCCACGGGGTTGTGGCCGGCTCAGGAAGGTTGGGCCGGACGACGGACGGCGCGAAGTAGACCGAATCTT
Organism: Gemmatimonadota bacterium; assembly: GCA_039586555.1. Classification (GTDB taxonomy): domain Bacteria; phylum Gemmatimonadota; class Gemmatimonadetes; order Longimicrobiales; family Gaopeijiaceae; genus JBDHKE01. The sequence goes on along the minus strand of JBDHKE010000003.1, from coordinate 31,912 downwards.
CACCCGGGGGCAGCGTGACGCAGCCCTGGCTTCTGTACCGCTTCGCGGTGCGCGTCACGCCGGAGGGCAGGGTGAGATGCACGGCCTGGGCTTCGAAGTCGACCACGGTGTCCACAACGTTGGCCCGCTCTTCGTAGGGGCCGGTGAAGTAGCCGATATTCTCGGCCGCGTCCGCGGGGTCCAAACCCGTGAGGAAGACGGCGGAGCACAAGGTCTTGGCGAAGCCCGAGGTATGGTGTTCCAGGGGATTGCCCGGCGGCGCGGTCCATTCTCCCGATAGCTCGAGGGAATCGGCGCGAGCCAGAAGCGCGGCCAGAGGGTCCTCATCAGCCCCAGCGGGCGGAGGTCCCTCGTCGCCGCATGCCGCAGCCAGGAGGCTCAAGGCGACGAGCGCGTTGAACGAAGCGAGTCGAGCATGCTGCATGGGACCTCCTGACTCCAGGGCACCGCTTGCCCTCTTCTCCCGCATCCAACCGGAAGGGGTGATCGATTCAAGTCAAGGCCGAAAGGCCGAACGTCTCGGCATCCAGCGGCGAACACCGCTGCAGTATGCCTCGTACTCTCCGCCGAACAGACGCCGGAGCGCCGGCTCCTCATACCACACGACGAACACGTGAGTGATGAGGAAGAAGAGCACCGTATATCCCACCAGAGCCTTCGACCCGAAGAACAACGCGGCGCCTGCCAGCGCGAGCCCAGCACCGATGTACATCGGATTGCGAACGAAGCAGTAGGGTCCTCGAATCACGAGTCGGCGTGGGGGGTCGAAGGGGGCCGGGGTCCCCCTGCCAATCAGGGCGAACACCAGCACGCACCACATGGCCAGCGCCCCACCGAGGACGGCAACGGCCAGACCCAGGATCTGCGTGGCGCCGATCTCCTCCGGCCGGGTCATGCCAGACCACTCCAGGACCCGGGCGGGGAGGAAGAACAGAACCAGAGCGACGAAGAGCGACGCGTAGGTGACGGCACGAACGAGGACGATCATGCGCCTCCCCGACTCAATCTAGGCGTGGGTCTTGGTGACATGATCAACGGAGCGACGAATAAGCTCCTCCAGTATGGAAGAGTCTACATCTTCGAGCTTGTTGATGTATAGACAGGACTTGCCCGTTTTGTGCTTCCCCAGTTTGCCCATCAACTCTTCGTATTGATCGAACCCCGCCATGAAGTAGAGGGTCAAACTCTTCTTGCGGGGAGAGAATCCCGTCAGGAACCAGTCACCCTCCCGTCCGCTCTCGTACTTGTAGTGGTATTTCCCAAAGCCGACGATGCTGCTCCCCCACATGCTGGGCTCGGTCCGGGTCACTCTCTTCATGATCTCCAGCACGCTGAGACAGTCCCGTCGTCTCTGCTCGTCTGTTACTCCCTCCAGGAACTCCTCGACGCTCCGCTCGTTCTGACGGGTCTTCAGTTCTGCCACGGCGATCTCCTTGCTCCGGATGCATCACCAGGCCCTCGGGGGGACTGGCCCGAGTGCACGATTCTCTTCGGCGTCACCGCGCCCCTACCCCAACAACCGTACGAAGCAGTACGCCATCTCCAACACGCCGAATGCGGGGAACATGCCCCAGACGAATACCCAGTACGTAAGCGCATTGTCGCGAAACCCCATGTCGCGGTCCCAGATGAAGATGGGGATCGCCGAGTACCAGAACGGCACGGAGCCGACCAGGGCCAGCAGGAAGCCCCAGCGCTCCCCGAGGAGCATTCCCACACTCCCCGCGATCTGAAGCGGTGCCCAGAAGAACGTGTCCGCCCAGGCATAGCCCTGATTGAACGCGAAATACGCCTTGGGGTCCGTGGCGCCCGGGTCGCCGCCGTACACGTTCCTTATCGTCCACTCTCCCCGAGGGCTGAACACGGCGATGCCCTGGAGGGTGGCCAGAAGACCCATAATCGCCAGTCCTGCCAGTGCCACGACCCATGTGGATGCTGTGACCTCCATGCTCCCAGCCTTCCCTGTTCCTCACTCCAGCGGCCTCGGATCAGCCCTCCGCTGCGGCGTATACTCGACACCGGTGACCCTTGCTCGCCAATAAGGTAGGTCCCCATCCGAGAGGTGCCACCGGACCTCTGCCTCGAGCGGAATACGAATGCCCTCCCGCTCGGAATACGAGCCGTAGCGCCCCGACCAGGGCGTCGGCACGTACGCACCGTTCACCTCCCGAAATCGCTCGGGTGTGTGGGCGCGTATGATCCCGCCCCCGGGTCCGAAGTGGAAGTCCACAGAGACCTGGACTGGCCCGTCGCTAAGGGTGGCCGCGGCGGTGGAGTCGTCGACCCCGGACCATTCCACCCCCTGGCTCGGGAGCAGCGCCGTGGGGAACCACACGGCCTCGGCCAGATAGCGCTGCAGAGCTCCTGCGCGCAGCTCAGGGCTGTCCGGGGCGTTCAGGACCGGTATGAGGCCGGCGATCTCGGCTCGCATCGAGCCGGTACCATCCAGGTATGCGTCTCGAACGTACACGCTCACCGCTGGGGCCATCCGAATGCGGGCGTTCCAGACGAACTCCGGGCGCTCCGCGGAGAACACCTGCCGGGCGCTGAAGGGACGCCAGCTATCTTCCGCCTCGCTCATGCGAAACTCACCCTGCCATTGAATTCGAGCACGTGCGACGAGGGGCTGGCCGTCCTGAAGAACTAAGCGGAAGTACCGCACTACGGGTCCGGGGAGTCCCTCGACCTCTGTCGCGTCGAACCTGAAAAGGGGTCCCGCTCCGGGACGGCCGGCCACACGGGAGTCCAGCGAATCGGCGGCGATCCGCCACCTTCGAGCGCCCCAAGCGAGTGCAACCGCCAGGGACGCAGCACCCACTACGAGAACGAGGCCCACGACCTTGATCCACATGTTCATCCCATGCTTCTCATTTCCAGGTTCACCGGAGCTCGCTCGCCCCGTCCCAACGAAGCTCCATGTCGATCACGCTGATGATCTCATCAATCCTGACCAGCAACTCACGCTGAGAGGTGAGCACATCGGTCGCGGCAATGCAGTGGTAGACCCCCGGGTACACACGCTACGAGGCCGCCCTCTGAAGCTCCCTCCGCAGTAGCTTCTCGAACTTGTTGGCGCTCATTAGCTCGTGGGTGATGAACCGGCCGTGCAAGAACACCCCGAACGTTCCGAAGGGGGAGGCTGCGCCGTGTGCGCTCTCGACCGTCTTCAGCTCTTTGGTGGTGACCGGTAGGTCGAACTGGCCAGCCACAGCGGACATGTTCCGCAGACAATCCGGCACGAAGGGGCATTGGTGTACATACTCGAAATGGACCCCACCGTCCTGGGGCACGACCCCTCGCTTGGCATTCTCGGCAAAGCGGGGCGCGGGAGCACCTTCCCTCGCGCTATGGCACACCAGATCGAACCCGGTGTCGGTCTCATCCACGAGCTTGAAACCGTGATGCAGGTAGAAGCGGGTGTCGGTCAGGTAGGGGCGACGCCCTGAGACTGCGACGACTCCATGGCGTTCCCCCACGTCGTCGACGCAGTGCCGCAGCAACTCACGGCCCAGGTTTCGCCCCTTGTAGCGTCCGGAGACCCAAAGGCAATGGATGACCAGATGACCGGGTGCCACCACCGGACGCCAGGCAGCCTCGGCAGGCGCATACTCGACGAAGACCTTGCCGCGCACATCCAGCTTTCGAAAGACCAGACCCCGCTCGAATCCTTCCGAGAGGAAAGCCTTCTTCCGGTCCACCCCCTCCTGGAGCTGCTTGCCCATGATCGCGCAGCAGATGTGCTCTCGATCGATGTTACCGGGCGTCAAGTTCAGGAATTCCGGTTCGCGGCGATTCACGTTGCTCCCCACCTTTCATCGATCGCGGCTTGCTCGACCTATCACGATGGCCGCCTGCGTGATGCCCCCTCTTATCGCTTGACCGCCGTGGCTCCGCGGAAGGTGTTCCACGCCTTGGTCGCTCCCTCCAGGCTGTCGAAGAACTCGCGTAGCGCGGTCTCGAGGGTGTGCTCCCTTCCATGCTTGAAATCACGGAAGGCCTGAAAGAAGCGAACTTCCCGGGGACGCCCGGCCGGCCAGAAGACCATTGCGTAAGGATTGAACTCCTTGCCTGGCCGATGGTGTTGGTAGACCCGGATGGGCAGCGTTGCGTTCCTCTTCCAAAGACGACGCTCCGACCAGTCCAGGACGACCGCTCGGTGGCCCAGCTTGGGGAGGACATGTTCCTCGATGTACGCCTGCCAGTTAGGGCTCTGCGAATAGACGAGAATCGCCACGGTACCGGCGGACGCATACTCGCGGCGGAAGCGGCGCACGAGCCATGCCCCGTAGGCCTTCCGGGCGAGGCCGGCAAGGACGAGGACCGGCGACAGCACGACCAAAAGGATCGAGAGGAGAAGAAGGAACGGGATGGCGATGAGCCACCGGGCCCGGTCCTTCCAAGTCATTCTTCTTGTGTTCGGACTCAGTCACGCCTCCGCTGTTCTCCGCGCTGCCGCTCAACGTCCCTCGTGCTCACGGCATGGGCCAGGGAGCGAGGGACAGGCGGTAGGCTTCCCGACTTACGGCCGTCCTCCAACCTCCATGTTCCCGACCTCGACCCGGGCAGTCCAGATCTGGAATAGGCCGGTGCGGCTGTCCGGCCAGATGACCCAGAAGGCTCCATCCGACTCGGCCGTCATTCCTCGATAGTCTCCCCCACCGAGCCTCCACCGACGGGCGGCCGCGCCATTGGCGTCGGTCCCGAAGCACGCGGTCTCGTCCGATACCCGGACCTCCGGCAGGAAGGAGACACCACCATCCAGTGATGCCGCAAAGTACGCATCGGTGCAGTCAGGTCGACTGGCGAGGCGCCAATCCTGCCAGGAGACCGCAACCACCCCGGCGTGGTTCACTACAACAGACGGTATCGTGCGCTGCACCCGACTCGTATCCTGGTGCACCGCCAGGGGTTTCGACCAGGTCACGCCTCCATCGCCCGACCAGGAAAGGACCACCCGGAGGTCTCTCTGATCCTCGCTCTCGACCCACACGCTGTACACCCGTCCCGCGTACGCCCCCCTGCCCTGATCTACGGCCAGCATGGGGAACCCCACGGGGAGGACCCTCCGGCTCAGTAGCGTTTCCGTCCAGGCCCCGGTTTCCTCACTTCCCCGCACCGACCAGAGGCGGTATGGCTGCCTCATGGTGAAGTAGGTGAAGACCGGACCTCCGCCAGGAAGGACCGCTCCACTGCCGAGGTTCACCATCTGCCGATCGGGCGCGTAGGTCCCCCGGGAACGAAAAGGGGCGGAAGGAGATCGAGAGACCGCGACATCGACCCCCTCGATATCCCGGCTCGCCGCGGTGCCGAATGCGTACACGATGGCCGCGCCTTGTTCGTCGTGACCGGAGGCGATGACCGGGTGGTCCTGATCGGTATCCGCCGGGAACACCTGCTTTACCGGCTCCGTCCAGGTCCAGCCACCGTCCTGGGAGGAGAACACCCAGACCGCCAACGGCTTTCCTTGCAGCAGCGACTCGGTCACCAGACAGGAGAGATACACGACGTCCTCGTCGCTCCAGGTGAGCCAGGGATCTCCAGACATCCACGACTGGGGAAGGCCCGGCAGCGGGCGCTGATGCCAGCTCCGTCCGGCGTCTCGCGAGGAGTAGACGGCTACGCCCTGGGAGTCCTGCCACGTGTCTTCATGGGGGGCGCGCACGACCATCGTCGCTGCAACGAGTCGGGTGGGGTCCTGCGGGCTCGCGGCAATGACCGGCTCCACGTGTACCGCCTGCCCCCTCTCTGCCGAGACCCATTCGTTCGGGCCCACCCTCACGGGCGGTGGGGTCTGGCCCATCACGGAAGATGCCAGGGCCACGCCGGCCCACCTCAGCACCGGAGCCCGGAGTCTCCTCACGATGCTCTGCGCCACACGCTATCCCCTCTCGTCGAGGTCCCAGAACTGCCCGGCCACGTGCGTGGAGCCTGGAGCGAGCACGATGGCGCGGGCCACAGCAATGCGCTCCAGTGAACGCTCCAGATCGAGCAGTGGGAGTCCAGTGCTTTGTGCCAGATTGGCCGGGGAAGGAGGATCCCCACTCTCGACGAAGCTTTGGCAGATGAGCCATCGAACGTGGCGATCGAGTTCGGTCAGCTCCCCGGAAGTTCCGCCCCCAGCGCTCGCATCCGAGCGTCCGCGCTGGTTCTGACCAGGGTCGCCGAGAGGGACGCCGGAGGCCTTCATCACGGCTCAGCCTTCGAGGGAAGGATAGCCGGCGACAACCCCTCCGGATTCGTCGAGGAACTCCAGCCGAGCCACATCCTCGTCATCCACCAGGAGCCGGACCCGCACTCGTCTCTTGGTATCCCGGAGCTCAAGCCGAGCTGTGCGATCCTGGCTCCCGACGAACAGACGCTCGGTCCCGAAGTCGCCAGCCTCTCGGGCTGCGGCGGCCACGGCCCGGAGGGAATCCCTCTCGGCCTCGGAAGCATCCCTCATCTCCATGAGCAGGTCCAATTGCTGGTCCATCGTGACGTCGGTGGGCCTGTCCCACACCCGCATGCCGGCACGTCGAGTCCGCCTGTTGTCGAGATATTGCAGCGCAACGACCTGGTTCTGTTTCCACTGGTCGAAAGAAAGATGACCCACTGCGGTGAAGCTGGAATCCACCCGGAACCCATTGAAGATCAAACCGCCCGCCTCATTGCCCTCTTCGTTGAAGAAGATCATACCGGAGACCAGGCCCCTCGGTTCGGCGATCTCGGGGGATACTCCTTGCCATTGATCCGTGGCCCCGGCATCAAACGGCGGTTTGCCAGAACAAGCACCGGCTGGCCCTCTTCCCCGAGGATGTTGAGCCGCTCCGCGTCGATCTCCGTGAAACGTGGGTGCTCCGGTGCCGAGAACACGTGCGCAGCCAACAAGACGAGGGCCACCCAGCTGGCAAGATTCGACAGGACCAACACACGAGAGATCCATCCACCATCTGTCATAGCTCCTCCAACCCTATTCAGACGCCGAAGGGAAACCGGCCCCTGTCTTTCCGGAGAACATCCGTTGGACACTCCTTCCGAGGGCTCAAACGCTGCGTTATGAGGGGCAATCAGGGCCCCTGGATGTTTCTAGCTCGGCTTCGAGGCTGCCTCCGACCTCACGGCTCGCTTCCCAAGCAGCAGTCGCCTCGCCCACCGGCGGTTCGGGTGCCACCACACCACGAGCACCAGGTAGGCAACCATGGCGCCCAGTAGTGGCTTGGGGATGAGCAACGACGAGACGCGAGAGTCCCGTATGATCGTTCCGTCCCGGCTCTCCACCTCGCGTTCATAACGGTAGAAGGGCAAGGGAATGTCGAGGCTCCACGTGCGTGTCAGAGCCCCTTCTGACTCGGGCTCCGCGGACCGCGCTCCGTCCGGTGGGCCGATGGCCGTCACTTGAGCGATGGGATCCTCCGCGACTCCAAAGCCGAGCGCTCCGATGAGAACGAGGGTCCAGATCCAGCGGAGCCGTCTCTCAGGGAGCTTCAAGCCTCCGTAGCTAGCCGCCGGCAAGGCGTCCCGCCTCCAGCAGTTGACCAGCATCCATACAAGCCCCGCGAGCGCAACACCCGAGAGAGACAGACCGAGCCAGATGACGAAGTCGCCCAAGTCGTTCATGGTTGGTTCCATCCCTCCCGGTTTCCTGTGTCAGCATGGTTCGGGGTGGTTCGGCCTCCCCCCACACGCTTGACTGGGATTCCGGCGCTGGGTCCCAGGTTCGCGTCAGTGGGTGTGCCGGTCACGCCGATCGCTCCATACCGAGCTCCTCGAAAAAGGACCGGATCTGCTCGACAGTTTCGAGCACCCGGTGCGCCCCAGCCGCCGTCAGTGCCTCCAGTGAGTGGGCACCGGATGTGACCCCGACAACCAGACCGGCCCGGGCAGCAAGACCGGCAGACACATCGGGGACCGTGTCACCCACCACGACGACCGCGGACGGCTCCACCTTGGCACGCCTGCACGCCTCAGAGATCAGATCTGGTGCAGGCCTCCCCCGCTCAACCTCATCGACGGTCACCAGCAGGTCGAAGATTCCTTCACTCCAATTCAGCTTTCCCAGGATTAGCTCGGCAATCGAACGATCCAGACCGGTAGTCAGAGCAACCTTGATGCCCCGCTCTCGAAGCCAGAGGAACGTCTGCTCGGCTCCTGGAACTTCGAGCACAGGGTCGGCGAGGCAGGAGTCGCCCAACGCCGCCCGAAATGCCTCGAACACAGCGGTGGCCGTATCATCGATACGCTCCTTGCCTCCTGCTTCTTCAAGCAGCTGGCGGATCGCCTCACGCTTCGCCAGCCCTCGGATCCGGCCAAGAAGATCAACATCCGGCATGAGCCCGGCTTCGCGCAGGGCCTTCTTGAAGGCTTCGGTCACACGGCCATCGTCTCGAACCGTGGTTCCTACCATATCGAAGACGACCAGCTCAACGGACAACACCTTCACCGGGACCCTCACAGTCTGTCCCCTGGGTTGAGCCAACTCCGTGCGCAGCTCCACGGCTCGGGCTGAAGCAACCGTCCGTCAGCGATGACATCGGATTGGGGTGACCGAGGTCCGCCGATGTTGCGCCTCCGCAGAACAGAAGACAACCTTCGCTCAGTGTTTGATCTCAGAAGACGCACGGTATCAGCTTCCTCCTAGTCTCCATATACGCTTTGTACTCCGCTCCAAATTGCCCAATCAACACCCCCTCCTAAATCCTCATGCGACTCAAGAACAACGGAATCACCAGCAGCATGATAGCGACCCCGTACCAGCTCGATAAGCACAGAGGCATGCCCATGCAAGCCATGATGGTTCCCGGATAGACAGGATGCCACACATGCCTGTAGATGCCGCGTTGGATGAGTTGATGCCCTTCCTTCTGACCGCAAATGCTAAACAGATGATCAAGAAAGAATGGCACGAGGAAGAAGACCACATCCTCCCTCTTGGCGTCTCGCAAAGTCGGCCTCCGCATTTCCGGAGAAGAGGCTCAGCCGTCAGAGAGCAAGATGTGAACATGGTGTTTGAGAGGACAAGGATACTGGCCCGCCGTCGTACGGAAGAAGAACGCCAGCTCGTCCGCCCACTCCGCGGCCCTGCGGTCCACCGGCCGAAGGAAGCCGTGCCCCTCGGACCAGGCGATGCGAAGGTACACCTCACCACCGGTCCACTCGCGCAGGAGGCGGGCCAGCTTTTAGGCGTGCATGGCGCGTCGGCACGATCGGCTGGCTCCCAGGTGGCGGTAGGCGCACACCGAGCAACCGTAACGGCGTGTCAGCGCTTCCTACATACGCACACGAGTCGACCCAATCCAGATGAGACGGTACGTATGAGGTTGTTCTGGCCGACGGGGGATCGACGTCTGATCCTGGCTTCATCCCTGCTTCTGATGGCTGGGCTGGCTCAAACGCTGCCTGGCCAGACTACTCTACCTCTGGACGTCGCAGGTCAGTGGCTGGTGGTGCCGGTCTCCGGTGCCGCTCCGCAGGACACACTCTGGTTCATACTGGACACCGGTGCTGGTCGTTCGGCCGTCAGCGAGAGAGCCGCAGGCCGTCTGAGGCTCCGTCGTGTACGGACGCAGGAAATCCACGGCGCTAGCGGCGGGGCGGTTGTGCCGATCGTGTCGCTACCCACACTCGGGTTCGCGGACTCGACCTTTCGAGGCCTGGACATGCTCGTCCTGGACGACGAGATCCTGACGCCGGAGACAGGGGCCGGAAGTGGCGAGCCGTACGACGGTGTTCTGGGCGCGGACGTCCTGGGGTCCTTCGACCTGCTGATCTCCGCTCCAGCGGGCGAGCTTGTCGTCTACGCGCCAGGGACTGGAGCGGAACCCGTGAACGCAGACCTTGCTCCCGAGCTCCCCTTCGTTGAAGCTCGTGGGCACCTCATCAGCCACAAGGTACCAGTCAACGGGATCGAGGCGACGGCGTTTCTTGACTCCGGATCACGCCGCCTGGTGTTGAACGGAACGGTCGAGCACATGGCCGGGATCGTGGCGGACAGCGGGTCCCAGCAGACTCTAAGTCCGGGCGTGGGCTCGCGTCCAACCAGCATTCAGACGGGCACCCTGCGCCGCCTCACGGTTGGCCGGACCGACTTTGAGGATCTCCCGGTGGACCTCGCGAATCTGCCGGGGTTCTCGACGCTGGGACAAAGCGACCGCCCGGCAGTGCTCCTCGGCGTACCCTTGTTGAGGCGCTGTCCCGTGTTCATCTCATACGAGACGCGAACGCTTCGGTATTGTCGTGTCGGGCAATGAGGCGAACCTGCTGCGTGGAAAGGCCTCGAGGCGAAGCGGAGCGCGGCATGCGGGCTGTCGCACAGCGCCTCAGACCTCACCCTCGAAGGTCCGCCGGAATAGGGACCTCAGGAGTCTCGACATCCCAAGCGATACTGAGGATCCACCAGCGCCCAGCGTGACGCAGGAGCTGGATACTGTTCACTCCCCGCCCCACCGGTTCCGCGTCTTCGGAGCCCTCGCGCGATTCATAGGAACTGAAAACCTGGGCAACGTTGCCGTACGCTTCTACTCGTGCGGCGAGCTGCGACTCCCAGAACCCGTGCTCCAGCCAATACTGCCGGCCCTCGGCAACAAAACTCTCGAGATCCCACTCATAGACGGCGTCTCGGGGCTCTTCTGGATCAGCCAGCCACCTGCCAATCAGGAAGCGGGCCCGCGGGTCAAAGAGAGAACGAAGACGATCCCAGTCCCTCTCGGTATCCCGTGGCCCCGATATGGTATCGTACAGGGCGAGGACGATGGCCTCCGGTGATGCGACATCAGCTGCATCGGCCGGAGCCAGCGCAACCCTGAAGTCTTCGGTTCTATCGAGCACCGCGGACTAGCCTTCTATCCGTCTCACACCGACTGAGGCCACCGCGCTGTCAGCGTCGACGAAGATGATGGCTCTTCCCGGCGCTGATAGGAACATCTCACCTGAGTGATGCCCCACGCCGGGAGCGAACTCAATGAACTTTCGTTTCATAGATGTCCGGGCCAAAGAAGTGGCCGAGGTACTCGTAATAGCGCCTGCCGCGTTCCAGACGGTGGTGTTGAGGAAGATCACGGCTTTGGATCTGGGAGGACTCCTAAGGGATTAACGGAGGCTCGCGAAAACTCCCAACCTCTCCCGCAACTGAGTCTCGTCGGCCGCTCCCGACACACCGAACATCCCCGAGTCCGTGCGCGTGACACCCACAAAGCCGCTGTAGGGAACCTCCCGGAAGAGGACCGTGAGCCCGTCATACTCGAGGGAGTCCCACCGGTCGACCAGCACTTCCCATACGTTAGAGGCGGCCGAGGGAAGCACGACTAATCCTTGCCAGATCTCGCCCTCACTTCCCTCATAGTCGGCGTAGAGGCAATCCGTGAGCTCCTCCAGGCTCAGAAGCGACCCGGGCTGGTACCCCTCCGAACCGGGCACCTTGCCTTCTTCGGGTAAGAGCGAGAACTCCCGGGGCATGACGGCCTCGCCGGGAAGGGAAGCGGCCAGACCTTCCAGGAGCTGGCGGCCCTCGGATTCGGTGAGTTCGCCTTCGTAGACGTTCACCTTCGCGTATGTGCTTCCTTTGACCATGAGAGCCTGGTAAGGGGGCGAGAGGGCCGCCACGGTGGCACCGGCGAGATTCACCTCTGCCCCGGCGCTTTCTCTTCTGAACACCCCCACCGCCCCCAACGGGGAGGCCATCTCATAGAGATCCACAGTCACCGACACCCCCTTTGCCGACATGTCCGCGGTCATGCACGTTCGGACCCCGTACTCCACGAACAGCAAGGCGGCGCCGTCGATGTACTCCCACAGATTCTCGGCGGTGTAGATTCGTACCTCCCCGGCCTGGGTCCAGCCCTCCACTTCGGGAAAACCAGATGGCCCCCCAGCGCAGGATGCAGTGAGGGCCGAAAAGGCAAGAACCGTCAGTAGTACGAGCCGGGGTGTTCTCTGCGGTCCCACGTCGTCACCCCTCCGGGCTAGGCCAGGGTCAGAAGGTCGTGGACCTGGAGCATGTTGAGCTGGATGTCCAGGCCGTACCGACAGGCGCCGGCACAAAGTCCCGCGCAGTCCCTGCAGGGTGCCGCACCAGAGCCGTCGAGGGCCGCATATTCGGACATGGCGTGCCGCTCCCGGCCCTGAGCCACAAAATAGTACGCATACCGCATGATGTTGCTGACCGGGACATCGAAGGGACAGCTGTCTATGCACTCCACACACCCGTGGCGGCAGTACTGGGTGTTCAATGTGGAGCGGGACTCCTGAAGCAGGCTGTCCGCGGGAGCGGTCATCCGAGTACCGGAGAGGGCAACGATCTTGTCGACGAAATCGAAGCTCCAGGCCGAAATGCATGCTGTGTGCATGTCCGGATTCTGAAGCACCCATTGGATGCTCGCCAAATGAAGGGCTTCGTCGTTCTGGATCCCGTATCGCTCCGCGAAGAGCTGGGTCCTCTCCACGAACTGGTTCTGTGCGTCCGAATAGTCCTGGATTTCCTTCAGCGCAGCTTCACGGCTCTGTCCGGCCCGCATCATGAGGTGGAGGTATTGCTGGTGCAGCTCGCTGAGGTTATCCGGATCGAACGGCTCGGCCTTGAGCTTTCCAGCAGCGGTTTTCATTGCCGTCGTCCCCACGTTGTTGGCTTTGGACGTCGCGAGGATCCGGTCCCCTTCTGAGTGGTTCAAGAAGTTATATACCAGGAGCAGCACGTCGAACCGGCCGTCCTCAGCCGCGGCACAGAGAACGTCCGCCATCCCCGTCTGATCGGTCGCCTCTGGACCGTGGTAGGTCACGCCAGTGAACTTCGCCCTCCCCTCCGCTTTGAGCTGATCCATGGCGGCGTGGTACCCCGGGTGGTCCAACCACTCCACCGTGCTGACGCTACTCATCATGTAAGCGTCCATGTACTCGGTGTTCAGCCGTTCCAGGCTCCCGCGGGCCTTCGCGAGCACCGTCTCTTTGTCGTGGCCGGGCCTGATGTTGGCCTTCGTCGCGATGAAGACCTTCTTCCGGTCGATATGCTGAAGGGCATCTCGTATTCCACGTTCGGAGGCTCCGTTCTCATAGCCCTCCGCCGTATCGATGTAGTTGATGCCCTTGTCGAAGGCATACCGGACCACATTGGCCTCTCTGATCAAGGCCGCGCCAAGGCTGATGTCGGACACCCTGAACCCAGTGCGACCGAGGGTCCGGTAACTCTGGATGCGGCCGTCCTGGCTCGGCTGGACGGGGAAGAGGGGCGACGCCACGGAGGACTTCAAGAGGGCCTCGCTCTCCGGAATCGGAGCACGACCCAACACCACCCCTCCCGCCAACGCCGCACCGCCTGACTTGACGAAATCCCTCCGTTTGATCCGACTCCGATCACCGTCCGCCCGAGTCTTCTTCTTCATGGCACGGCTCCTAGGTTTGGTCGATGCTCTTCTCCGAAACCCCAGGCAGGCGAACCGATGGAGCTTCCCTCGCACCTTGCCCGCAAACGTATGATCTACCATAGAGTACACTGTCAAGTGTACTTCGGATGGGATGCGGTGGCAATCACATTCGAATGAGAAGAAGACCATGACTCGAAACATCCTCGCATCAGCGCCAAGAGCTGATCGGAAACAACCTCTCCGCCCCAGCAGACGTCGTTTATGTACAGGTCGGGGTCTTTCAGCTTTGGCAAGACGCATGAACTCTAGGTCGAAAGGCGTTGGGGGTTCTTCGTTCAGCGTGGCCTGGCCAGGAAACACTGAGCACCCTCTTGTAACGTCTCGCGGGCTGCTGGATGGGGCAAAGGCACATACCCGAAGGGCGCGAGCCGAGGGCGAGCCGTGGCAGACCCGCTGTTGGGCGACGCTTCGGTTCGAGGGGAACCCTTTCAGTTGGCGATCGCAGCGCCCCTCGACGCGCCATCATCGAGCACCTCACACGGTGATAACGACTTTTCCTCGGGCGTGTCCCTCTTCCAGATACCGGATTGCCTCAGGGACTTCACTCAGCGGGTACGTTCTGTCGATGACTGGCGTGACTTTTCCGGCTTCAATGAGTTCTTTCAAGTCGAGCAGGACCTCTTTGGTTCGTTTCACCGTCAGCGCGACCATCTTCTGGCTGACGAACGGTGAAAACACGACCATTCTGAGCAATTGAGGAAAAGGCCCAAGCCACCGACGGTCTGGTGCTCCGAAGGATGCAAGATAGACTCCCTCGGGGTTCAAAACGCGTCTGCACTCTGACAGCGAACGGTTCCCCACATTGTCAAGCATCAGGTCATAGCGCTGCCCGCCGCGCGTGAAATCCTCGCGGGTGTAGTCAATGACCTGGGCGGCGCCGATCGATCGAACCATGTCCACATTCCTCGTGCTACACACGCCTGTCACCTCAGCGCCAAACGATTTCGCAATCTGCACTGCAAACGTGCCCACACCTCCTGACGCACCATTGATCAAGACCTTCTGCCCTGGCTCAATCCGTCCTTGAACGCGTAGAGCCTGCAGAGCCGTCAGCCCGGCCAAAGGTACGGCCGCCGCTTGCTCAAGCGTCAGGTTGGCCGGTTTCGGCACCACCGACTCTTCCGAGACACATACGTATTCGGCAAAGGAGCCGAGCTCCAGAAGTGGCTTGCCGGGCACTTCTCCGTCGACTTCGCCGAACACCTCATCACCTGGGCGAAACTGCGTCACGTTCTTGCCAACCGCTTCAACCTGCCCTGCCAGATCGGCACCCAGACCGTTGACGATTGGTTTGAGTAGTCCGAATTGCATGCGCGCGATGTACGGCCTGCCTGTCATGAAGTGCCAGTCATAGGGATTGGCGGAAGCTGCACGGACTCGTACCAGGATGTCATCATCGTAGACGGCCGGTTTGTCGATCTCTTCGAGGTTCAGGACATCGGGAGAGCCGTACTTGTTGTGGACAATTGCCTTCATCGTATACTTCCTTCCCATGGATCGCCTCGGACTTGAGCGTACCGAAGCCGCTTTCGACGTCTCGATCAACTGAGCGCGTCGCCCAACGTGTCGCGGGCTGCCCGAACGGCCGATAGGCCGTTACCCGGAGCCGCTCTCCTGTGCGATGCCTTCTCCACCAAAACCGTCACCGGCGTAGGGCCACGAGCGAAGCAAGGGCGCGGCATGACCGCTGATAGGCGACCATGGCCGTCGCTCCGGCCCGCCTGCCGAGATCGTTGTGGAAGCCACCCCTCGGGATCAAGAACGCCTCAATGTGAGGCTCTGCACCAAAGCCCCATCGAAAGGCTACACTGTTGCGCCGCGGGGCCCGTTCCTGGTGATCTGAATCCCATACGGGACAAAGGCAACCGCCAGCAGGATCGCTGCAGTCAGGTTGATGATCTCGGCGCCGTCAGGGGTGCCCACGAACAGCACCCCGACCAGGAAGAGGATGCACTGCCATCTGGGCAGAGCCCGAGACGTGAGCAGGGCAACAGCCTGGATGGCAAAGCCAATGGGCAAAAGCAGAAGGCCCCACAGCAACACAAGCCAGCCTTCCTTCGAGAACATGGCCAGCAAACCCGGCATCATCCCGGCGAACTCGCTTTCGGGCAACGTATCAAGAGCACTCATGGTGAGGCAAAGCGCGCCCTTATCGGCCGCCAGCATGAGCGCACCCAGAATGGCCAGCGCTCCGCCAACAGAGCCAGCCCAGGCGGCAGAACCGCGATCCAGCAACTTCATGAAGTGAAGGGCGACCACCACCAGGAGGGCTGTGTTTAGCGTGACGAGGGCATGTCCGAATTGCAGAAAAGGGGCATTGCGGGCTCTGAGGATCATTTCCTCCGGGCCCAGGAGGTGAGGATTCAGCAAACCAGGGTGACCTGCGAAGGCAAAGACGAACACGAGCGGGAAGACGATGAAAGCCAGGCCGGTACCGATGCGTCTGGTTCGATGCAACGCGTTGCTCTCGTTCATTCCATTATCTCCGTCCAAGATCCGAGGTCACTTGTTCGCCTAACGTCTTCAACTTCACGAAGCCCGGAGCCGACCGACGGGGCGCGCAGGGGTTTCCACTGCCCTTCCGAAGCTAAACTCGTCACAACCTGCAGTGGCAAGCCCGCGGCAGCGCGCGCCGCGTGAAGTGTTTGTTATCTGATGGCCAGTGCACGTGCCGGCACAGCCACCCCGCTCACGATCGGCGTTCTGGCAGTCTTGCCACAGCCAACCGTGGCAACGGCCTTGCACTGCTAACGTCCACGATCGCAACAGCCTTGATCGCAGCATCAGCCTCTTGAGTCCACACCGTGGGCAGTTAGTAGGAACTGTCGAGGCTCTCCTGCTCAGCGGGCGACAGGACCTCCCGGATCATGGCACTGTCATAGAACGACCTGATCTCCTTGATCAGGTCATTCTCAACGCGGACCCAGTCGCAGGTTTCGACCACCCCCTTGGCGGTCCTGTTCTCAAATCGGACTGCGGCTTGGTTTCCGCTGGCGATTACATCTTTGATTGTGAGCTCCACGACGCTCTTGCGCGCCATCGGCTCGACCGCAGCCAGGTACGACTCACGGTCTTCGAACCTGCCGAACGGACTGACGTGGACAAAATCAGGCGCCAGCCGCTGCCGAAGCCATCTCATGTCCATCTTGATCCACGCTTCGATCCAACCCACGGCCAACTCGGCACTGCGTTCCCTCATCGTCATACAGGCTCCTCTCTCGCGACCGTTCCGCGCCTCTTCCACTCCCGTGTCCGAAGACGGATCGAGACTGTCCAAGAGCACGCCAGCTGTGTCCGATCGCTTGGCCTCGGCGAGGGCCATCGCTTGTTCATGTCTCACTGCCTCCGTGCGACGCGTCGTCGTTACATCTATCAGCCCACCATCAACTGGCTAATTCCTTGTGGACCTGCCAAGACCGTCGCGCAATCCGCCCCGGTCCTCCCATCCAATCAAGGCCGATGGGCCTTCCGCCTCGGCCACCAGCGGCGCACAGCATCGCAGTACGCCGCGTATTCGTCGCCGAACATCCGACGCAAAGTCGGTTCCTCGTACAGCACCACGAACAAGTGGATAATTGAGAAGAACACGCCCGCTAACGCAGCCAACCTCCAACTCTCATAGAACAGCGCTGCCCCGGTGAGGGTGGAGCCGACACCGATAGCCATCGGATTCCTAACGAAACGATACGGGCCTCGTACCACCAGGCGGCGGGGAGGATCGAAGGGAAAGGGGGTCCCACGGCCCACCACGGCAAACACAAGAACACACCACAGGGCCAGACTCACGCCGAGGACCGCCACGATCACACCCAGAACCTGCATCAGTTCAGTCTCGGGTGGTCGGGCAACACCGGCCCACTCGAGGGGCTGTGCTGGGAGCAGTACAGCACAAGCGCGAGCAACAGTAACGCGTATGTCAGTGCCCGAATCAGTGCAAACACTGCACTCTCCTGCCGCTGCCGGCCGGGAGCGCGCCCCGGCTACCATAAGACACACCCGCACTCAAGACCGACCTGCTCTTCGCATGGCAGATAACGTCTCGCACGCTACCGGACGGGCCGCAGGCCCGTACCCGAAGGGCGCGAGCCAAAGGCGAGCAGCGGTAGGCCTGCTGTTAGCCGCTTTTCCACTTCCCGCGACGATACCAGCCTTTATTCTTGCCCTGCAGGAAGATCACTATTCCCGCACTCGGCGATGACTTTCCATTCACCGCTGATCTTCTTCCACACCATCAGGTACTTGCCGACGTCCTCGATCGGGCCGTCAGGGGTTTCCATGACGAAGTGGTATGTGCCCCGGTCCCAAGCCATGTCCCCTGAGGCGGCAACTTCGATCAGGTCCGGTGCGAATTGGTTCGAGACATTCGGAAGAGGAAGCCAAGCCTCGAATGCTTCCCGGAACCGGTCGATGCCGACAATTGTCGGTGCGTTTGGTTCCATCTTCACCGCGTCGGGAGCATAAAAGGAGATCGTCGCTTCCACGTCCTTCGCGTCCACCGCGGCCTGCCACTGACGGTCAAGTTCCCGAATGGCTTGAACCTCGGCGGCGACGTCGACCTGTGGAGGGGTGGTACAACCCACCATCAAGAGGACAGAGAGGAGCAACGGCAGGAACAAACGCGGCCTGGGCATAGTCTTTCTCCCTTCCCTGGAGGAGTCGAGGGCGCAGCGGAGCGCCTCGGAAAGTACGTTATCTTCAGCCCCGGAACGTCTGTCGTGAGCCGGGGAACTCGAATACCGATACATCCCACCCTTTTCCCCCACATGCCTCAATCTATCTCCCAGTCGGTACAAGCGGCTAACGTTCCGCTGAATGGTCACGTGGCTATGCCACGTGCGAAGCCAACACGATTGGGCTGTTGTGCGTCCATTCTTTGGTGACATGTTACTCATCTTCCTGCCACATTTCAGTCATTGCTCCGCCCATTCTATTCTCCTGGTAACTCATCAAATTCCTCTTTCTTACTGTCGACCCATTCTTTCATGGCCCCAGGGTTCTGCATAAGCTTTTGCATTTCATTCATCGCTTTGAGATGTTCTTCATCACCTTTCCGAAACATCTCCTTACTATGCTTCTTACTCATTTCTGCAATCTCTTCGAAGGAATTCGCATGAAACTCTTCATCACATGCTCCACCGAGTTGCTTGCAGGTCATTGTCTTCATGATGTTCTCCTTTGTAGTAATGTTTGGGAATACGTAATACTTTTGTTTGGCCTATCTTGATGATTGTTCTGTCCTCCCACAGTGTGTCCTTTAATTCTCTGTTTGTCTTTTTCCCCCTCCGCTCTATAATCAATTCTTGCTACCGCCAAAGCCAAATCGCATGCGCACAACGTCTCCGGGAGGCCGGAACGGCCGATTAGGCCGTTACCCGTAGCCGCGCTTATGTACGACGCTTCTTCCACCACAACCGTCATCGGCGAAGGGCCACGAGCGAAGCGAGTGTGCGGCATGACGGCTGTCAGACGCGTAGCACGAAGCTGGTCGAAGGTCCAGAGAAGCCCGGAGACCCAAGAAGCCCCTTTGCACGTGCTATCCGTCTCCAATCGACACCCTTTCGGGCTCGGCCGCGAATGCAGCTGCATTGAAGCCTTTGACGATCAGCCATACCGCGAACACCATTTCCTGTACGGCTATCGGAGCATCCAACACGATCTGGGTGGGCGAAGAGGGCTCGAGGCCAAACATCACCATCACCTGCGCGGCCAGATACAACGCTGCGGCGGCAAGACCCCAGGCCGCCAACCATCGAGGCACGAGCCTCGCCCGATACAGCACGTAGTTCAGCGTCAAGGCACCCAGGCTGAAGACGGCAAAAGCCAGGGCCGCCTGGTCCCAATCGTGCCCAGCCAGCAGCAAACCGCCCAAGGCTTGCAGGTGGGAGGTGGGGGGATTGCCCGCGGCGACGAACTCCTGACTCACTGTTACGAGTGCCAGCAGATGCATTGTGCCGATGGTGAAGAGCACGGCCTCTATGGACCTGGCAGCGACATACCCCAGAGCCAAGCGTTCACTGAACCGTCTCAAGACGGGGTAGATGGCCACCGCAATTCCAACGACTGCGATGTGATTGATGAGCTCAAAGAGAGCTCCCGTCGCCACCCGGGTTTCGCTGAGAGACGCTCTGGTCAGGTAGTCCGGAGCACCGACGACTGGTTGCAGAAGCAAGACAGCGAGTGAGAAAGCACCCGTCGCGATTATGTACAGGGCTCCTACAACGCGTGCGCCAGTTCGGTGTGTCATCACATTCCTCCTATGGTGCCGGAGTGTAGTTGAAGGCAGTGGCCCCCGCGGTACCTTGCTCTTGACTCGCCTTCCTCACTTCGACCATTCCTCGGTGCTCTTGCGCGATCGCCCATTCTCGGCGGGCTGAGCACCACCACGTGCCGCGGCCCGCTATAGTCAGGCGGAGTAGAGTGGCTTCATGCATGGCCGTTCTCGCCCTCTGCGCGGTGCCTAATGCCGCGTAGCATCTTGGCCTCCATTAGCCCGTGACCGAATCCGCCGAGGGCCAACATGAAGGGTTTGGGGACAGCTGCGAGGACCCTATAGATCCGCTCGATCATACGGGATCCCGACGGCCGACCTGGCCATCCGGGCGCTAACCTAGCGCGGACGACCAGTCGGGTGTGATCGAAGCTCGACGTCTGCAACAGGAAATCCCAAGTCACCATGACCTCACCGTCAGGGAACGGGACCGTGAGCACCAACTCGCGGTCGGGATCCAGGGCGGACACGACGAAGGCGTCCACAGCTCCCGGAAGAGCCGGCAGTATGTCTCCAACAGCGACCGACTGATGCTCCGGGAGGATGGACCAGGAGCTGGGTACACCACCGTTGTCGATAGAATCGTAGCTGTACCAACCCGCGCGACCTGCTCCCATCTGCACCAGCCAGGGCCAAACGGCGGCGGGAGGGGCGGCGACGCTTACGGCTTGAGTGAAGGACGCTATGGGAGCGGGAATCATGGAGTCTGCGGGCATCAGCTGGCTGCGTTCAGTGGCGGACGCGCCGATCGTCGTTGTCATGTGGACTCCTCACCATCAACTCAGTGTGCCCGATCCCGGGTCTTCGGCGAAAGGAAGACAAAAGGTGGGGTGGCGCATAACGTCTCGCGGGCTGCCCACATTCGCCAGAGGGCGCGACGCTTGCTCCTGGAAGCGGCGTGACCGCCCCGAATGGCCCCAGGGCCACGAGCGAAGCGAGTGCGCGGCATGATCGCTGTTAGCAGCCATAGGATCCCCACTTCTCATCTGGACGGTTCCCGCATGCGCCATGGCTCGAGTCCCTTTAGGCGCCCGCGCAGTCTCCGGTGCGAGAACACGATGAGGTTTCGGGCTAAGAACCCCGTCAAGCCGTGTCCCTCCCCGGCTGTCGCCAGGGTTGCGCCGACGGCTGCACTCAGCAAAGAACTCGGGATCTCTGGTCTGCGGGATGAGTTTGTCGAAAGCCCCCTCCTCCAACACCCAACCCACAGCTCCATGGAGGTTGTCAACGCGGACCCACCAGTGGAATTCCAGCGCCTCCTGCAACACCCCCCAACATTCAGGGCCCCGCTCGCAGCGGTTGCCCGCCGAGCCTCCCCAGGGACTGAACTCAAGGTCCGCTTCGAAGCGGTCGCCGTCATATTCCACCAGGAACCACCCCTCTCCCCGATACGTCAGCACAAAGAGGGTGTCTCCGGGTGTGAATCGCCCGTGCTCTCGGACGACGAGTAAATGCCCCGGGATGGTGTGGACCTCCCCGGTCAGGGCGCACAGGAGGTTTCCTTTCGGAACGTCGGCCACCGCTCTGGCGGTGTCAGAGGGAAGAGAACGAAGGGAAAGTCGGGTCGCAGCTTGCCACACCCCGTATGTACAGCTTTCGCCCGGGCATGCGCCGGCCTCGACGAAGACCGGTTGTTGGGCCTGAACCGCGCCAGGCAGTGCCGAGGAAAGGAGGCTCACAGACAGGAAGAAGTATGATACGCACCGCGACATTCTACGATTTCCTTTGGCGATCTTATCAGAATCCCGTGGCTGCTAACCTTCCATAAGTTCATGAAGCCCCGGAACCGAGCGCCAGCTCGGTGGAGGGGTTTCCACCGCCCTTTCCAACCTACTACCTTCAACCGCCTGCGGTGGCAAGCGCGCAACTGCGTGCGCTGCAATAGACTTAGTGTTATGTCCTGGTGCTCGATGTCCTGGCACGCCGACACGTGATCCTTCGTCGTTCTCTGGCTAGAACGGGAACGTCTTCTTATTAAGGCATCAGTTTACAGGTTCTTTCCGGTCTTTCGATAACTTGCGACTTATTCCGACTTCCTACTCACAGGTTCTGGGAGTCCCACTTGTTGCAAGGATTCCGCATGTTGTCGCACGTTGTTGTGAGGTGTGATTGTTCCCAGGACGTTCCCAGAGCCGACCGTTTGATCCCAATGCGCCACGTACCGGAAGTCGAGCGTGAACGACATTCCACTGGCTGTTGCCCTACCGATCCTCGACATGCTGACCTGGGGTTGTGGCTGCGGGCGTCCCTTGACATGTTTGGCCGCTGGCCATGTCGATGCGATTCAGACCGCGTTCAGGAGACCTCCACAAAGGAGGGTTGGCGGAAGGCGATCACGACGCGCACCTGGTTGTGCTCGCTCGTCATCCACCTCCACCCATAGAGACGCCGATTTGCCAGAAAAGGAAAGACAGGAGATCGGTGTTATCCTCGATCTGCTTGCTCACCGGCATCCCTCCCGAATGCCCCGCTTCCGCGTCATAGCGAATCATGATGGGATTCGGACCTGCATTGGCCGCCTGAACTAGGGCGACCATCTTTCGAGCGTGAAGGGGTGCCACCCGGGTATCCCCGTCCCCCGTTATGAAGAGGGTGGAAGGATAGGCGGTTCCGGCCTCCACGTTGTGGTAAGGCGAGTATTCCATAAGGTATGCGAACTGGCCGGGATCCTCCGAGGAACCCAATTCCGGCACCCAGTATCGGGCCACGAGGAACCGGTGGTACCGGATCATGTCCAGGATGGGATAAGCGCAGACCACCGCCCTGAACAGGTGAGGCTGCTGCGTCATGACAGCGCCAACCAACAGCCCTCCATTGCTCTCGCCGTAAATGGCCAGGCGCTCCGGACCGGTGTAGCCGCTTGCGATGAGCCATTGGGCGGCAGCGATGAAATCGTCGAAGACGTTTTGCTTGTTCTCGAGCATCCCCCCTTCATGCCATTGCTCCCCGAACTCGTTCCCGCCTCGAATGTTCGGGAGCGCGATGACGGCGCCATTCTCCAGCCCTACCGCCATGGGAGCCTGAAAGCCCGGGGTCATGTGGGCGTTGAAACCCCCGTAACCGGTCAGAAGAACCGGGTTTCCCCCATCCAACTCGATTCCCTTCTTGTGGGCCAGGAACATGGGAACGGGGGTTCCGTCCTTTGATTCGTACCAGACCTGGTTGACCTCGAAGTCGTTGCTGTTGAAGGGGATGTCCGGGCGGAACCACACCTCGCTCTCTCCCGTGGGAATGTCATATCGGTACGTCGTTGTGGGCATGTGGAACGACGTGAAGCTGAAGAAGGCCACGTCGCTGTCCCACTCCCCCGACCCACCGACGATGCTCCCGAGGGCCGGCATCTCGATCTCCCGAAGCTGCTGCCCGTTCAGATCGAACACCCGGACCTTCGACGCCACGTTCTCGAGGTACGCGGCAAAGAGAAGCCCTCCTTCCGGAGCCACCACCTGAAGGGCGTGCTCGCCCTCCGGAATGATCTCTTTCCAATTCGCGATGCCCGCGTCTGTCAGATCCGTTACCAGGACCCGGCGGTTCGGAGCTTCGTAGTCTGTCGTGATCACCAGGTGGTCACCAGCGAACATTGCCCCGAAGTCGGCCTCGATCCCCGCAACCACCGTCGAGATGGAATCGCCCAGCGCCAGGTCCATCAGGAAGAGCTCCTGGTAACCTGCCGCGCCATGGGCCACGGTGATCAGCAGGTAACGACCGTCGTCGGAAAGCTGTGTGCCAAGGAGTTCCCCGATTCCGTACTGCTCGCCGAAGATCATCTCGTCCGCAGACTGGGGAGTGCCCACATGGTGACGGTAGATCCGGGGGCCTTCGTCGCCGTGGCGGGCAAAATAGAACGTGCTGTTGTCTGGGGTAAGAGAGCCGCCGAAGTGCCGGCCCCTTTCCAGCGTTTCCGGGAACTCCTCACCCGTGTCTACATTGAGGAACCGGAGCTCCGTCTCCTCCTGGCCCCCCTCCCGGACCCCGTAGACGAGGATGGTCCCGTCCCTTGACACCTCCACCAGCTGGGCGGATCGGGCCACCTCGCCGTCCCAGGTGTTGGGGTCGACGAGGATCACGTCCTCCGCTTCCTCACCGCTTCTCATGCTGATGACGGGCTGGTCCTGCTCCCCAGTCCGTCGCATGAAGAAGAAGCGATCGGCCCGAATGAGGGGCGCGCTCACGATGTCCACTTTCATGAACTCGGCGAGCCTGGCGCTGATGATGTCACGCCCCGGTATGGCGTTCAGAATGCCGTAGGTGTACTCGTTCTGCGCCCCGATCCAGGCCCGGGTATCAGGAGCCTCCTGGTCCTCCAGCCAGCGGTAGGGATCGTCCACGAGCTGCCCGTGCAGGGTGTCCGTGACGACCTCCATCTTCGAAAGAGGAGGGGGGCCGACCTCGACGGCAACTTCCGGCTGGGGGAGTTGCTCACCACAGGCAGAGACGACGGGAATCAGGACCGAAAGGAAAAAACCGCGTTTCATGGGTACGTTCCCTATCCGGCCAGGTTGTTGGCCAAGGGTCGTTGCAACGCAAGGCGATTCCCGTCCAGTTCGCTGGAGCCACTGTCTCGGCCCTCTTTTGACAGATTGTCGGCGACGCTAAGGATCGACGGGGATTCGCGACGATGCGTCATTTCCGGGGCCCATTCCCGCGCGGCCGCGCGCGCGTTCGACCGTGCACCGGTCCTCAAGGCCGTCCGTAGGCGGTCCAGCGAATCCGTCATGATATCGGCCTCCGCTGGAGAGATGTCGCAAGATACGACAGGGAGCCTGCACCGACCAGAATCATGGATGCACGGAGGGCCGGGGATTCGACCCCCGATGGGCTTGCGCCCGGCGGTCTGCAAAACCCCAGCTCTCCTCCGCCTCCGCAAGAGTCGGCGTCTCACCCGGAGGTGATCCGCGCCCTCAGGTTGTCCGCCTGCGAACGGCTGCGGCGGCGAGAAGAACGCCGAGAGCCGCCAGGACTCCCGATGCTTCCGCGCCCCGTCCACACAACATCATCACTCTCAGGAAGATCGCTGATGCCGCGAGTGTTGCTGCTACGGCAGTCCGTCTCATGCCACCGCCGTGCTGCCGTAGCGATCTCCAGCATGTTCAGCGCTCTTCAGCAGGGTCTGCGGCAGCCCCAAGAGGGCGGTGACACCGGTAAACTCCATAAGTTCATCGGAGGTGATGCGATAGAGGCCAAGAAGAACCACAGCAGCCTCGGCAAGACGACCCACCATCTCATCGGGCGGCCCCTTCGAAGCGCGGTTGGCAAGTCAAGTTGCAACCTGACGAACGCCGTCAACGGCCTGTCGGGGCGCCATTCGGGAGGCGTAGTTCCTGCGGACAAGTCAAGTGACAATCGGAACAATTCCGGCGTTTTCAACTCGGGACCGCTAAATGCCGGAGTCCAGCGTCGCCCTTCCTGCGGCCGCGAGGAGGAGCACTTGCACCTAACGTTCGTTCACTGGGTTAACGACGCCCCGAGAGCCCGGCGACAGTCGGGCGAAGGGGCGTCCGCCGACCCAAATGCTCACAAATACCGCCCATCCGCATGTCGGGCGGCAAGGGCCGTTCTCAGCGGCCCTAAGCGTTAACCCGATGTTAGACGCAGCACGCGTGTGCTGGCTGCCCAGCGTGCCCACCTCGGCCCACGTGGCCGACAGCCCCGCCCCGCAAGCCATGGCTTGGCCCTCCTTCAGAGTCGCCCTCCCCTGGGCCACGCATTTGCGTCAGCCCTCCTTCACCATGGACCAATGGGCATGGACCATGTTCCATTGTCCATCACTTCTGCGATAGACAGACGTTGCCTTCCAGGGCTGCAGCGCCACCCCATGCAGTGACGGATGGTACTGTAAGGTTACAATTCCTACGTCTCCGTACAGCTGCACTCGGGGGTTCACCACTTCGTAGTCGTGTGCCGGTACCTGTCCCTCCAAGGCGGAGAGATACTCGAGGAGAGCCGGTAGTCCATCGAGCCGAGCGTGCGCCCCAATGTCATCAAAATACGAGACATCATCTGCGCTGCCTTGCGCATAGGCTCTGAGTTCCCCTTTTGCCCAGTGATTCAGACGCTCCCGTTCCTGGGTGATGATCTCTTCTTCCGCTCTCCGTTCTTCCATATTGCCCGATCTCCCGAAGAAGTTAGAGGGTCAACGGCCAACCGCGCCGCGCTGTTTTCTGGCGGGGCGGGGCGCCTTCGCATCCATACCGCGCCAGGGGTGGACGCTTAATGCTCGCAAGCTCTAGCCCGGCGGCCCTTGGCACAGCTTCAACCTTGGAATACTGCGGGTGTTGGCGCCATGTTCTTTCCATGGGTGGCGAGAAGCAATTCTCCATCTCATTCGCCACGAGCACTTCATCCCGAATGCAGTTCGTGTAGCGCCTGGAGTCTTCGCGGCGACGAACCGAATACACCACACGAATCTTGCCCCAGCGATCTCCATTGTATTAAGCCACACCGTCGTCTACCGCCGATGCTCACGCGTCTTGGATCTAACGAACCATTCGGTTCCCGGCCGGAGCCGGGCGCCTACTTGATCGCCTCTATCCTGCTGCTACCGCACGGCGAGGTCCCGAAGGGCCCGTGGCCGAAGGCCGCGCATTAAAGCGGAGCGCGGTACGACCGCTGTTAGCCGTCACTCGCCTTCATAGCTCGCCAGCTCCCCCTCTATCAGCGTCATTTTTGCCGCCAATAGCCTCTGGTGGACTCGGGCAGCTTTCGATGCGTCTGCAGCCTGTATCGCTTTCACCAGATCACCTTCAAGTTCTGCCACGTCTAACCGCTCATAGTAGAGAAGGGACTCCTTCAGATGAGCAAGCACGATCCTTCCAGTCAGGATCGGATGGTTGTTGGTGACATTGGAATCGGAGAAACCAATTCCATGTTCCAGTTCCACCTCTAGGCCTCGCCTGAAGGCCCCAACTGGGACTTCAAGCGCCTCTCCTCCAACCAGTTTCTGGACGGACTCTGCTTCTTCGGGAGTCACGCTTGGCGAAAGAGGCTTGGTCCAGTCACGGAGTCCCAACTCGGTGCATACCCTTTGTACTTCCTCTTTCTCGACGACCTTCGGGAGGTCCATTTCTTTCTCCTACTCAGCTAGAGTCTTTCACAGCATTCGGTTTCGTGGTTGCTGGCATCCGCTTTCTCCTTCCGTGCGGAGAGAGTCGTCCGATCCGCCTGGAGCGAACAAACTCCGAAAAAGGACACTTCTATTTCAACCAAACCGAACATTTTTATTTCAGCGCTACATGACGCCAGACGCTCGGCTCACAGGTCCATCTGCAGCCGGATGGTCTTGTCCAAGGACGAGGCCAGCCATTGTCTCTGCCTGGAAGGTTCCCCGAGCGACGCGAGCAGTTCCGCATCCACATCATCGTCCGGCGGTCGATCCTGGCAGAACACGTGCAGCGTGTGGCTGACGGTCTTCATGCGCTCACGGAGGGGGGAGAGCTTGATGTTGCGGGCACAGAACGCGAAAGGACGTCGCGGAGTCGGATCGCCGCCGATCACACCCAGCACGGTCTCGAGGTTCTGGACAAAATCCCAGTGACACGGCCATAGCATGTCGATCGCCGTGGCCAGAGACAGGACCGTCCGCTCGCCGTACCCCAGATCACCGTACACAGAGTGATAATCGCCGAGTTTCGTATCGAGGATTGACGTCTGCACGGTCTGTTGCCAGAAGTCAGCATGCTCCCGGTATTGCTCGGGGCAGTCCGTGCGCTGTATCGATTCGTATTCTCTCCCGGCCTCCAGCAGGGGTACGTAGCCCCCAGCCGCCTCGTGCAGCGACGCGGGCCAACCGATGTGCCCGTGGGTCTTTTCGATGATCCGGTGGACCTGCCACTCCTTCAGGGAAGAGCGGGGCCCGAGGCGTCCCAGCAGCTCACTTGCCGGCCTGCCGTCGATGCTCAGGTCAACCGAGCCGACGGGACATCCCGCGCACCACCCCGAGAGCGCCGCGCAAGCGCTCTTCCAAGTGTGCTCCACCGGGTGGATAACGCCGGCCGGTCTCGTGCCGAGTCCCTTGGGCGTGTCCCCGGAGGCGATCGCGGAGACAATGTTTGCGACCCATCTCTCCGCCTTGTGATGGCAAAGCTCCAGCGTGGAGATGAGGTCCCGAGTGCGTGAAACGCCCGGGGCCAGGGGAGAGATCGCGTCTTCCAACCGGTCGATCGCCAGGATCTCACTGTCTGTCGCGACGGCGCAGTTGCGCCACCAGGATCGGCACACCTCGGAATTGTTGTCCGTTTCCTCCATCATTCACAAGCCTCCGAGGATGGGACAGGGCAATCATCCGCATTTCAACTGAGAGTTCTCAATCGATGATCAGTGCCTCGGGATCAGATCCGCCATAGATCCGATCCCGGCGATTTCACCTACCGCCTTCCGCCATTTTGCTCGTCCATTGATCCTTCGGAATGCCTCCAGCAGGTCACTGTGTCCATCCCCAAGCGAGAGGCACATTGCAGATAACGTTCAGCGGGTGCCGACGGCGCGCCAACAGCGAGCCGTTTCACCGAAGCGCGCGTAGCGCGCGCAGGCGGCAACCTTTTTATTATAGGATGTCGGCCTCCCCGGCGCCGGCTGAATCCGGGTTCCGACGCATGCCCTTTCGCCGTCCGTTGGCGGTACTCCAGCATCGTTCTTCATTTCATGAGCCCGCAGAAACCCTCCAGAAGCAAGCGCGCCCGTGAACTTTCGGCCACTCTGTTTATGTCGACCCCGAGGGGCCCGCGCACGCAGACTGCTTTCGACAAACTCGCGGCGCGCTCTCACGTGTGTTCTCCGCCGACGGAGGTTACCTCTTGAGCCCGGACAGCTTGCCCTCCGAACCTTGAGGGCTCCCCTTGGAACTTGCGCTCCGGCGCCGGATTCCGGGGGGTGGGGAGGCCCCTTCAAAACTCGAGGGTGACCTCAGCTATCTTCCATCCAACCACTTCTCGTCCCCGACCCCTCCCGTTTCCGGCCGGTTGGGTCGGAGGCCGCCTTCAGGCCGCCGCAGCTGGCAACAGCATTGTTAGCAGAAGTCGGTGTCCCCCGGGTCCGGGCCGCCGGCCTCGATCTACTTCACACGCCCACGCCCGATCCTTCCGCCCCAATGGTTCTCTCCCCGGCCACCCGACTGCCGTTGCAGTCTAATTCTGATCCTCAACCGCGGGTCGTCTTCGAATCCGCTAGGGTTGACCGCGGCGGCGATATTGAGATTGCGGTCAAGTTCTTCTGTAAACGGCTTCGAAGAGGACCTTCCACTCAACTCCATCCGGGGACATTTCCATCATTCCCTTCATTAATCCAGCCTTGGAGAGGTCGTAGGTCATGCGTGCGTGCATTCCGGAGCCCCCGTGGGCAAGGGTGAGGATATCACCATCGAAACCCCCTATGAACACCTCGGGAGGTGAACCCATACAGTCAAACCAGTGAAGGGAGATTCGGTCCTCGGTCGGGGAATATGTGTAAACACCATGCCCGGTGAAGGTGATCGCTCCGTCGCGCTCCTGCTCATAGTCCGAAACCAGGGCGAAACCGCCAAGAGAAACCCGGTTTCTGTTTCGTCCGATGGCCACCCCGCCTTGGGGGTCCCACTGGGATGGGTACATGGTTTCCTCGCCCTCCCAGGTTCCAGACAGTCTTTCTAGAAGACGATGGCCATTTGACGGTTTGGGCATGTTCATGGATCTCCCCCTTTATTGGCCTGTATGGCTCCCTGGGCTGCGGGCAAACTTTGTATTCAGATGCCACCCAGTTGCCGTTCCGATTTCTGCTAACGTTCAGCGCCTCCGAACCGGCCCCCGAAGCACGTTCGTCCCAGGCTCTGCCTATTCCGACGAATCCGTGCTCTTCGACATGTTCCGCTGCGCTCGGGCCGGTTAGGCAAAGGCCGCGCATGCGGCGGCAGCCGGAGGCGCAGTGTTATCAGACGCACCGCTGTCATGCTCAATCGCACTGGCGACCCGACCTGAGGCGTCGGCCTCTTGCTCAGAAACCACCCAGCTTCTCCCTCATCTCCACGTCAGGCCGAACTCCCCCTTCGAGAGCAGCGGCGAAGTACGGCGGTGTCTTCCCCATCTGTCTCAAGTAGACCGCAATCTGGGCCTTATGGTGGACCTCATGCTGCACCAAGAGCCACAGCCACCACCGTTGCGTCTGGGCTGGCTCGCCGCCCCCCAGATTCACCTGTTCATCCAGACGCGCCTCGTCCAATTCATCCAGCGCCGCCAGCGTACGGCTTCGTGTCCCGCTCAGCAGCTCTCGGAGATCCTCCACGCCCAATTCGTGACCTGGGAACCGGACCCGATCGTAGTCCCAGTCGCCGAAGAGCTGGCCCCGTATCTGGAAGTTCTCCGCCTGTGCAATGTGCAGGAACTGCTGGCCAAGGGTAAGGTGGTCTGGTCCCGGCCGCCATCCCAGGTCTTCATCCGCCACCAGATCCAAACACTGAAGCGTCACGGCTCGATACCGTTCCAAGTGCTCCCGCAGATCGTTGAGTTCGTTCATGTTCTTCCCCCTAGCCAGTGCACCCGCCTTCACCTGCCCCGGCGCAACGCGTTCGCGATGTCAGGGACTCCCTGAGTTCTCGCGAATCGCCCCAGGGTCAGTAGAACTTGGTCGCCACGTCCAACCCCTCAGAATCATCATTCAACGGAGACGCCTCGCCGAACTCCCCCTCTCCACCGACGTTCTCCTTCGGGCGCTTCCTCTCAACCTACTGACCTCGGCCCTCAGCCTATCACCAGTGCCACCTATAGGTGTGTCTGATAACGTCTCGCGGGCTGCCGGCATTCCGGTGGGCGCGGCGTTTGCACCCGCAAACGGCGTGACCGCCGCGAATGACCCGAAGGGCGCGAGCCGAAGGCGAGCTGCGGCAGGCCCGCTGTTATCAGAAGCTGTCCCCAACCCTCACCTTGGGAAAGGAATAGCCCCGATTCCTGATACCGCCTCTCGGAACCGTCCTCCGCAGGAGCTAACGCCAGGCCGATTTGCTGCATAAGGCGGAGATCATCTTCCAGATACCAGAACTCACCAATCACCCCGTCCACAATCCGGAGGATGTGTGTTCCACCGTACCGAATCGGGTTGCCTGTGGCCGGCGTCCCATCGAACTCCCCCGTGTGGGTTCCACGGTAAGTGATCCGTGCAACAACCCAGTCGTCCTCGGCAATCAAGTCATCCAGGATGTGTTCGTAGCCATCAAAGGCTCCGTAGTACATGTGGATCATTCCTTCGACTGCATCCCAAGGGTAAGTGTCCTCCGTGCCGATCACACTGATCACGAGATCGGGTGACACGGAAGCTCGGAGTCGATCGAAGTCCTGGGCATCGAGAGCTTCATAAAAGCCCCTTACGAACTCCCTATTCTGCTCGCGGAAATCGGGAGGAGGGGCTTGGCAGGAAACTGAAACACACACGAGAAAGAGTGAAAGCGAAGTATGGACGCGACGGGCTGGTAGCATGGTTCCTCCTCTGAGGACACAAGTGCCGAAATCCGAGTCCCTCCCGTATCCCAAACGACTTGGGGCCCTCCCCAGTCGGTGTCATCCGGTCAAGAGGCAGTGTCCGATAACGTTCACGGGCCTCCGAACCGGCCCCAACCGCATTGTCCCCAGGCGCGGTTCCCTTCGACAAGCGCCTTCAGCTTCCAGGTTCCAAATGCTTATGGCCGGTTGGGCCGGAGGCCGCCGAAGCTGGCCGAAGCCGGAGGCCTGGTTGTTATCGGATGTCGGACCCCCGGGATAGTCACCCCCTTCATTGTTCGCCGGGCATCATCTGCGCGCCGCCCTCTCTAGTCCTCGCCAGCATCATGCCCGAGCCTCCGCCGCCCCTCCGGCGTGTTCTCATCGACATGCCACTCGCTGATTCGCGTCCCTTCCACAACTGCCTTCCAGATCGCTGGCCCATTCAGGCGTTCGTCCGTGCAGACGGAGCGACCACGCATCCGCACCACTGGACCAACCGACCAGACCCTCTCAAAGACGTTCCTGTAATCCGGCAGCAACTCGAAGAACTCCCCCCATGCGCAAATGCAGGCCTCCTTGCCCTTTACGGGATCCCCTGTGCCGGTGATGAGTGTGTGGTCTTCGGTCATCAGCTCTCCGAGCCTGGAAAGATCCCGACTCGAGATGGCGTTGTTGAACTCAACAGCCACATCTCGGGCATGTGAATCTCCCGCTACTCGCTCCAGGCATGACAAGGTTGTGGCCTGTTTCTTTGCGTACCCAGGTATTCAGTCGCCGGCAGGAGTCCCGATGCAGCCGCCTCACTCCAGCCC
>JBDHKE010000155.1:0-7146 GCA_039586555.1 Gemmatimonadota bacterium | reverse complement strand
CCGAGGATTCGCTGGATGCGGTCCGCTGATTCGGCGCTTGCCGTCTCATTGTAGGTCCGGAGGCTCAAGCGGAGCTGGGTGCGGCTGGCGATCAGACGGACTCGGTCCCTCCAACCCTCGATGACCTCTTCCAGGCCCTCCTTCTTGGATTCCACCAACCCGACGAGCTGGAGTTCCGCGCTGTCTCTCAGCAGGCTGCTGGCGGTGGTGTACGTGATTCCAGCGAGCACGAGCATGCTGGCCAGAGAAACCGCCACCAGGGCGAACACGAGTCTCGTGCGTATGTCCACCGTATCGATCAGACCTCAGGGAGAATGGCGTTCGCGGGCGATGACCGTCCCGTGTGGCCGGCTGACCCGCTCGAGAGGAGGACGCGCTCTCTGGTGGATATCGGGCGGACCTCCAGGCCGGGCGGGACGCTCGCGCGTCAAGCTGTACGATTGCCTCGATCGACTCCAGCGGCAAGCGTCTCGATTCCCCGGCCGTGCCGATGAATGGCCTTCCGAGGCCCGAGCTCCTCCCGTGATCCGGAGATCCGGGCTTAACGCGATCCGTATCGCCTCTTCAGCTCATCGATCAGGGCCAGGCGCATGTCCCTTCGCTGTTGGAGGATCCGAAGGAGTGGGTTCTCGGGACTCAGGAACTCGAATCCCTGCTCAAGCCCCGTCACCAGGAAGTCGCTCACCGCCAGCGTGTAGGTGCCGTTGGCGTTCAGAGGTTCGCGTCCCACCAGCCAGGTGCCGGCCTCGTCTCGCCGGATGTTCGCCAGCTGGAGATATCCGCCTCCCCCCTGGTTGCGCTCGCCCTGAGTTAGCACGTCTTCCAGAAGCGCGCCCTTCATCTCCACCGCCAGGACGGGGCCGCCGAAGGGCAGGATGCGGATCACATCGTACTGGGTGAGCGGCCCCGGCGGAAGCACGTCGTCCACACGGATGGATCCGGAGTTGAGGAGGGCTCCATCGGCTCCCTCCACCTCCTGGAGCATCGCCTCCGCGATGAGCGCGGTGAGTCTCGTGGGGCGGTTGCGGACGCTGGCCTCCAGGCCGTCCAGAGAGACCGGAATCTCGGCCACCACATCCTCCGGATCGAATCCGCTCTCCCTGAATCCCGCGAAGCCCCTCTCCACCCACCCCTCGACCACCGCCTGTGTGGTGGGATCCCCGGGGATGGCGTCCGTGATCGGCAAGAGGCGGGAGTCGATCGTCAAAGATCCGGACTCGGCATCGAAGCGCAGGTCGTGCACGTAGACCGTGCGCACGTTGGCGTCGGCCTTCAGAATCGGGGTCAGGTCCGTGCCCCGGAACAGCCGCATGTTCTCGTGCTCGTGGCCCCCCAGGATCAGGTCCAGCTCGGGGACCGCCTCCGCCAGGGCGATGTCCTGCTCGACGGGTAGGTGAGTGAGGGCCACGAGCACATCCGCGCTGTCCCCGAGCAGCGCCATCTCCTCGCGGGCGACCTCGACGGGGTCCGCGATGCGCACGTAGTCCGGTTGGAACGCGTCCATGGTGAGCCCGATGAGCCCCACGCGAACGACCTGCCCGCCAGAGCCCCTGGCTTCCAGGATCACGTGCCGCGCCACGCCGGGAAAGGGCAAGCCCGCCGCGTCCGTGACGTTCGAGGACACCCAGCCGAAGGTGGACTCCTGTAGCCGACTCAGGAATGGCCCCTCATCCAGATCAAACTCGTGATTCCCGAACGTGGCGTAGTCCAGGCCCATGGCGTTCAGGACCGCGACCATTTGACGTCCCGCCAGGCGTTCGCCGTCCACGCGGGCCGTGCCCAGCGCGGAGGGACTGAAGAGATCGCCGGCCAGGACGGTGTACGTGTTCGGGTTCTTGTCCAGGAGCTCTCGACGGACCGTGGCGACCCGGGCGGGCCCACCCCAGCGACCTCCCCCCACGGGGGTGATCTCGTAGATGTCGTTCAGCTGGATCAGCGTCACGCGAATGGGAGCCAGGGTCTCGGTGGGCTCTGGAATCGCGGCAGTGGGTGGTCCAGTCCCTGGCGCCCGGGCACACGCCGCCAGCACGGCCGCGACCAGGAGCGCGGACAGGGACGAGGCCACCCGGCTCGGAAGCTCTCTCTTCATGTTCTTCCTGTCGAAATCGTCATCCCCCTGCGCGTTACTCGGCACAGGGTTGGCGGCAGGGGATGGAGGAATCTGGAATGTCCCTCCGGGCCGGAAGAATGGCAACAGGACCTCCGCCGCAGTACACTAGGCCCGGTTGGAGATTCCCGCCGAGCGCCGCCGCCGGGGGATCTGCAGCAGCAGCACGCCGTGCCAGACTCGAAGGGAGGTAGGAACGGTGGGGCGCCCCGGCGCGGATCCCGTGGCCGATAGGTGAGACCCTGTCCCCGTTCCTCTGAAGAGCCATGAGCGCGACCCCGGAGAAGGCACGCCATCCCAGGAAGCTTCTCCTCACGAGCGTCCTGGTGGGGATCGTGGGCGCCGCCGTTGTCCAGGGCCTGGCGATCGTCCTGGGAGGCTGGCCGGCCTTTACCGGCGAGTTCCTGGGCCCCGATTCCTACATGCGGTTGAGCCGGGTTCTGGAGTGCCACGCGGGGACCACCTGTCCCGAAGGGATCTTCCCCCGGAGCAACGCGCCCTTCGGCGAGTCCCTGCACTGGCCGTTCCTTCAGGACTGGCTCCTCATGGTGCTGGCCCTTCCGCTCCGGCCGATCCTGGACTTCGCGGGGAGCGTCACGACGGCGGCCTATCTTCTGGGGCCCGTTCTGGAGCTCCTGGCGATCTTCGCGGTCACCCTGGCCGCCTGGCCCCTCGTGCGGCGGGCTGGACTTCCCTTCGTGGGCCTGCTTTTCGCCTGCCAGCTCTGGGTGGTCCTGGCCTTCGCCCCTGCGCGCCCGGACCACCACGGGCTCCAGGCCCTGTTCTTTCTCGGCGCCATGGCGGGCGGCATCCGGCTGCTCCTGGGAAGGACCGAGCTGTGGCTCTCGATTCTCACGGGCGCGTTCGTGGCCCTGGCCCTCTGGGTGAGCACCGAGGCTCTGGTCACCCTGACGATCCTTCCGGTGGCGGTGAGCCTCTTCTGGCTTGCCCGAGGCGGAAGTCGGCTCGCCCGAGTGAACCGGATGCTGGTGCTCTCCGTGACCTCGGTCCTGGCGGTGGGCCTCATCGTGGACGGCCCGCGCCCGGAGCGGTTCTCGGTGGTCTTCGACCGATTGTCCATCGCTCACTGGACCCTCTTCGCCCTGCTCACGGTCTTCTGGTGGCTCGTCGAGGGCCGGCCCGCGGCGATCTCTCTTCGGCGCCGTCTCCTCTGGTCCGGGGTGGGGATCACGGTCGTGGCCGTGGTCATGCTCCTGGGCTACCCGGGCATCCACCTGGGTCCTCTGGCCGAAGTGGACCCGCGCATCCTCCCTCTCTGGCTCGATCGGGTACCGGAGTACGTGCCGCTCCTGCGGGACGGTGATTGGGGAGCTCTGGTGGCGGGTCTGGGGCCGCTTATGGTGGCCATCCCCGTGAGCCTTTGGCAGATGCTGGAGGGCCCACGGAGCACACGACCCGCCTGGGCCTTCCTGCTGGCGGCGTTCGCCTGGTTCGGCCTCCTCGGCCTGGTTCATGGGTCTCGCTGGGCGTACTACGTACATTTGCTCTCTCCGATTCCCCTGGCCTGGCTGCTGGCCCGGGTGCTGGAGGCCTGCAGGGAACAAGCGCCAAGCCTGCGCGCCGCGGTTCTCGCCACCGGATGGGTCCTGGTGTTCGTCCTGGTGCCGCTGCTGATCCCGTCACTTCTGTCGGGAACCCCGGGTAAGGGCGGCGCACTGGGCTCCTCTGCCTGCCAGGCCCGGGATCTGATCCCGGTCCTGAGGTCGATGCGGGTGGAGGAGGTGATTCCCGCCCAAGGGTCGATTCCCGGCAAGGGGTCGACTTCTCAGGGGGCTCGCGTCCCTGAGGAGGCTCCCACGCGCGAAGAGGGATCCATCGCCAGAGGCGATTCCCGCTCCATCGTCCTCGCACCGCTCAGCTGGGGGCCCGAAATCGTCTTCAGAACGGACCTGGACGTCGTGGCCACACCCTATCACCGCAACGCGCAGGGGATCCTGGACAGCTACGCCGTCATGTCGGCGAGGAGCGCCGAGGCCGCGTTCGACGTGATCCGACAGCGAGGGATCGATTACCTGGCCCTCTGTTTCGGGATGGAGTGGAGCCCCAGGGCGGGTGACGACCCCGGGACGTTCTACAGCGCCCTTCAACACCACAGGCCTACTCGGTGGCTCCAGCGGCTGGAGCTCCCCGAATCTCTGACCGCTCGCTACGGGATCTGGCGGGTAATGAACCCGGAGGGTGGTGATCCCTTCGGGTCCCAGTGATGCGGTGGGGCAGAGGACGGTGGACGACCAGGGGTGTGTGAGCTTCCTGCAGTGGGCCCTTCCCAGGCTCCGTCTGCGCTGGTCCGGGTTTCGGAGGGTCCGCAAGCAGGTGTGCAAGCGTCTGGCTCGACGGCTCCGGGAGCTGGGGCTCGAGAGCCTGGAGGAGTACCGCGCCTTGCTAGAGAACGACCGCCTGGAGTGGACGGTGCTGGACGGTCTCTGCCGCATCACCATCTCCCGCTTCTTCCGGGACCGGAACGTCTTCGCCCATCTGGCTACGGAGGTCTGGCCTCGACGGGCGGAAGAGGCGCGAGGCAACGCGCAGCGCCCGCGCGGGGTAGAGCGGTGGACGGAAGGCGGCTCAGAAGAACGGATGCCGGGTCGGCTAGGCGGCGACCTGGCCGGCGGCGAGACAATGCCCCCGCCAGAGGCACCGATAGCGCAGATCCGCTGCTGGACCGCGGGGTGCGCGTCGGGAGAGGAGCCCTACTCGCTGACGATGCTCTGGGAGCTGGAGCTTCGGAAGAGGTTTGCGGACGTGTCCCTGTCCGTCCTGGCCACGGACTCCTCTCCCACGATGATCGAGCGGGCGCGAGACGGGCGATACGAACGGGGCTCGCTCAGGGAGGTTCCTTCGGCATGGATCGACGCGGCATTCCGCTCCGAAGGCGGGCTCTTGGTGCTTCTAGATCCGTTCCGGACGCCCGTCCGCTTCGTCCTGCAGGACATCCGGCGGGACATGCCCGCCGAAGCCTTCGACGTCGTCTTCTGCCGCAACCTGGTCTTTACCTACTACGAGACAGCGCTCCAGGGGGAGCTGCTCGCTGGGATCCTGGAGCGCTTGCAACCAGAGGGAGCCCTGGTTCTCGGGGGTCACGAGCGCCTTCCCCCGGGTGACTGGGGTGTGGAGGCTCACCCGACTCTGCCCGTCTTCCGGAAGGCCTGAGCGACCCTAACCCGGGCCCCTGAGACAAAACGGCCCTTCGAGGGAAGGGAGTGACCCGTCGCCGTCTGGCTCTTGCACGGGCACGCTTCCTGTACTTCAATTGCCATTCGGCGGTTCTCGCCTCCGAGTCCCCGTGCATTGAGCGGCACGGAAGCCGTCCGATGCTGGTCTTGCCAAGGAGGGTCCTGTGTCTCATTCACCAGCAAGCTGGGTGGCCGTGGGCCTCGTACTGGCGGCTCCGTTCGCATGCGGTGAGCCGGAGCCCCAAGAGATCACGGCGCAGCAGCGGTCCCGGCTGGTACAGATCGGAGGCTCCGCCGCCGCTACACTCTCCCAGGAGCTGACTGGACACCTCCAGGCGGCGCTCCAGGAGGGAGGACCCGGCCACGCCATCGAGTTCTGCTCCACCGAAGCCATGCCCGCCACGCAGAGGGCCGCGGCTCAGCTGGGGCAGGGGATCGGGCTCAAGAGAACCTCGTTCCGCTACCGGAACCCGGACAACGCCCCGGACCGGGCCGAGGAGGCGGCGCTCCGATACTTCGAAGAGCGCATCGCCGAGGGGGGTGAGATTCCGGGTCACTACCTCCAGCGCGTCGGACCGGATGAATTCCGATTCTACAAGCCCCTCTTCGTGGCCGACCTCTGCGTCAACTGTCACGGCCCGCGCGAGGGGCTCGCTCCGGAGGTGATCCGCGTGTTGGACGAGCGCTACCCGGACGACCAGGCCGTGGGCTTCCAGCCCGGTGATTTCCGGGGGGTGATCCGGGTGTCGGTGCCCGAGGGCGGCCTGTCCCGCTGAGTGGTCAGCCAGTTGCACCGGGACCGGCGCCTCCCCATGCTCCACCGCCGGGGGCTGGACCCCGCGGGTGACCGCACGCTCAGGGGAGGAAACCCATGTCAGGCGATCGCTTCGGTGCCCGGATGCTCACAGGGCTGGTGCTGCTTCTCGTGGGATGTGGAGGGGGGGACGGGCCCGCGACGGAGGAGCAGGCAGAACCGGCCAGCCCGGAGACAGGCGCGCCAGCCGGTGAACGGGAAGCCACCTCGCTTCTAGGCGGGCCGCTGCACCGGCCACTGCTCGATCCCGAGGTCCGGGTGCGAAGGGAGGAGCAGCTCGCCGAGGCTCGGGCCGAGCTGGAGGCAAACCCGGAGAGCGCCGACGCCCTGATCTGGGTCGGGCGCAGACTCGCCTACCTGGGCCGGTACCGGGATGCGATCCAGACCTACACCCAGGGCGTCGCAAGCCACCCCGACGACGCGCGCCTGTACCGACATCGGGGGCACCGTTACATCACCGTCCGGGAGCTGGACCGCGCCGTGGCCGACTTCCGACGGGCGGTGGAGCTCATTCGGGGCCAGCCCGACCAGGTGGAGCCCGATGGCCAGCCGAACGCCCGGGGGATCCCCACCAGCACGCTGCAGTCGAACATCTGGTACCACCTCGGGCTGGCGCACTACCTGAAAGGTGATCTCGCCGAGGCGGCGGACGCCTACCTGGAGGGCATGAAGGTGGCGAACAATCCGGACATGCAGGTGGCCATGTCGCACTGGCTGTACATGACCCACCGGCTTCGGGGCATGGAGGAGGAGGCCGCGCGCCTGCTGGAGCCCATCCACGCCAGCATGGACATCATCGAGAACCAGGCCTATCACGAGCTCCTGCTGCTCTACAAGGGCGAGCGAGCTCCGGAGGACCTTCTCCGTCCGGACGAGGCGGCGAGCTCGTCCAACTCGGCCACCCGTTACGGAGTCGGCAACTGGTACCTGTACAACGGCCGGGAGGCCGAGGCCCTGGCCGTCCTTCGTTCGCTCCTGGAGGAGCGCGATCAGTGGGCGGGGTTCGGGTTCATCGCCGCGGAAGCGGAGCT
>JBDHKE010000363.1:0-2320 GCA_039586555.1 Gemmatimonadota bacterium | reverse complement strand
AAGAACCCCGAGTGGATCCGCCCTCCCGGCCGCGTTCATGCCCTCGGCCTTCACCCCGAAGCCCGCTGGATCGCCGTGGGCAACGAGCGGGGAGACCTCGATCTCCTCGCTCCGGGAGGGAAGGTTCTCCGGTCGTTCCATCTCGGCCGGGAGCTCGTCCGCTCCATCGAGGTCTCACCGGACGGGGAGTGGATCGCCGCGTCCACGCTGGGGGGGGGGATTTGGATCTTTCGGCTAGAGGAGGAAACGTCGAAGGTCTAACGGCTTTCCCGGGCTTCGGTCGAACCGTCCGGCCTGGTTTTGGTCGAACGGCCCTGCCTGGTTCCGGTCAAAGGTCCACGGCTTTGGACCATTCCGAGTCTTGCCTGTTGGACCGAAACGCGGTCCCGCACGTTGGACCCGAACGCGGTCTTGCGAGTTCGACCTTGGACCGTATCGGGGTGACCGGTCAGAAAGTGAAACCCATCTCAATGAATATGCCGTGATGGCTGAGATGGACCCGCCTTTCCGATTCGGAGCGGCGCCCGTCGAAGAGGTACATCGCCTCGATCCGCGCGCCAAGACGGGCGTGGAAGGGCCGTTTCGGCCAGACGGTGACGCCCGTGTCGAAGACCCCGAAGCCCGAATCGGGGCCCACCCCCACGGCGACCCTCGCGTCCAGCAGCATGAGGTCCTTCATCAGGCGGAGTTTGCCGCACCCGCCGACGGTGCCCATTAGCCCCTCCACGGTTTCGGCGTAGTGGATGTCCGGGGAGGGGAAGCGGTTCGACCAATCGAATTCGATCCGCCATCGGGTGTAGCGGATCCCCGCCTCGAGTTCGAGGACGCCCCATTTGTAATGCCCGCGCACCGGGGTGAAGCCCATTTCGAGAATCGAAAGCGAGACGTCGGTCTGGAGGTTCACCTCGGCGTCGTGCGTGTAGGGCTGGAGGGAAGAGTAGGCGATCCAGATCTTCGGCCCCTTGAAGATGTCCATGTCGGCGAGAATGGAAATCCCGGTCTCCCGTTTGACCGAGAGGTCCTCCAACAATCCCACCGTGTCCTTGGAAAAGCCGGGGACGGTCTTCATGGACCCGCCCAAGACCTGGGCGACCCAGAGCCGCAGGGAGGCGTGGATCTTGGGCCGCACTTTCTTCGGTCGGGGGGTCTTCATCGGAGGGGGGCTGGTTCTCGGCGTGTAGGGCGTCGTCTCCCCGGCTCCCTGCCCCTTGGAAGGGGCGGGCGCCTTCGCGGTGCCCGCGTACGACGGCGCCGGACGGGCGGCGGTCTCCGGGCTCCCTCTCCGCGCTGCTCCGGACCGAACCTCGGGGTCTTGGAAGGGCTGTCCCGAGTAAGGGTTGGACCGCGGGAGCTGCATACAACCCGCGGCCAGAAGGAGAAGGAAAGGGACCGCCCGAACGAGGCGCATGATTCGCCCTCCTGCCAAAATCCCCCCCCTAGAACTTCACGCCGAGTTCGAGCCCCAGCCCTCCGGCCGTGATCCCGAGATACCGTTCGTCCACCTCCTCGAGCCGATCCACCAGCACCATGCCGAGGAACCGGTAGCCCAGGCGCAAGAAGAGGTGCTGCGTGGGGTGCCAGCCGATCCCGGTGTCGAACTGGATGAAGGCGGAATCCGCGCCGAGGCCCGCGGAGAGTTTCACGTTGGCCGTGATGCGGTCCTTGTAGAGAGGGGCGTCCAGTTCGCCGCCGAGGCTGATCATGACGCCTTCGCTGAACGTAGCGCAGGCCCGTCTCGAGAGCCAGGGTGCCCCACCGGGCCTGGCGCACCATGGGGCTGAACGCCAGGTCGAAGATCGTGACGTCCAGTTCTGTGGGCACCTCATCCGGCGGCGACACGGTGACCTGGGAGGAGAAGATCGACGGGTCCGGAGGGAGGGCTCCGCTGGCGCTCGCGGCCATGAGGCTCATGCGGAACCGGGGCCCGCGGGGGAACTGCATGGTGAAATCGAGCGAAACCTGAGAGCCGCCGCCCAGGTCGACGTCGTCGTCCAGGTCGACTTCATAGGAGGCCAAGCCGTCGTGGCCGGCGAGGGTGCCCCCGAGATTGGCCATGAACCCCCCGAGGGAGAGGCCGATTTTGGGCTTGGGGATCTGCGGCACGCGCACCCGCGGCTTGGGCACGTGCGGCCTGGGCGCGTAAGGCCGCCGGGTCTCGGGCGCCTGGACGCGGGGCCTCGGCGCATACGGATACCGGGGCGGAACAGGAGCCTGCGGGGGCTGCTGAACCGCGGGAGGGGGCGCATTGGGATCGTCGATGAGGATCAGCCGCCCCGTCCTCACGTCCTGGACCAGGATCTTCCCCGGGGGGATGGTCGAG
>JBDHKE010000154.1:0-7173 GCA_039586555.1 Gemmatimonadota bacterium | reverse complement strand
GCCGGAAACCAGGCAAACCGCAATTTGCATTGCCGATGGCAGATGAGCCCCATCGCTGCCTCACGAGGAAGTCGCGATTGCGCGGCAGAGGTGGGCAGGGAAGAGGTGGTGGGGAAACAAAGAACGGGCTCCAGCCCTGGAGCCCGTCGCACAA
Organism: Gemmatimonadota bacterium; assembly: GCA_039586555.1. Lineage (GTDB taxonomy): Bacteria > Gemmatimonadota > Gemmatimonadetes > Longimicrobiales > Gaopeijiaceae > JBDHKE01. Next base: position 7,019 of record JBDHKE010000154.1, on the reverse strand, counting down.
CCGCTGAGGCGTAATTCCGCTATTCCACTAGCCGGAGGTACATGATCAGCGAACCGGTGTCCGGTCCGGGCTCTCCGGAGATGATGCCCATGAAGCGAGCGTAGATGGCCATCTCCGGGGGCGTGGGGGCGTTCTCGATGAAGATCCTGGCGAAGTTATTGAACTGAACGATGAATCGCCCGGTGGCCCTGCCGTCGATCTGCTCCTCCCGGACTCCCTCCACCGGGTCCCAGAGCGGCACGTACCGGACCCGGGGGCTGTCCTCCCCGTAGACGGAATCGAGAGTATTCGTGTCCGTGTTCCAGCTGGCCGTGGGATCCTCGTTGAACAGCTGATCCATCTCTTCCTTGATCGACACGGTGTTGCCGGGCTCGGTGATGTAGTCCGTGCCCACCGTGATGGGGCACTCGTTGCAGACGAGGATGTTGGTCCCGACCCAGGTCCCACCGGTCCGGGGCTCGCAGTCCTGACCGATATCCGGCATGGCCCAGAGCTTGAAATTGCCAGGCAGGGTCATGACGTCCGTGCCGCCGGCCTCGCCGCCCTCGCCCATCCCGGCTCGTCCGGGAGCGCCTCCTTTGATCCAAAGCCGACGCCCGAAGTCGGCGGCGTACAGCTCGTTCCAGCCTTCCTTGACGTTGCGATAATTGCTTCCGAATCCCGTGCCGTTATAGTCGCAGCTTGGCTGGTTGCAGTTGACACCGTCGAAGATATCGTATGTGTCTCCCTCTTCGGGCTCGTACTCCCAGAACTCCTCGCCGTTCGGGATTCGGTCGGCAGGATCCCAGTCGTCATCCTCATCGCCCCAGATGTCGGCGATGGCCATGGGGAGGACACAGCGGTCGGTCCGTCCAGCCTCCGACGCCTTGGCGGCCGCCATGGCCTGCACGTCCAGGCCGTCGATCCCCAGGAAAGTTGCGAACCAGGTGGGGAGGCCTCTCGCCGAGATCCAGCAACGCACCTTCGCGCTGTCCGCGAGGATCTGGAGCGTCACCTGGGAGGAATCCACTCCGACGTTTCGAACCACGTTCTTGAGCGCGTACTCGTAGGCGCGGTCGCTGGCTTCGGCCGGGGCGGCGACCTCTTCCGCGTCGATGAAGGCACTGGCGCCCGCCAGCGCACAGGAGTCCGCTACCCGTTGCGCTTCGCTCCGAGCGGTGATGGCCATTCCGATGTCCACCGCGAGCGATGCCATGGCGAGCAGTCCTACCATGACGACAGCCGTCAACACGAGGGCCGATCCCTTCTCATCGAGGAACCGGTTGCGGGCTCCTGGAAGCATACTCAATCTCACCTAGTCGACTGCTGGGTTTCTGTTGCAGTGCGGGCTCAACAATCTCATACGGAAGCTAACAGGAGCGTGCCACCTCCTGTGGCCTCCATCGGGGTCCGCCAGCGTCCTCAGTGGTGTTTCGGCGGGGGCCTCTTCGACACAAACCCGAGCCCTGGAACGTGATCCCTGGGGGCTCGAGATGTTCAGCCCCGAAAGGCTCAAATTCCTCAACTCCTGACTCCAACATGAGGTCGCCCGCCTTGGAGGGCAACGTCTCAGGCTCTGGCGAATGAGGATCGATTGTCGGGCTCACATCCTCTTCGGTATCATTGCCCATCCGGAGATGCTTGTGACCGGTCACCCCGAGGCCAAGCCGAGCAGGATACCCAGGGGTCCAATGACGAGAAGGAATCCCGCTCTCGCCATTCTGACCATCCCTTGGTGGATCTCCATGGGCCTCGTCCTGGCCCTGGTAGAAACAGGCAACGCCCAGGTGATCCGCAGCTACGAGAGCATGGACCGAAGCGCGGGCCAGGGCCGGTACGCGACTCTGGCGCTGTCTGCGGACGTCAACACGGGCAATGTGGACTTCGTGGATCTGGATCTCTCCGGGGCTCTCGGCTTCAGGGGGCAGAAGCACTGGATCCGGTTCTATCCGGCCTACCGCATCCGCCGCTCGGAGGGTGACACCAAGGTGCACGAGCGGTCTGCGCACCTGCGTCACTCGTACGTGTTCACGGCTCGCACGCGCACGTTCGCCTTCGTCCAGATCCAGGCCGACCGGTCCCTGGAACTGGATCGCAGGTTTCTGGTCGGTGGCGGTGTGCGCAGGCAGATCATCGAGCTGGGCGAGGGAGGCGTGGACCTTGGGGTTGGGCTGATGTTCGAGGAAGAACGCCTCTCGAACGGGGATGAACGATCCGATCTGCGAGGGGCGAATCTGCTTTCGGTGTATGGGAGCGCAGGAACGGTGGCGCTCAGCGGCTCGGGCTTCTTCCAACCCGTGATGAGTGACTGGGGCGATCACCGCGTCGCCGTGGAGCTCAGCGCCACGGCACCACTGTCCATTCGTCTGAGTGTGGAGATCTCGGCGCGCTGGCGACGGGACTCGAGGCCTCCGCAGCAGGTGGAGCCTGATGACGGGGGCGTGCGCGTAGGATTCCGGTTCTCCGTGGACTAGGCTGGATGCCGGGCTTCCCCCGTCGAGTCCGCCGTATCGGGCATCGAATTCCGCACCTCTGGCGTCGAATCCCGGACCTCGGGCGTGGAATCGGTACCCTCTCCTGCTGGGCCCGGCTCATCCGAAGTCGACGGAGTTGTGGCGGTGTCAGCGGGCCCGGCCGGTCGGCGACCCGCTCCCATGACCCGCTGGATGGTCGGGTTGTCCATGAAGGGAGCGTAGGCCCGCACGCTGAGCGTGACGCTATCGCCGTCCTGAACGAGCAGGTCGATCTCCGTGAGTCGCCTGTCGAAGGTAGCGAGAGTGGACCCCCGATCACTCTGGATGGTGAGGAGGATTCGCTCGTTCTCCACCCGCTTGGAGCGGACGATCCCTTCCACCAGCTCATCCACTCCAACCACGTTCACCAACGACCGAGGGAGATAGGGCGCGACGAACCTCGGAAGCAGGATCGTCCCGAACACCCCCGTCAGGAGTCCCAGCAAGAAGAAGAGGAAGAGTGGACGTCCTCTTCTCGCAGCGGGTCGAAGTTGATCATCACCACTCATGGTTCCTCGGCATTTCAGGACGGCCCAACCCCAGGGCCGCGTGCGTTCATGCCCGTCTCAGAAGCAAAACCTGATAGGGCGCGGTCTCCAATACCAGACTTCCAGCCTTCGAAGAGAAGACCTCATCGGTCACGATGTCCCGAAGGGTAGATCCGAACTGCAAGTCGCGCGAGCCCAGGGAGATTCTCTGCGGCCGCGCCGTGACGTTGATGAGGCAAAGGACCCTGGATGCCCCGTCGGGCGACGTCCGGAGCAGCGCGAAGAAGGCACCTGAAAGATCCAGCACCTCCTGCGCGCCGCGAGGATCGAAAGCGAGCTCGGACACGCGAATCTCCAGCAGCCGGACGAACTTGCGAAAGATGCGCCGGGCAACCGAGCTGGGTTCAGCCATCAACTCTCGCAACCTGTCGTCCCGGATGGCCGTGCGGTTGATGTCTCGCCTCGAATTGGTGCGAAGCACGGCCCGTACGTCGTTTCGGGAGCCGATGAGGGCTGGCATGTAGATCCCTGGCACCCCTCTTAGGGCCAGGGCCACCGCCCGAGAGGCCACGAACCGGTCCACCTGGAGCTCGATGGGCTCGCGGTCTTTTCGTCGGTTCAGCGCGCTGAACCAGGTCACGTTGAGCTCGTAGGGGCTCTCTCCTCCCGTGGGGTCCGTCCGCATGGAGACGAACCCGCCGTGATCCTCCGTCCTCCGGCACATGGCCAGGATCTCCTCATCACTCAGAATTCCCCGAGCCCCCATCAGCCCGATTCCATCGTGGGAGGAGAGGAAGTTCAGGAAGTGGGTGGTCTCTGACGGGAACTCCAGCGATCGAGCCCAGCGCGTCAGCGCGGAAGCGTTTCCGCTCTGGAAGGTGTGAAGCACCAGGGGGGGCAGGGCGAAGTTGTAGACCATCTGTGCTTCGTCGCTGCCGTCCCCGAAGTAGCTCACGTTCTCCTCATGAGGCACGTTGGTCTCAGTGACGAGAGCCACGTAGGGGGCGGCGACATCCAGCGCGTCTCGGAGCAACTTGATGCATTCGTGGGTCTGGGGAAGGTGGGCGCAAGAGGTACCCAGCTCCTTCCAGAGATAGGTCACGGCGTCGAGGCGAATCAGATCGGCACCCCGGCGGACGTAATAGAGCAGGAGCGAGAGGATCTCGAGGAGGACTCGGGGATTGCGGAAATTCAGGTCCACCTGATCGGACGAGAAGGTGGTCCACACGTACCTGAGGCCCTTTGCGGTGTGCACAGGGGTGAGAAGGTTGCTGGTGCGCGGACGCAGGATGCGGCGGAGGTCGTCGGGACGGATCTCGTCGGGGCTCGAGAAGCTGATGAAGAAATCCTCGAAATCCGGATGACTGGCCAGGAACTCCTGGAACCATCGGCTGTGGCTGGAGACGTGATTGAAGACCCCATCGAACATCAGGTCGAACGACTGGTCCAGGGATGCCACATCGTCCCAGGTACCCAGGTTCCGGTCCACCAGCCAGTAGGATAGAACGGAGAATCCCCTGTCCGAAGACCAGGGATAGAAGGGGAGAAGGTGAATGGTCGTGATCAGCCCCCGGAAATACTCCTGCGCGAGATCGGCCAGAGTTCTGAGCGGTGGGCGATCCGGTGAGACGATCAGGTCGCCATAAGTGATGAGGATGGCATCCTCGTGGGAGAACCGGCGGGTCGGTTCGCACGATGCCTCCATCTCGAGCAACTCCGGCAACTTGAAGGCGTGGTGGGCCCGCAGAAGACGCTCCAGGTGCTCGTAGACTTCTTCCGCCCTATCCCTTCCGTAGAGCAGCGTGAGGCGACCCCGCATTCGTTCCGCCCTCTCAGCCGGCACGACGAGTGGAGGGACCGAAAAGTCCGCCTCGCGACGAAACAACTGGGCGGTTCCGGTCCCTTCGGACAACCCTGGCGGTCCGGCTGTCCTACTCATCGGTGGCCCTGCTCATCGGTGGCCCTGGGGTGTTTCGGCCCGATGTTTTCTCCCGCGCGGTGGGCGGGACTGAATCATCCGCCGTGTCCTTATCATCCGCCTTACCCTTCCATTAGACCTGTCTGGATACGGAAAGTCACCGGGCGGTCAAGCCCGCAGCACCACCCGGCTCTCTCGAATCGGAGCGACCGAGTGGCGATTTCGAAGCTTACTCTCCACTCTGGAGGCCGGCTACCGTACACCGCTGCCAGGAGTGAGCCTCATGAGCGCGTTCGCCTCGCACCCCGCGCGCAAGCTACGCCGTTCGTTCTTCCAGGGACTGGCCGTGATAGGCCCCCTGGGAGTGACCGCCTTCGTCCTGGTCTGGCTGTTTCGCGAGGCGGACGGGATTCTGGGTGAATACCTCTATCCCGCCATCGGCCGCTCGATTCCCGGGCTGGGGATCCTGGTGCTATGCGCTCTCCTGGTCCTCACGGGTTGGTTGGCGCAGAAGGCCGTGGGTGCCCGGCTCGTCTCCAGATGGGATGACTTTCTCAGGCGTGTTCCTGTCGCCCGCAGAATCTACTCGGGCTCGAGCCGGATCGTCCGGACCGTCCTGGGAGAGGAGCGATTCGCCTTCCGGGAGGTCGTTCTTTTCGAGTACCCCGGTCCTGGACTCCTCTCGGTAGGTTTCATTTCGGGTCCCGCCTCTAGCAGCGCGGAGGAGCGATTTGGCGAGCCGTCGGTCACCGTCTATCTGCCCACCGCGCCGAATCCGATGTCCGGGTACCTCGTTCAGTTGCCCCGCTCCAGGCTCCAGAAGCTGGACGTCACGCCGGAGGAGGCCTTCACCTACGTCATCTCCGCTGGGGCGGTCTCCGTGGATCAGGCGGCCGACGTGCTGGCGCGGGCAGACTAGCTGTGGGGCGGGCCAGGGTCACGGCGGCGGTCACCGGAGCGGACTGTGCTGACCCGAAGGGAGACTTCCATCCGAGCTGGCCGGCGCCTGCCACGGGTGAGGGGGCGGCCACTCGGTCCCTGTTGGAGCGCAGTGACTCCGTGGACTATCTTCATGATCCTTCATGGTCGGCGTCCGACCGGAGGTCCGCCGAGGAGGAACATGACTGAGACGCTGGGATTCCCATGGGGAGAGCATCCGCTTCCTGAGGGAGAAGTCGCGGAGTTCGGCTTTGGACCGCTGACGTTCTCGCTCGTCCGCTCCGAGCGAGAGATCCGCCTCGCCGGGGGCCAAGTTGCCGCGGTGGAGGGGGAGGCGGGTGTCTCGTCACTGACCATCCCCGAACAGAGGTGGGCCGTTCAGGCCCGTACCCAAAGCGTTTTCGTGACGCCGGTGTACCCCGATCGGCCGCTGGTGGTGGCGCCGGAGCACCCGTTCCGCCTTGCCCCCGAGGCCGAGGCCCGAATCTTCGTGGCCGTTCCTCTCTGGGTGAGAATGCAGCTTCCGGACCCCGGCCGAACGGTGCTTCTGGAGGCGCCCACCGTGGTGATGTCGGATACGTGGTGGGGGGATCCTGTGGGTGGTGAGCTGTGCTACTGGCTGCCCACCCTGGCGGAGCGCCAGCTCGACGCGGGCCTTTTCCGGACGCACGTGGCCGTCTGCCCGATTCTCATCCGGAACAAGTCCGCGGAGTCCCTGGGAGTGGAGCGTCTGGTGGTCCGGCCGGCGCATCTCTCCGTCTTCCGACACGAGCGAGGGCTGTGGGCGGACGAGACCCGCCTTCGCCACGAGGGGGGAGAGACCGAGAGCCTCATCACCGTGCTGGGGAAGGCCCCGGACGAGGCGCCGGGAGCCACGCTCCTTACGCCGCCCCGCACCCCCGCCACCAAGGGCTTCCGAGCTCCCACGTTCTCCCGTATCAAGTCCATCGCTCCCTTCTGACGATCATGATCTCCTCCGCTTTGGTCTCACTCGTCCAGCAGCAAGTACCGGACACGGTGGCTTCCCGTATCCGACTACCGGATCTCGGCTCCCTGGAAGCCGCGGCACCCGTCATCCGGGCGGTCCTCCTCGTGGTCGTGGGGCTTCCCCTGATCTACTGGGTCTCCCGATGGGCCCGGCGGATGGTCTCGAAGCGGTACACGGCCCAGCGAGGTCTGGTG
>JBDHKE010000041.1:0-60600 GCA_039586555.1 Gemmatimonadota bacterium | reverse complement strand
ACCTTCAACGATCACGCGGGATCGACGAAGAGCTACCTGTACACCCGGGAGTGGCACTACGAGCTTGCGCCCGTGGACTTCGTGCCGGTTCGCGAGGAGATCACTACCAGCTACGAGAAGGGTGCGGCGCGGACCGTGGTCATGCATGACGGGAGCCAAGTACGGTTCCGGAAGGTGCCGGAGGACTACGACCCGCACGATCGTACCGCCGTATACTCCTATTATCGGAAGCGGCAGCAGCAGGGCGAGGTGGTCACCGGCCTCCTCTACATCGAGGAGAGCTCCAGCGACATGCATTCGATGAACGGGACGGTGGAGACTCCGCTCAGTGAGCTTCCTTATGAGGATCTCTGTCCGGGAAGCGAGGTGCTGGAGGCGCTGCAGGACCAGTTCCGGTAATCTCCACGTGAACGGGCTCTCCACCGTGGGCCCCACTTTTCGACCGCCGCACAGGAGGTGACCTTTAGAGGGCCTCCCGTGTCTGGAGATCCGATTCCTCGCATGTCCGGAGGGTCGAGGTACGACGAATCGGCTGCGAGGGTATACTCGTCGCGGAGTGAATGGAGATGTATCGATCGCTGATCCGGCTGTCGTCGGGCGGACTCATCGCTCTGGCGTCGATGTGCGTCCATCCGGCGCTTGTTCTCGCCCTGGCAGGCGAGGGAAGTCTGACGGCAACCGATGAGTCCCGCCAGGCGGTGCGCCTTCTCCCGGCCACGGTCATGGATACCGTGTCGATGGTCACGGCTCGTCCAGTGGCCGAGATCCGGGCGGATCTCGCGGATGCCCGGCAGCTGGAGCAGGAGGCGGAGCGGGAGCGGGCTATCACCGAGGCGCAAGTCAGGACCGCCGAGGCCTGGGTGGACGCGAAGAAGAAGGAGATCGACGCGCTCAAGAAGCAGGAGGATCTCGCGGGCGCCGAGGGGAGCGAGGAGGAAAAGAGGCAACTGGAGAGGGGGCGGCAGTCCGAGGAGAGAGTGCTCAAGCTTCTGGAGAGAGAGCGAGACCTGGCCCGGGCTCAACGGGAGGTGTCGTCGGCCCTGCGGGAGCTGGCCAGGGCCAACCGTCGCGTATTCGAACGGGAGATCGAGCTCGCCGCGAACCGAACCCTGGAGCGGGAGCGACGTACACTGGAAGCGATGAGAGATGCGGCGGAGCGCCGCAAGCAGCTGGCCGACAGGGAGAAGCAGGAGCTTGAGCGCCGGATCGAGGTGGTGAGGGCTCGCGAGGAGATCGAGAACAACCGCTGATTCCGCTCCGGCGCGATGCTCACCGGTGGGCGCTGAAGGAGTCGGGGCCCACGCGCAGCGCAGGCGCTGAAGGGTTCGGGCCCCGCCCTCCGTCGAGCCCTAATCCTCCGCTGGTGCGCTCTCGTCGGGGGCGAATTGCTGCTCCCCCTCCCGCTCTCCAATCCCTTGATTCCTGAGGTCCGACGCTTCCGGTCCTTCTGGCGCCGGTGGCTCGAGCGCACCCGGCGGCCCCCCTGCCAGCACGGGCCTGACCTCCGGCAGCACGTCCTGGAAGGTGGCGCCATAGAGGTCCCATACGGTCACGAAGAGCGCGGCCACGATGGGCCCGATGATGAAACCTACCGCGCCGAACAGGACCAGCCCACCGAGGGTGCTCAAAAGGACCAGTAGGTCGGACATCTTGGTGTCCTTGCCGATCAGCCAGGGCCTCAGGAAGTTGTCGGCCGTCCCGACAATGGCGCCGCACCAGATCAGGAGCCCGATCCCGGCCACGATCTTTCCCACCACGAAGAGGTAGATCACCGCGGGGATCCACACGAGCGGCGTTCCCAGTGCCGGGATGATGGAGAGGACCGCCATCACCGTTCCCCAGAACGCGGGTCCGGGGATTCCCGCCACCCAGAACCCGATCCCCGCCAGACCTCCCTGAATGATCCCGATCAGCAGGGAGCCCTTCAGGGTTGCCCTCGTGACGGAGACGAACCGCTCGACCAGACGGTGCTCGTCCTCGGAAGAGAGGGGCACGTAGAAGAGGATGCGGTCCAGGATGGATCGGCCGTCCATGAGGAAGAAGAACATCGCATAGAGCATGATGAACAGGTTCAGAAAGAAGGTCATCGTGCCCCGGGTGGCCGCGGCCAAGCTGTTCACGAGGAAGGTGCCGGTGCGGGTGACGGCCTCGCCCGCCTTGCCCACGATCTCGTCCGCGTCGGGAATCACGCTCTCGAGACCCGGAATCCGGTCCACGAGTGGGATCCGTTGGAAGAGCCCCTCCAGCCGGTCCATCTGGCTGATCTGCCGCTCGATCCAGGGGCCGGCTGCCTGGCTGACGTCCACCGCCTCCGACACGACGATCCCGAAGAAGCCGGAGATCGGTCCCACGACCAGCAGCAGAACGATGAGGATCGCGACCGCCGAGGCCGGGGCGCGCCTGCCCCGGAAGCGTTTGAGCAGGCGCGAGTAGATCGGGTAGGCCATCCCCGAGAAGATGGCCGCCAGGAGGACGGCCATCAGGAAGCGGCGAATCATGAGCAGAAAGACCACCGAGATCCCGATCACCAGAAGGAGAAGAAACACCTTCCGGAATCGCTCACTGGCTGCGGTGTCTTCGGCGCGAGAGGTCATTCCGTCAGTCATTTGGATCAGAGCTCCGGGGAAGAGACTGGCTGGCTGTTCGCACCATCATGGTGGCTCGCTGGAGGCCACGCCATGGCCAGACCCCCCATCGGCGTCGCCATCACGGAGCTCACTCAGCGGGGAGTGCAGACCGGCTCTGATGCTTGGGGCTGGGTGGGAAGATGAAGGGGCGCACAAGCCCTCCCGGGAAGTTGCCCAGGAGGGCCATGGAGGATGCCCGCCGTCTCTACTTCCGGCGGTGCTCTACCGGCTGGCGTAGACCGACGTCTCTCCCCTGGAATCGAAGGTAAGGACGTCATAGGGCTCGCTGTAGGTGCTCTCCATCCCCGGGGAGCCCACCGGCATTCCAGGAACCGTCAGGCCCTGGACCGCCGGCCTTTCCTCCAGGAGTCGGGCGATCAGGTCGGCAGGAACGTGGCCCTCGATCACATATCCGTCCACCAGGGCGGTGTGACATCCCTGGAGCTCGGGTGAGATTCCGTTGGCCTGTTTGATGTTCATGAGCTCCGCGTTCGAGACGTCCTTGACGTCAACCTCGAAGCCACTCTCTTGCAGGTGAACCACCCACTTGGCGCAGCAGCCTCAGGTGGGGGCGGCGTACACGGTGATCGGGCCCGCCGCCACGACCTGGGTGGCCGCGAACGCGTTGGCCGTCTTCTCGGAGTCGTTGGCGGCGTCCACGTATGCAAGAGTCTCGTCGCCGGACTCTGACCTCTTTTCGCGGGAGGAGAGAAAGGACCCAGCTCCCATGAGGAGCAAGACTGCGGCCAGCAGGGCGATCTTTCCGGGCTTCATATGCATTCTCCTGGCGGTCCGGGACTGGGCCTCTTCGCCTCCGGTTGCCCACGATCATCTTGAGGCGTTCCCGAGAAAAGTGTTCCAACCAGTACTCCCGAGCCCTCTACGGGATCCCGCCGCGGGTCGCGATCACCGCGGGACCCGGGGTCGGGGGATCACCCGGACCTGACCGGGGAGGAAGTAAGCGCCGCCCCAGAGACGTCCTACAGGCTGAAGGGACTCAGTGTCGACGTGGAAGGAGTCGGGGATCCTCCTCAGGGCGCCGCTCAGGCGTACCGCCAGGACTTCGCCGACGACCAGGCTGTTCGGCGCATCTCCCAGGGCCACCTCCTTGAAGAGGCGGCACTCCAGAACGGCGGGACAAGATCCGACGTACGGCGCGTCCACGACGGAGGCATCGGCCATGGGGAGCCCGGCGACCTCGAATTCGTTCACGTCGGATGGATAATCCCCCGACGTGGCGTTCATGGCCTCCAGATGAGGTACGGTCACCACGTTGACGCAGAAATCGCCCTGGTCGCGAATGTTGCGCAAAGTGTCCTTCGGCCCGTCCCGCCGATGTCCGATGGAGACGCCCACCAGCATCGGGGAATCGGCCAGGGCAGCGAAATAGCTGAATGGGGCCAGGTTTGGGATTCCGCCCGCGGACCGGGTCGATATCCATCCGATTGGCCGGGGTACCACGAGGGAAGTCAGGAGCTGGTACCGTTCGCGGCGATTCAGGTCTCCCGGTCGGATGATCTCCTCCCCGTTCGGTTGCCTCGTCATGGTCGCGCCGAGTTCGAGTCAATCCAGGCCTTCCTCGGTGGAATCCTGGCCCGTCGTGGGGGAGACAGCAACCCGCGCCACGTCCACCCGCATGGAGAGTGGCACGCAACGAGTCGTACTACGCCTCGCTCCTCCTGCTCACCGAATCTCGGCTCCGCGGTCGTCCCAGGCGTTGAGGCACCCAATGGAGAGGTGGCCGCCGCGAATCAGTGGAGCTAGAGTAAGATGTGGGTCTTCGGTCCGCTGTCGGGCCACTCCGGCGGTTCGTGTTGAAGGGCCGGCTCGGCGATGAGCGCAGCACCGATTTGCCCCCGTCAGGAGGTTTCATGGTCGCTATCGACCCGCGGCTCACCACTGTCGCCATCCACATCACGGTGGATCCTCGGAACGTCGACGAGCTGGTGCGAATGGCCCGCGAGACCATGAGGATCTTCAAAGAGCAGCCGGGTTTCGTTTCGGCCGTCCTTCATCGGAGTGACGACGGAACGAGCGTGCTCCAGTACCTTCAGTGGAGAAGCCGGGAAGATGGCCTGGCGGCCATGAGCAGCCCGGAGTGGCAGGGGGAAGCGGGGCAGAGGTTCCTGGAATTATTGGAATCCGGGAGGGCCTCGGTGCGCCCCCACTTCTACGAGGTCGTGGAAACCGTAGAGGCCACATAAGACCCATCGCCGGTCGTCCCATCCGATCATTCCGTCGGCTCAGCAACCTCGTTTTCTTCACTGGGTCACGAGCGAGGAGCGGAGCGGGTGGACGGGAGCGCCGGCCCCGCGAAGCCGCACTCCGCCGTCCAGCGGCAGGCAGGAAGCGGGCGCGCAAGGAGTGGGGCCGGCGCCCCCGGACGACTACCATGGCGGCGGACCGGGCACCGGTCCGCTGGCTCGAAGCTCTCGCCCCACCAGATCGACCTCCGAGAGATTCTCGCCGTCGTCGAGCTTCGCGGCACCCTTCCTGGGGAGACGGTGGCCATTGGGCTGCAGCCCCCCGGTGGTTGAGGTTTCGGACGAGCTGACGAGCCCGGTGAAGGATCAGGTGCCGGAATTGCCACGCCGGGTGATCGAGCGCCTGGCGCAGTGGGGCCACACGGCAAGAGGACGAGGGCTGGAGCCGGCTCCGGAATCCAGGACCGCCGTCTGAGGCTGGCCGAGTCCGGTTCCAGCCCTGGGGCCTCACCGAGTCCGATTCGATCCTTGCAGCCGGTCACACCCGCTGGTAATCGGGTCGCCAGCTCTTCACACGCTTCTTGATGGTGGATCGATCCTGAATTCCCTCGTCCAGCACCTGGCGGGCCAGGTCCGGGAGTTCCTCGTCAGAGGCGAAACGCAGCGCCACGAGCTGGTTCGTGGTGTACTCGCCGATTCGGGGCTGGAGATCGCTCGGAAGAAGGTCCTTCATTCGCAGCCGCTCCTCGAGACGGATGATGCGATCCTGATTACCCGTGGCGAAGATGCGCGCGTACAGGTAGAGCATCGTCAGGCCCACGGCCAGGAGCAGAGCGACCACGTGGTCTGCGGAGAGGGCGGTGATGGCGCGGTACGCGGCCCACAGGAGGTTGATTAGCAGTAGGGATCCCGTCACGAAATGAAAGCCCAGGACGTACCGGGCGTGCCGCTCAGCGGATTGGGGGGATGGCTTCTCGCTCATGGCGTGTTCTCCTGGGTGGTCGGTTCCCGTGTTCTGGTTCTCGGAGTATGGTGCACCGCGACGAAGTGGGTGTACAAGGAGGCTCCATACCCGCCGGATCTGCCGTCCGGGGGTTTCTTCCTGAGCCGGCCGGTGTTCCATATATCCGCGTCGAGGCGACCCGTTCCCCCGCTCCACGGAGCTCCTTGCGGATGGTGGGGCCGCCGAGTTTCTTCTCCAACCGCTCCTCACCACCCTTCTTGACCCCCCCGAGTGTGTTGGTACGTTGCCCGGAGAGTCGGTGTCCCGGAAGTCGACGAGCCTTTCGCATTAAGGTAGCTCCCCAGAGCCGATGCCAGCACGATGAGTTCGAGACAGCTTCGGGACATCGTCCTCGTGGGTGGTGGCCACGCCCACGTTCAGGTTCTGCGACGGTTCGAGATGGATCCGCCGCTCGACGCACGCGTCACGGTCGTGCTGGACACTCCCATTGCCGTCTATTCGGGGATGGTTCCCGGTTTCGTGGCGGGTCAGTACGGAGCGCACCAGCTGCAGATCGACGTCGTTCCCCTGGCGAGACGGGCAGGCGCCAGGGTGATCCTCTCGGCGGCAGTGGCCGTAGACGTCGCTCGCAGGCACATCGAGCTCGCGGATCGCCCGCCCATCCGGTATGATCTGGCCTCCTTCGACATCGGCTCGGCGGTGGCCGCTCGGGATCTCCCCGGGGTCAAGGAGCACGCTCTTTCCACCCGCCCCATCGGTCGATTCGTCGAGCGGGTCCAGAGCGTGCTCGCCGAAGCGACCCACCGCGCGTCAGCCGAGCCTTTCTCCGTAGTGGTCGTGGGTGGGGGAGCGGGAGGTGTGGAGCTAGCCTTCTCCCTGGATTATCGCCTCCAGATCGAGGGGGTGAGCCGCCGGAAGGTCACGCTGCTCCAGCGTGAGCCGCGGCTCTTGCCGGGCTATCCCGAGTCCCTGGCCCGACGGGTTCTTCAGGAGGCGGGTCGACGGGGGATCGACGTCCGCTGTGGGTCCGAGGTTGTGGAGGCCCGCGCGGACCGGCTGCTCGTGGCAGGCGGCGAGATGGTTCCCAGCGACCTTCCCGTGTGGGTGACCGGTGCCGTGAGCCATGGGCTGTTCGAGCGCTCCGGTCTCCCGACGGACCCGCACGGCTTCGTGTGGACCCGTTCGACCCTCCAGGTGGAAGGGTACGACGATCTCTTGGCCGTCGGGGACTGCGGCACTCTGTCCGACCATCCTGACACGCCGAAGGCCGGGGTCTACGCCGTCCGCCAAGGTCCCTTTGTCGCCCATAATCTGAGGGCGGCTCTGGAGGGTCGAGCTCTTCGGCCGTACCGCCCACAGCGGGACTTCCTGACGCTCCTGAACCTCGGTGACGGCAGGGCCCTGGGCGCCAAGTGGGGACTCTCCTTCGGGGGCCGCTGGGTTATGCGGGTCAAGGACCGAATCGACCGCCGGTTCGTGCGCGGATTTCAGGTCCTGGATGTGGACGGGGCTGTGACCGACGTGTTCAGAAGCCAGTCTCCCATGGCGGGTGAGATGGAGCCCCTGTGTGGAGGGTGCGCCGCGAAGGTGGGGGAGTCCGCTCTGGAAAGGGCGCTCGAGCGGGTGGGCAGCGGGCCCGACGACCCTGCCGTGAAGCTCCACCTTTCGTCCGGGGATGACGCGTCGGCTCGCTGGCTTCCGGATGGCGGCTTGCACGTGGCGTCTCTCGACGGCTTCCGGGCGTTCACGGATGACCCCTTTCTGGTGGGCCGCGTGTCGGCGGTGAACGCCATGTCGGATCTCTTCGCCAAGGGAGTGCGGCCTCGATACGCCCACGCCATGGTGGTACTCCACCAGGCGGAGACGAGCGAGCAACACGAGGAGACGTTGTTCCAGGTCCTCAGTGGGGCCAGAGAAGCCTTCGCTCCCTTCGGAGTCACGCTTCTGGGCGGCCATACCATGACCTCTCGAGAGCTTCTGGTCGGCTTCCATGTGGAGGCGGACGTTCCCCGGACGGGGCGTCTGCTGCGGATCGACGGGTTGCGAATCGGGGATCGGCTGATTCTCACCAAGCCTCTGGGTACCGGGGTGCTCCTTCACGCTGACATGGTGGGCAGGGCCAGGGGCCCCTGGATCCAGAGTGCGCTCGCGAACATGCAGCGCTCCAACGGAGCCGCTTCGGAGGTGGCGGTCAGGGAGGGCGCCACGGGAGCGACCGACGTGTCGGGGTTCGGTCTTGCCGGGCATCTTGGAAGGATGGCTCGGGCCAGCGGGGTGTGCGCGGTCCTGCGTCTGGACGCGCTTCCCGCTTTGCCAGGATCCCGGGAGCTCCTGGGACAGGGACTTCGGAGCACGCTCCATGCGGAGAACGAGCGCGCGCGGAAGACCATCGCCATCCCGAGCCCATTGCTGGGACACCCCAAGCTGGGACTGCTCTTCGACCCCCAGACCTCAGGAGGCTTGCTGTTCGGGGCGGCGTCAAAGGACGTCCCCGCCATCTCGAGCCGTCTGGGGGAGGGGCCCGATATCGGAGTAGTGATCGGTGAGGTAGGACCTGGCCGCCCCGACGGAATCCTCATCGAGGTACGGGCCTGACCCCCACCAGCCCTCACTCCTGGCCTCCGTCTTGCAATCCCTTCCCGCCTCATGAGCTTGGACGACCGCCACCCTCACTTTCCGGTCGCGGAACCGGATGGGTCCCTCGATCGAGCCGTGATCCGGGGTATCGCCTGGACTGCCGGCGCCAAGTGGGGATCCCAGATCTTCACCTGGATCGTCACGCTGATCGTGGCTCGGCTGCTCTCGCCTGACGACTACGGGATCGTAGGGATGGCGATGGTCTTCCTGGGGCTCGTCCAGCTGGTCAACGAGTTCGGCCTCGGCACCGCGATTGTGCAGATGCGTGGGCTCAGCCGCGAGCAGATCTCCCAGATCGCGGGGATTTCGGCCGCATTCGGGTGCGGTTTTGCCACCCTGTCGCTCGTCGCGGCTCCAGTCGTGGCGGGCTTCTTCAAGGAGCCACGGGTAACGGCGGTGGTGATGGTGCTCAGTCTCACCTTCGTCATCAGCGCGTTCCAGGTCGTGCCCCGCGCTCTCCTGGTGAAGGACCTTCGCTTTCGTGAACTCGCCTGGATCGAGGGCACGGAGGCGCTGACCAATTCGCTGGCAACGCTCACGCTAGCGGCGATGGGCTTCAGCTACTGGTCACTGGTGGCAGGCGGCATCCTGGGGCGACTCGCGGCGGCGATCCTGTTGCTGTGGGTGCGGTTTCATCCGATCTCGGTCAGGTGGCGCTGGAACGCTGTGAAGGATGCGGTTCGGTTCGGGGCTCTGATGGTCCTGGCCAACGTTGCCTGGTACGCCTACTCCAACGCCGATTTCGCTTTGGTGGGGAGAATCCTGGGTACCGCCGCGCTGGGCGCGTACTCCATCGGCTGGACCCTGGCGAGCATTCCGGTGACCCGGATCAACAGCGTGATTGGCCAGGTGGCCACGGCTACTTTCGCTGCGGTCCAGTCCGATGTGCCCGCGCTCCGGAGGTACGTCCTCCGGCTTACCGAAGGGGTGTCGCTGATCTCGTTCCCGGCGGCCATCGGGCTGGCCCTCGTGTCCCCGGACTTCGTGCTCGTCGTTCTGGGGGATCACTGGGCTGCCGCGGTGGGGCCTCTGAGGATTCTCGCCCTCGCCGCGGTGGTGCGATCCGTCGGTCCCATCATCGCCCACCTGCTCGTCTCCACGGGGCACCCGCAGTACAACACCCAGTACACGGTGGCTGGCGCGATCGTACTGCCTCCCCTCTTCGTCATCGGAGCCCGTTGGGGACTCGAGGGCGTGGCCCTCGTCTGGCTCGTGGCGCAGCCGCTCGTTTCGCTCGCCTTCGCCTATCGCCACGCATTCCGGATCGCTGAGATCCGGTGGGCCCAGTATCTGGGGGCGCTCAGGCCCGCGGCCGTGGGCTCGCTGGTGATGACTGCGGCTGTCCTCGCTGTCCAGACGGTGGCGCGAGGCAACCTGCATCCCGAGGTGGCTCTGGTGGCCCAGATCGCGGTGGGGGTCCTGACCTACGGAAGTCTGGCCTGGCTCATGAGCCGGGAGCGAGTCCGAGCCGGGCTCCACATCCTGGCCGGCAGATCTCTGGGAGAATGAGACGGAGGGGCCCCGCCAGGTGACGGGGCCCCATCCGCATCACGGCGCGGGACCAGGCGGGAGGCTGTGGCCGGAGCTCGCGCGCCTAACCTCCTCCGGACACATCCCGGCTGTACATGACCTTCCCACCCACGATCGTGTGGACTACCTCGGCAGTGGGAATCTCATCCTCGGGAATGGTCATGATGTCCTTGGACAGGATGGTGATGTCCGCGAGCTTGTTGGGCGTCAGGGACCCCTTGATGTCCTCTTCGAAGCCGGCGTAAGCAGCGTCCAGCGTGTACGTCTGGAGGGCTTCTTCCCGGCTCAGGCGCTGATCCGGGTAGAAGACAGAGCCGTCGTTCAACCTCCGTGACACCGTGGCGTAGAAGCTGGCGATGGGATCGACGTCCTCAACGGGTGCGTCGGTTCCATTCGCGATCACGGCACCGGAATCCAGGAGCTTCCTCCACACGTAGGCTCCCTCCTCCGCTCGCTGCTCGCCCAGGCGCTCCAGGACGTAGGGCGCATCCGAGGTACAGTGAATCCCCTGCATCGAGGCGATGACGCCAAGGTCCGCGAACCGTGGGATGTCTTCCGGGTGTAGATGCTGTGCGTGCTCCACCCGCCAGCGAAGCCCTGTCTTGTCCGGATTCGCCTCGAAGGCCTGCTGGAAGATGTCCAGGGTCTCGCGATTGGCACGATCGCCGATGGCGTGGACGCAGAGCTGAAAGTCGTTCTCCATGGCGATCCGTGCTGTCTCCTCGATGTTTTCGACGGGGCTGGTATTCAGGCCGGTGCTCTCAGCCAGGTCCCTGTACGGCTCTAGGAGCCAGGCCCCGTGGGGACCCAGAGCGCCGTCGATGGATCGCTTGATCGCTCGCACCGTGAGACGGTTCCCTCCGTAGCCGATTAGACGATAGTCCGCGATGCTCTCCGCCAGACGCTCGTTGGACGTTCGCAGCATCACCCACAACCGCACTCCCATGCTTCCGTCGTCCGCCATCTCCTTGAACAGGTCCACGGTCGAGAACCCGGATCCGGCATCCTGGAACGTGGTGATGCCTTTAGAGAGCACCTCCTGGTTGGCCAACTCCGCCACCCGACGGGGATCCGGATCCGGTGCGCTGCTGGTCGCGGGGCCCAGCAGACCGGACGCGGTCTCCCTGAAAGCACCGACGGGGTCGTCATTTGCGTCTCGAACGATCTGGCCTCCTGGGGGGTCAGGGGTGTCCCTCGTGATGCCCGCAAGCTCCATGGCTTTGGCGTTGGCATAGGTCGCATGGCCGCTGGCGTGCCGGAGGACGACGGGGTTCTCGGGTGATACCGCACTGAGGGAGTAGTGGAAGGGCAGTCCGTCGACGTTCGGCTCGGGCACGCGATCCCACTTCTCCTGGTGCCAGCCCCTTCCCTGAATCACCTCTCCGGGCTGCGCTTCACGTACCGCCGCCTCCACCATCGCCACGACTTCGTCCCAGTTGGAGACGTCCATCAGATTGAGCTGCAGCTGAGCGGTGCCAACGCCCATGAAGTGACCGTGACTCTCGATGAGGCCCGGGACGGCGAGCATCCCACTCAGTTCGATGACTTCGGTCTCTGGCCCGACATAGGTGTCAATTTCTCGGTCGGTGCCGACGGCCAGAATGCGATCTCCTCGCACGGCGAGCGCCTGGGCTTCCGGCAGGGATGGGTCCATGGTCACGAACTTGCCGTCACGGAGCACGAGATCGGCGGGCTCAGGTGCAGGCGTGACTTCGTTGCACCCGGCCATCCAACCCAGCGTCATCAGCAGGGCGGGTCCCAGAAGCCATCGGCCACGGAACGCGATTGTCATCACCTCGACCTCCTCGCTGAACATCAGCGGTTTCGGTTCCGGGAAGATCGTCTTCGAACCGGCGATCGTGTCCTCGAAAGCCTACCGCCTGATGATGGCCGGATCAACTGTGGCCGGACACACTGACATCGCCTCCTGCGTGCCCGGAGTACCACCGGCTCCCAGTCTCAGTGGAGTGAAGCGCCCGCCGACCTACCAGAACACGATGTAGAGCAGAGCGGTCGCCGCAGTGACGCCTGCTCCGTACCATCGCGCCATTGGTTCGGGCTCGAGGGAGAAGGCCCTCTGCACGGGTAACGTCTTCGGTTCTCGCAGGGGGCTGAGGAACGTCATCAGGGTCATGAACGACGCCAGCACCAGGAAAGTGATGGCCATGTGGTGCAAGAATGCCACGTCCGGAACGAGCCAGAGAAGGAGACCGTAGACTGGAATTCCGAGGATCATGGCACCGATAGCGGCCGAGGGTGGGGTCCGAGGGCTGAACAGGCCGAAAAGGAACGCGGCGACGATTCCCGGAGAAATGAATCCCCAGAACATCTGAATGTACTGGAAGACGCTGCCGGCGCTCGCCACGATGGGTGCCCACAAGCATCCGATCAGCACGAGTATGCCCGTGGCGACGCGTCCGACGGTCACGACGCGGCGGGAAGGCATGTCCGGCCTGAGATGCCTCTTGTACAGGTCGATGGTGAAGATCGTGGCCGCGGAGTTCAGCATGGAGTCCAGGGAGCTCATCACGGCGCCGAAGAGTGCGGCGAACATGATGCCCGTGAGGCCGACGGGAAGGAGCTCGCGCATGAGCACGGGATAGGCCTGATCCGGCAGATCGATACTCCCGCCGTACAACTCCGCAGCCATGATTCCCGGGAAGACAATGATGAACGGAATGAGGAGCTTAAGCACGGCGGCGAAGAAGATCCCGCGCTGACCTTCCGCCAGGCTGCGGGCTGCGAGCGTCCGCTGGGTGATGAACTGGTTCAATCCCCAGTAGAACAGGTTCGGGATCCACAGCCCTCCCACGAAGACGGCAAGCCACGGCATTTCCGGATGGTTCCATGGAAGCACCGTGTGCAGCTTATCCGACCCTGCATCGAGAAACGGCCCCACGCCACCCATGGCCCGAAGGCCCAGACCCATGATCAGGAGACCGCCCAGCAGAAGCGTGACTCCCTGGATGAGGTCGGACCAGACCACGGCCTTGAGACCGCCGTAGATGGTGTATCCGCCGGCCAGGACTCCGATCAGCCAGATGCCGAGGAGTGTATTCACGCCGAAGATGGACTCCAGGGCCAGCGCCCCGGCGTAGAGAACCGTAGCGAGAGCCACGAACACGTAGGCCAACATGATGAAGACAGCCATGAGAGCCCGGGCTCCCGCACTGTATCGATACTCCAGATACTCGGGAATCGTGTAGATCCCGGCCCTGAGGAACTTGGGGAGGAAGAAGACGGCGACGATCACCAGGGTGACCGCGGCCATCCACTCGTAGCTGGCGATGGCGAGACCGAGCTCGTATCCGCGACCAGCCATCCCTACAAAATGCTCGGTGGAGATGTTGGAAGCGATCAGCGAGAATCCGATCAGCCACCAGGAGAGCCGACGGCCCGCCAGGAAGTAGTCATCCGACGTTTCCTCCCCACGCCCGGCGTACAGGGAGACGCCGATGACGACCGTGATGAACGCCACGAAGGCGGCCAGATCAAACCGGTTGAAGATCACGCGACGCGCTCTTCTCGCGCTTGAGAGGTCGGACTCGAGGCTCGTGCCAGCGACGGGTGCTCTCTCGCCGCCGCCAATTGTGAGATCGAGGCGACAGGTGTCAAGCGGCGGGCTTGAGGCCGTCGCCTTGCGGGGGCGTGCGCGATTCGTCGGTGTCCTTCGCCTGTTGCGGGGTTACATTCGGCCCTTGGGTGGACAGGCTGGATCTCCCCGCTCCTACCGGAAGGGTGCCGGGACCCTGAATCGAACGAGTAAGGAAAGGCGGAAGAAATGCGAAACCCGATCCGAAGGCCTCGCGGGGGAGCGAGCGTTCTGGTCCTGATTGCTCTGGTGTCTTGTGGGGCTCCGCAGGCCGAGCAGAGCGCCGGCGTGGGCGACGGCACGGTGGTCTCCGTCCTCGATTATGTAACGCGAGTGCCCTCCGACTGGGAGCAATCCCCACCCTCGAACGCGATGCGGTTGGCCGAGTTCCGGACCCCGATGTCCGCGGGAGGAGGGGAGGCTACGGTGGTGGTCTACTACTTCGGCGAGGGTCAGGGCGGATCGGCGGACGCCAACATCGCGCGATGGAGCAGCCAGTTCGCCACTCCCGAGGGCGGTCCGGTGGACCCCGATGTGGAGCGATTCGAGGTCGGGGGTCTCGCCACCACGGTTGCAGAGTTTCAGGGATCGTACGCTCGAGGAGTCGGCATGGGAATGGGCACCGGGGAGGCGGAGCCGGATCAGGCCATGATCGCTGCGGTCGTCGAGACACCGCAGGGGAATCTTTTCTTCCAGATCTTCGGACCCGAGGAGAGCGTGACGGGACAGAAGGAGGCATTCCTCGAGGTCGTCCGCGGCCTGGAGCCCAGGTCCACCGAGGAGTCCACGGAGCAGTGAGGCGAGTACGGTGACCAGTTCTTTCCCTGAGCACAGTCCGAACGAGAACATTCGGATGGGCAACTTCCTGGAGGGAATCAGGGTGATTCTTGCCGTTCTGGCTCAGGAGATCGGAAGCGTGGTGGAATGAGCGTTGGGCCTCAGGGAGGGGAACGTGGCCACGCCGGGACCTCGGACCGGTCGGTGGATGCCGAGCTGCAGGCTCCCGCGCTTCGCAGGTACCTCGACTCGCTGGTGCCCGAACGCTCAGGCGAGCTGAAGAAGATGGAGGCCCAGGCCGCGAGAGAAGGGTTCCCCATCATCGGGCCGGCCTCGGGGCCCTTCTGCTATCTGCTCACCCGCCTCTTATGTGCGACCCGGGTGTTCGAGCTGGGCTCGGGTTTCGGCTATTCCACGGCCTGGTTCGCTCGCGGCGTGAAGGAGAACGGCGGCGGCGAGGTCCATCACGTAGTCTGGGACGAGAACCTCTCGCGGAGGGCGCGGACGCATCTGGGCCGACTGGGGCTCGATCCCTTGATTCGGTACCACGTAGCCGAAGCGGTCGAGTGCCTGAAGGCCGCGCCCGGGCCCTTTGACCTCATCTTCTGCGACATCGACAAGGAGGGTTACCCGGAGGCTCTGCCGGTGATGAAGGAGAAGCTGCGGCCCGGCGGCGTCCTGATCGTGGACAACATGCTCTGGAAGGGTAGGATCTTCTCCGCGAACGACCGGACGCCAGCCACGGAGGGCGTCCGGCGAATGACCCGGTTACTGCTGGAAGACCCGACGTGGGTCACCACGCTGGTCCCGATCCGGGATGGACTCCTCATGGCCTGGAAGGCGGGATGAAGCTCGGGTACCGGCGGGTGGGCGAGCGATGACGGGTTGGGGCCCCTGGTTGGGGGGAAGCTGTCCTGAGCCTGAGTGAGCCGACGCGAATCGACGGACAAACCGAAAGATGAGTCGACAGACAGGGGAACCTGAGAGAACCATGAGCCACCAAACGGAAGGATCGCCCGATCGCCCAATCCAGATTGATGAGGCCGAAGTCGCAGCACAGGTCGGCATGGATCGACGGAAGGCCCTCAAGATCGGTGCTCTCGGCGTGGGCCTGGCCGCTCTGGGCGCTGCATGTGGCCCAGAGCGTGAGTCAGCGCCGAACACCCGGCAGTCCGGCCGGGGACCCGCTCCTCAAGAACCACTTGCCGCGCCCCCAATGGATGTGGTTCGCATCGGCTTCGTCGGGGTCGGCGGCATGGGGACGGCCCATGTCCGCAACCTGCTTCGAATCGACGGATGCGTCGTGCAGGCCGTATGTGACATCGTTCCCGAGAAGGTCACTCTGGTGCAGGACATGGTGGAAGAAGCCAGGTTTCGACGGCCCAACGGATATTCCCGTGGTGAGTGGGACTTCGTGCGACTCTGCGAGGAGGAGAATCTGGACCTGATCTATAACGCCACCCCCTGGGAGTGGCACGTACCCATCTGCGTGGCGGCCATGGAGAACGGAAAGCACACGGCGACCGAGGTTCCGGCCGCGTACACCCTGGATGACTGCTGGAAGCTCGTCGAGACTGCCGAGAAGCACGCGAGACATTGCGTGATGATGGAGAACGTGAGCTACGGCCGAATGGAGATGATGGTCCTCCACATGGTCCGGCAGGGAATGTTCGGTGAGATCCTCCATGGGGAGGGTGGTTACCTGCACGATCTCCGAGCCATCAAGTTCGCCGACGAAGGCGAAGGGCTCTGGCGCCGAGCCCATGCCACCCAGCGAAACGGCAACCTCTACCCCACGCATGGCCTCGGCCCCATCGCTAACTGCATGGACATCAACCGCGGAGACTGCTTCCAGTCCTTGGTCTCCATGAGTGGTCCCTCCCGAGGGCTGCAGCGATGGGCCGAGGACCACTATCCGCCGCATCATGAGAAGCGGCGGGAGGAATATGTCCTGGGCGACATCAACGTGAGCCTCATCAGGACGGCCATGGGCAGGACCATCTACGTCAGCCACGACACCAACCTGCCCCGTCCCTACAGCCGCATTCACCTGGTCCAGGGCACGCGTGGGCTCTTCCAGGGCTACCCGAATCGAGTCTATGTCGAAGGACGGAGCCCCGAGCATAGCTGGGAGGAGGCGGACGAATACCTCGCGGAGTTTGACCATCCACTCTGGCGAGAGATCGAGGCAATGGCCCGGGGGGCCGGCCACGGTGGGATGGACTACCTGGAAGACTACCGGCTCATCAAGTGCCTGAGAGAAGGTCTTCCCACGGACATGAACGTCTACGACGCCGCAGCACTCAGTGCGGTGACCCCGCTCAGCGAGTGGTCGGTGGCCAACGGTAGCCAGCCGGTGGGCTTCCCGGACTTCACCCGGGGTCGTTGGCAGAGCTGGTCGCCCCTGGGAATCGTGACCGCCTGAAGCGCGTCACGCCACTCCCCCCGTCCGAGTCAGGCCCCCGGTCAAAGACTCTCCTTCACCGCCGTGATCAGGTGTCGCCCAGGCTCCAGATCGGAGACTGCGATCTGAGAAAATCCACTTCGCCCGAGCCACAGCGCGAAGTCGGACTCTGCGTAGGCGTTGCCGCCTTCCGTGTGGAGGAGCATCACCAGTGCGAATCGCGCCGCCCGCTCGCTTCGTCCGCGCAGGAACTCCGCGACGACCGCCAGACCGCCGTCGGCGGTGACCTCGGAGACCCTTTGCAGCAAGGCCTGATTCTCCGCGGGGGAGTAGATGTGGAGAATGTTGCTCAGGAGGACGATGTCGAACGGTCCCGAGGGAAGGGGGTCGTTGAGGAAGTCACCGCGCACGAGGTCGAGGCCGGGGACAGCTTCCAGCCCGTAGGCCGTTTCCACGTGGTCAAGCGTCTCGGGCGTGTCCAGCAGGGTGACCGCGAGCCCCCGAGCGGCAAAGGCACGCGCGTAGTGACCTGGGCCACCCCCCAGATCCAGCATCGTCCGTGCCCCACGGTGTCTCTCCAGACACAGCTCCACGGTTCGGGCCACTCTCTCGGATGGGGCGGCTGCCATGCCCGCCATGAAGCGCGCGATGGACCCCTCGTCGCGGGGGACCGTCGGGTCGCGAACCGGCCGGCCGGTCCGCAGCGCCTCGGGAAGCCGGGCCCAACCCGCCACGTTCTGGAGCCAGTGCGGAAGACCTCCGGCCACATACTCGGGAGAGTCCGGGTCGGCTAGCTGGCGATGGGCTGGAGGGGTCAGACTCACCTTCCCGTCGCGGCACCACACCAGGCCGAGATCCGTGAGCACTGGAATGAGCATCCCCAGCGCCCGCGGGTCCAGGCCGAGGTTGTGGACGAGCTCTTCCTCGGCACTCGGGCCGTCCGCCAGAGCCGCGAATATGCCCACCTCGGCGGCGGCGGCCACGACGAACGTCATTTCGGCGAGATCTCTGAGCTCGCCCAGCGAGTAATCGTGAAAGGGCATGTGGCTTTTCCCGGCTCAGCGAGGAAGACGGAGGCCCTCCACCCTGGCCAACCCTGTTGTTCGCCAGCGCGTTCGGTCGGATGGGACCTGGCCAGGGATCAGCTCTTCTTCCCAGTCTTGGCGAAGAACGGCTCGAAGACCTGCTGCACCTTCTCGCTCTCGCACTCGGGACACTTCGGGTGGGTGTCCACGTGCTCGTCCATGTGTTCGACACGCTCGAAGGTCTTCTCGCAGTCCTGGCAACGGTAGGTATAGATGGGCATATGGATATTCCTCGATGGAATGCTGGGACCGGGCTGCCACTTTGTGGGTGCCCACGGCAAAATCTACCGAGCCCAACCCGGCCCGTCCACGAGAATCACGTCTCCGATCCAACAATCGCTCGTGGGAAGGCTGCTTGCCCGATCCAAGGCCATGGTCTCGGTGTGAAGAAGGCCTCGGGTGAACTCGGGGCTCCAGCAAGGCGGCACGGGCTACCCTCCCTGAAGGAAGCTCCAGGAAGACGTCCCCTGTTGGCGTGCGGGGAAACCCAGCATCTTCGCCAGCGTCCGCTGTACCGTATGCGAGGATCGGAGTCGGGATGACGGCAGAATCCGTTTCCAGCCGGCGCAGGCGCCGCCGTCCACGTGCGCGCCGGTTGGCTCGCACGGCCCTGGTGCGCTGGTTCCGGGTCCAGCAAGCTATGCGCGGGGCTTTGAGCAAGGTGCTCGGCCGGATCCGGCGTGGCGAGCACGTGTTCGCTGTGGCGAGCGCTCTGCTCATCGGGATCATGGCGGGCTACGGCGCCATCGGGTTTCGGCTCCTTATCCGGCTCTTTCAGGGAGTCTTCTTCGGGGCGCCCGAGTACACGCTGGGTCTTCTCTCGGGCATTCCCTGGTGGCAGCGGCTGGTATTCCCGGGTCTCGGGGGTCTGGGGGTGGGATTGCTGGTCACGCGGGTCGCTCCGGAAGTGAAGGGCTCCGGTGTTCCGGAAGTGATGGACGCGGTGGCCCGATTCGGGGGCTCCATCCGCTTCCGAGTGCTCTGGGTCAAGGCTCTGGCGGCTGGCTTGACGATCGGCTCGGGCGGTTCGGCAGGGCGGGAGGGCCCCATCGTCCACATTGGGTCCGCGATGGCCTCCTTCCTGGGTCGCGCCATGGAGGTTTCGGCGCAGCGACTGCGGACTTTCGTCGCGTGTGGCGCCGCCGGGGCCATCGCGGCGACCTTCAACGCGCCCATCGCCGGCGCGCTATTCTCGGTCGAGGTCGTGCTGGGGGACGTGGCCGTGGCCAGGCTGGCTCCGATCGTGATCGCTTCGGTGGTGGCTACGGTGATCTCCCGGTACCACCTTGGAGATTTCCCCGCCTTTCAGGTGCCTGCGTACGAGCTGGTGAGCGCTCGAGAGCTGTTCCTCTACGGAGTCCTCGGTCTAGCGGCAGGTCTGGCGGCTGTGGCGTTCATTCGGCTTCTGGAGCGAAGCAGCGACGCCTTCGAGTCTTCACCGATTCCGCCATGGCTACGCCCTGCCGCCGGCGGGCTGCTGGTCGGCGTGATCGCCCAGGCATTCCCCCAGGTCTTCGGCGTGGGATACGAGACGATCGGCGAAGCCCTCTGGGGCACGACGAGTGCCCTCGTGGTCCTCCTGGTGTTGGCGAAGATGGTGGCCACCGCCTTGACCCTGGGCTCGGGTGGCTCCGGAGGCATCTTCGCGCCTTCGCTCTTTATGGGGGCTTCACTGGGCGCGGCGTGGGGATCGCTCGTTCACGGCCTCTTCCCGGAATGGACAGCCACCGCGGGGGCCTATGCCCTCGTGGGCATGGGAGCCATGCTCACAGCCACCACCCACGCTCCGATCGCCGGAATCCTGATCATCTTCGAGCTGACCAATGACTACCGAATCATCCCGCCTTTGATGGTGGCGTGTGTGTTGGGACTGCTTCTCAGCTCTCTCCTGCATCGCGACTCCATCTACACGTCCAAGCTGTCCCGTCGCGGGGTCAGGCTTCGGGAGGGGCGCGACGTGAACCTCCTCCGCTCGATTCCGGTTCACGAGGTCATGGACCGGGAGGCGCCCACGGTTCCGGCAGGCATGCCCTTCACTCAGCTGGTACCTCGACTCGTCGCGGGCAGTCA
Organism: Gemmatimonadota bacterium; assembly: GCA_039586555.1. GTDB lineage: Bacteria > Gemmatimonadota > Gemmatimonadetes > Longimicrobiales > Gaopeijiaceae > JBDHKE01. Next base: position 40,710 of record JBDHKE010000041.1, on the reverse strand, counting down.
CAAAGAAGTCATGGTGGTCGGGGAGGATGGGGAGCTGATGGGCATGGTGTCTCTCAGCGACGTCGGCGCCCTGCTTCCCGAGACGGAGACCCTGGGGGACCTGGTGGTGGCGGCGGATGCCGTCCAGGAAGACGTCCCGTTCGTTCTCCCCAGTGACAACCTCGACCTGGCGATGCATCTCTTCGGGCGAACCCAGAGGGACGAGTTGCCGGTTTGTGCGGACCCCGCTAGCCGCCGCGTGGTTGGGGTGATCACCAGGGATGCCCTCATCGACTCGTACAACCGCCGCATCTTCCAGGTGGACCTCCCCGGAGGATTCGGTTCGCTGGTGGATGCGGTGGAGGGTGGGCGGACGGTGGAGGTTCTTGGCGGAGTCCACCTGGCGGAGGTCGAGGTCCCTTACGGCTTGGTGGGCCGGACTCTCCGGCAGGCCGACGTGCGGCGGCGGTGGGGAGTGGAGGTCGTCCTGATTCGCACCGTGGAGAGCGGTCCCGAGTCGCTGGAGGGTCGCCCTGGCCGCCTGCCGGCGGCGGACGTGCGGCTCCGCGCGGGCGACCGACTGCTCGTCATGGGGACCCAGGCGGCCATCCGAAGGCTTCGTGAGGGGGTATAGGAGCCACAAGGGCCTAGGAACCAGCCTCCTCCAGGACCGCTGACCCCTGTTCGAAAACGATATCCACGGGAATCCAGGCCTCCGCGAGGCGATCCAGGTCTGCTTGGAGCTCTTCCCCCACCACTCCCTTCTCCGCCAGCAGCTGGCTGGCCGCCTCGTAATCACCATCGCCCTGTATGGTGATGATCAGGGCGGACAGGGAGTTCATCGCCTCCCTCATCCTTTCGAAGTCCGCCCGGTACCTGCCGGTGGATGCGTCGCGCGTGAAAGCGCTCTGCTCGCGGAAGTAGTTGAACCGAACCATGTTCGCGCGGCCGTGGGCGCTGGATGCCCCGAACCGCACAGACCGGAAGATCCCCGCCAGGAAGGTGACGTAGTTGTCCCTGCGATCGCCCTCCGCCATCTCGCCCTGGTCGAAGAGGCGTGTCACCAGATACAGGCCCAGCACGTCGGCCTTTCCTTCCTCCATCGCCGAGTAGTGATCCCGGAGGGCCTCCCGTACCGTTCCTTCCCCCGAGACGAGATTGTCGACCCCGAGCCCGTGGGCGACCTCGTGGAACATCGTGTTTCCGAAGAAGGCATCGAAAGTGATGTGCTGGCGCTGATCCTCGGCAATCAGGACGTCTGCGATGGGGACGAGAATCTCATCGAACTTGGCGCGCATGGCATTCTTCAGCTGAAGACGCCGCGTACCCCGTGCCGCCCGCACTTCCTCGTCGTTGGGCAGGTTGATGGCGATGGTCTTGGAACCGGCGTTGGACTGACCGGACACGTAGACCATGTCGTAGGCGTTGAGGTCCGAGTCGGTCCCGGGCACGTCCCGCTTGTACTCGTCCGGAACGGGCAGGCCTCGCTGCATGTCCGGTAGGAAGGCGGCAAAGCGGGACAGCCGGCGACTCCACTCCATGTCCTTGACGAGGACGAAGGCCTCGTGGGCGGCTTTGTACCCGAAGAGCTGGTCCTCGTATACTTCGATGGGGCCGATGACCAGATCGATGGGGTTCTTCTTCATGTCGAGCCAGGCCAGGTCGCTCTCCTGGTATTTGTCGGTCGACAGAGCATCGGCCCGGAGCTCCAGGTAACGCGCGAATCCCGCATCGGTCGAGAGATTGGCGGCTTCTCGCAGGACGGCTGCCGCAGCCTGGTGATGCTCCGCGTACGCCTCATGGTATGGAACGGCCCGAAGCGTGCCGTCGCGACCCCTCCGAACGAGGGTGTATAGACCGCGCAAGTTCGCCCCGCCGTCCGGAGCCCTCGCAGCGGCCTCCTCGAACTCCTCCTCCGTCATGTCCGTGGGGTAGAAGTTCGCGCCCGCCGGCTTCGGCCCGACGTTGGGAAGGAAGGGTTCCTCGCCAGCGAGGCGATCCCAGGGACCGTAGTTGATCTCCAGGTACCGTCTCACCGCGGGGTCTGTCACGCCCGAGAGAAGAGCCTCCCGATCCCCATACGCCTGATTCCAGTAAATGGCGTCCATGTGCTCCGCTGCCTCGATCAACAGCGGGATCATCTGACGATCGGGCGTCGAGAGCTCGCTCAGATCGGCGGTGAGCGGGACCGTGGCATACTGGGCCAGCCGACCCTCGATCTCCGAGGACACCGACGACGCATTGACCTCCTCCGTCGTGCCCTCCCTCTCTCGCTCGTTGCATCCCGTGAGGACACCGGCGAGCAGCGGCGGTACCGTGGCGACAACGACGGCTCGGAGCGAAGTCATCTTTCCTCCTGTTGCGGGGGCCCGGGGAACAGTGCGGGTGATGCCATCCCCTGATCCCTCTCAGAAGCGAGTAGGCACGGACTGAGGGCGAGTCCCTCGCACTCAGAATCGTGCCAGAATCCAGGCGGAGACCGTCGTCAGGGCCACGGGCGCCATGGTCTCTTCGATCCGCGAGTACTCCGACGGCGCGCCGGTCTCGGCGGTCTGGAAGAGGTGGTTGAGCCCGGCGAGCTCGGCCGTCTCGAAGTCGGGGTTGGCACCGCGACGGAGGGCGCTCTCGATTGCCGCTAGGTTGGGGCCGGGTGGTACCTGAAGATCCTTCTCCCCGTTGATGGCCAGCACGGGAACGGTCACGCGCTGGAGGGTGGGTACCGGGTCGTAGGTGAGGAAGAAATGCATCCAGCGTGAGGTCACCTGCGCCAGCTGCGCGGGGATGGCAGCTTCGGTGAATCCCGCTGCCTGCCTCTCTTCCTCGCTCATGGCCTCCAGGAGATCGACGAGAATCTGGCGCACCTCATCACGAACGGAGGCGGGGTTGTCGGTTCCCGTGACGAGCTCGAAGATCATCCCCTGCGCCTTCAGGTTTCTGGAGATCTGCTCATCTGACAAACCCTGAGCGCGGCCGATCAGCTCGCTTTGGAGGAGGATGATCTCCTCACCGGTGATCCCTGGGCCGGCGAGCAGCACGATGAAGGCCACCTCGTCGGATTCAGCGGCCACCAAGGGCGCGATCAGTCCTCCCTCGCTGTGGCCGATCAGGCCGATCCGACCGGGATCGATCTCAGAGCGGGCCTTCAGGTAGCGAACCCCGGCCAGGGCGTCACTGGCGAAGTCCTTCGACGTGGCAGCACCGAAGTCCCCCGTCGACTCGCCGACCCCACGATCATCGTAGCGAAGCACGGCGATCCCTTCCCTGGTGAGGTGATCCGCTAGAATTAGAAATGGACGGTGTCCCATGACCGTCTCGTTGCGGTCCTGAGGTCCGGATCCGGTCACCAATACCACAGCGGGGAACGGTCGCAGTCCCTCTGGCAGAGTGAGGGTGCCCGAGAGGGTGAGATCTGCCGCCGGATTCTCGTAGGTGACGGCTTCAGCCAGGTAGGGATAAGGCTCCGCGGGCTCCTGAGGTCGAGCGGGGGTCTCGACGTCGTCTACCTTTCGGAGGACCACCGGGATCGAGGCGGTTCCCTGTGACCAACTGCCCTCGATGGACTGCCCATCGCCACTCACGCTTCCCTGGTACCGGCCACCTCCCGGGACGGCCGGGACCTCGATCACCAGAGTACCATTCTCGAAGGTGACACGCTCAGTCGGTATGCCCGTGGCCCCCTGATCCGGGCTGTCCATCGTCGCGGTGAGGCCACCATCTACCGACGCGATGTTGAAGACGATGCGAAGCTCCTGGCCGGGTACACTCAGCGTTCCGAGCCAGGTACCCGCGATATCGAACTCCTCCTGCGCGCGCAGAGCGCCTGGCGAGAGGAGCCCACTGGCAAGGATGAGAACCATTGAAAGAAGCGGCGTGACTCGGTGGGGGATCATGGTTGTGGGCCTCCTTCACTTTGGATACGAATCGAATACGATGTCGGCAGGGGCTTTGTTCACACAGGAGAGCCCGCCTTTGGGGTGGCCGCTTGCGAGCAGCGAGGCTCACCCTCGGGCCGCCTGACTGACTCCTGGTCATTCAGTCCAGCAGGCGGCGGTAGACCTCCTGAAGTGCCTGAAGCGTCACGTCCGGCAGCGCGGTGCTGGTGTCAACACGGACATGGTTCTGGACCTGGACCTCGTCGACCGGTTCGAAGTGAGCTCGTTGGGTCTCGAGAAGGGCAAGGCGACCGTCACTGGGGTCCGTTCGTCGAGCCCGGCGATCTTCGAGTCGGTGCCGGACCACGTCGAGCGGGCACGCGGTCTCCACTATGAGAAAGCGGGAGGGAGCCGAGGAGGCTGCGCGGGAGGCGGCTTCTCGCCAGCTGCGGTATTGGTAGGAGGCGTCCACCATCACCAGCTGACCCGACCGTAGTCTCTCGAGGGCCCGTCGGTGCAGCGTCTCGTAAACCCGCTCGGAGAAATCGGGTGCGTAGATCCCCTCGCCCCAGGACACCTCGCGGCGTTCCTCCGGGGTCAGCCCGGCGAGCTCCTTCCGGACCCGGTCGGACGAGATCAATGCCGCATCGAGGCGTTTCACCAGGGCCTCGGCCAGAGCGGACTTTCCTGTCCCCATGAGACCGGTCATGATGATGAGCGCAGGCCCATCGGGCGTCGCGTAGCTCTTCGCGAGATCGAAATACCCACGAGCCCGGTCACGAATCGGTCCCCGGTGGTGGGGGCCAAGACCGTTCTGATCGGAGCGGAGACTCTCGATCTTCCCACGCACGTAGGCCCGATAGCACTTGTAGAAGTCCAGTACCTCGAGGACGCCCGGGTCTCCGGACTGGGCCACGTACTCGGCGATGAATGTGTCGGCGAGGTCCGGACGACCGTGGAAGTCCAGGTCCATCGCCGTGAAGGCCACGTCCACAGCGACGTCGCCGTAGCGGAGTCGGGGGTTGAACTCGATGCAGTCGATGAAGGAGATCCCGTCTTCCAGGTTGATCTGGGCGAGATGGAGATCGCCGTGGCAGTCTCGGATGCGTCCTTCTCGCTCCCGCTGATGGAAGAGGCTTTCTCTGCGTTCCAGGAAGGTCCAAGTGTATGCCCGAATGGTATCGTACGCCTCGCTCGAGACCGTCGAGCCCACATACGGGTGAGTTTGTTCGAAATTCTCCTCGGTGTTGAACCGGACGGCTTCAAGGCCTCCTATGCGGGAGACTTCCGAGCTCGTCTCGGCGGCCTGGTGGAACTCGGCGATGCGCCGGGCAATCCTGCGAAGATCCTCGGCCGTAGCCTCTCCCCGGGCGAGCCGGTTCGCCAACCATCCATCCTTCGGGAGTCGACGCATCTTGACGGCGATTTCCACGGTCTGCCCGGGCCCGTCGATGGAGTAGGATCCTCCGTCTTCCCTGATATCCACGGTTCCCAGGTACACGTCCGGTGAGAGCCTGCGATTGAGCTCCACCTCCTCGTGACAGTATCTGACCCTCTTCGCCAGAGACGTGAAGTCCAGGAACCCGAAGTCCACGGGTTTCTTCACCTTGTAGACGTATTCGCCCGCGAAGAAGAGCCATGACACGTGAGTCTCGATCATCTCCACTCGCGGAGGCCGCTCGGACTCGGGATAGATGTTGGGGTTCCGGAGGGCGCGGATGAGAGGCTCGGGCCCCGTCGCGTGGGACGAAGCCATCAGGAAGCACTTTCCTTCCCGCGAGCAACGCGGATGCCGACTTCCCTTATCTGAGATTCACCTTCATCGACCAGGATCAAGCGTTCAGCTCCTGACTCAGTGGCCCCGTTGCCCGTGGCCTGTCAGATTCCGGCAGCGTCGTGGATCAGCGGCTGGTTGACCGGGACTCACCACGTCGCGCGAGAGCGATAGGAGAGCGTCTCGGCCCGCCATGCGACGAGCGGCGAGTGACCTCCATTCCGACAGCGTGTCCGAGTCGGTCGGCCCGGAGGGATTCTACCACGTTGGGCGTTGCATCGCGACCAGCGGAGAAAGCCGATGAAATCTGATTCCAACGGCCCACTTCTCGGGGGCGCCCTGATTACCGAGGTCCTCTTCGGCGACACGGACGGGGAAGGACTCCGAGACCACCTGTCCGCTGCCAAGCAGCGTGGCGCACAGCTCGCCCTGCTGCCCGAGCTTCCCCTCAACCCGTGGTCTCCTGCCCGACGCACTGCCCGGGAGGAGGACGAAGAGACGGTGGGAGGGCCACGCCACGAACGCCAGGCGGCGGCGGCTCGAGACGTGGGAATCGCCGTGCTGGGAGGCGCTATCGTGACGGATCCCGGGACCGCGAGGAGGCACAACACCGCGCTGCTCGAGGACAGAGCCACGCTCCTGGCGTTACGAAGGCTTGCCGGGAGGATGAACAGAAGGGAGGACCATGAGTGAAGTCGCTGCAGGCAGGGCGGAGATGGATCCACAGATCCTCGCCTATTACGGCCGGAATCGGGAGTCCGACCGCCTCTTCTCGGGACTCGGCATGCTGGAATTCGCCCGGACTCGGGAGATCGTCGCGCGGCACCTTCCGCCCCTGCCGGCTGTGGTGCTGGATGTGGGAGGGGGTTCGGGCCCTTACTCCTCCTGGCTGGCGTCTGAGGGGTACGAGACCCATCTCGTGGATCCGGTTCCGGAGCTGGTGGCGAGAGCGCGATTCCTCTCGGAGAAGCAGGAGGGTCCGCGGATCGCGAGCTGCGCGGTAGGAGATGCGAGAAAGCTAGTCCAGGGAGACCATAGCGCCGACGTGGTCCTGCTCTTCGGCCCGCTCTACCATCTCATCCACGAGGACGATCGGAAGAGGGCGCTGCGGGAAGCCTATCGGGTCCTGAAGCCGGGCGGCATCCTCTTCGGGGTTGCGATCTCTCGCTTCGCGTCGGCCCTGGACGGGCTGACGAGGCGACTTCTGGCAGATCCATCTTTCGCCCGGATCGTCGAACGAGATCTGGAAGACGGACAGCACCGGAATCCCACGGGCAACCTGGATTACTTCACCACCGCCTACTTTCATCGTCCCCAGGATTTTCGGGCCGAGATCGAGGGCGCGGGATTCCAGCTCGAGGGTCTCTTCGGCATCGAGGGTCCTGCTTGGCTCCTGCAGGACTTCGAGGAGCGCTGGAATGATCAGCAGCAGCGGCAGTCGCTCCTGGAGATCCTGAAAGCTCTGGAAGCGGAACCGTCGCTCCTGGGAGTGTCGGCCCACATCCTGGCGGTGGCCCGGAGATGGCGGTGAGAGAGGAGAGTTCCGATTAGAGGGCGACCGTGTCGGTGATCGAAATCGACGGATCGTACGGGGAGGGCGGGGGCCAGATTCTTCGGACGGCTCTCAGTCTCTCGACAATGGGCGGCATGACGGTTTGCGTCCGGAACATCCGTGCGAACCGGCCCAAGGGGGGACTGGCTGCGCAGCACGTCACGAACGTCGTGGCCCTGGGACGCATCTGTGATGCGGAGTTGGTGGGCGCGTACCTCGGCTCGGTGGAGGTGCGGTTCCGGCCCCGGTCGGTGCCTCGCCCGGGGCAGTATTCCTTCGATGTCGGGGAATTCGCGGAGGGTGGAAGCGCGGGGTCGGTTTGCCTTGTCCTCCAGGCATTGCTGCTTCCACTCGGCATGGCGAACGAGCCAAGTCAGCTTACGGTCACGGGGGGCACGGATGTCGCATGGAGCCCCTCGTTCGACTATCTCAACGCCGTGTATCTTCCAGCAATTCGGCGGATGGGGCTTCGGGTCACCTGTCGTTTGGTGCGGAGGGGATTCTACCCTCGCGGAGGGGGTCGGGTTGTAGCCGAGGTCGCCGCGCCGGCGGGTGGGGGGCTCCGGGCGCTCCGCGTGATGCAGCGAGGTAGCTTGCGGCGAGTCCGGGGAAAGGCAGTCGCCGTGAATCTGCCCTCTCACGTCGCGCAGCGCATGGCCGATCGGGCGCGTAGTGTTCTGACGCGGGAGGGCTTCGACAACGAGGTCCACGCCACCCGGGAACGAGGACCGGGTCCGGGAGCGGCCCTCTTCCTCGAGACGGAGTACGAGCACGTGACGATTGGCTTCTCGGCGCTGGGCGAGCGCGGCAAGCCCGCGGAGCGCGTGGCGGAAGAGGCTTGCGAAGAGCTACTGATCCACCACGGTTCTGCGGAGCCCTTCGACCGACACCTTGCGGACCAGCTCCTGGTGCCCATGGCGATGGCGAGCGGCCCCTCGGAGTTCCGAACCAGCGCGGTGACCCGGCACCTGCTGACCAACGCGTATGTGATCGATCGTTTCGGGGTGGCGAGGATCCTGATCGAAGGCCGTGAAGGAGAGCCGGGGAAGGTGCGGGTGGAGCCATGCGGTGAGCCAGGCCAGGGCGAGACTCCCGATCGGGTGAAACGCCCAGCGGATATGTGAGCGAAGCGATGAAGGCGATGGTGCTGCAGCGGCAGGGATTGCCGCTCGAGATGCTTGAGTTGCCGACTCCCAGTCCGGGTGCCGATGAGGTGCTCGTCAGGGTGAGTGCGTGCGGAGTCTGTCGTACCGACCTCCATGTGTGCGACGGGGACCTTTCCGAGCCCAAGCTTCCCCTCGTCCTGGGTCACGAGATCGTCGGAACGGTGGTGGAGCTGGGAGACCGGGTGGAAGGGCTTTCCGTGGGAGAGCGCATCGGAGTGCCATGGCTCGGCCGCACCTGTGGCGAATGTTCCTTCTGCTCAAAGGGCCAGGAGAACCTGTGCGACCACCCCGGGTTCACGGGATACCAGATCGATGGAGGATATGCCGAATACACGGTTGCAGACCGGCGCTATTGCCTCCCGATCCATGGATCCTATTCCGACGTGGAGGCGGCGCCGCTCCTCTGTGCCGGGCTCATCGGGTACCGCTCTCTCCGCATGGCGGGGGACGCGGAGCGGCTGGGCCTCTACGGTTTTGGTGCTGCCGCCCATATCATCGCACAGGTGGCTTGCCACCAGGGGCGAGAGGTGTATGCCTTCACGAAACCGGGCGACGCGGAGGGCCAGGAGTTTGCCCGAACCCTCGGTGCGGTGTGGGCGGGCGGCTCGGACGTCCTGCCGCCAGCGTCTCTAGACGCGGCCATCATCTTCGCGCCGGTGGGAGCGCTTGTCCCGACCTCACTGCGGGCCCTGGTGAAGGGCGGGGTGGTGGTGTGCGCCGGCATCCACATGAGCGAGATCCCTGCGTTTTCCTATGACCTCCTTTGGGAAGAGAGGATCATCCGCTCCGTGGCCAATCTCACGCGCCAGGACGGGATCGAGTTCCTGGCAGTGGCTCCCCAGGTGCCGGTGAGGACGGAGGTCCAGCCCTTCCCTCTGGCTGAGGCCAACGAGGCCCTGTGTCGGCTGCGGAAGGGACGGATCCAGGGAGCCGCCGTTCTGGTCATGGATAGCCCTGCATGAGGGGCTCGCACCCGAGATCGTTCCTCCCCTGGGGATCGTTGACCGGCGTGCAGTTCTCCGACGGCAGAGCCCCGGGGACGTAACGCATCAAGTCGGGGTCCCGAAGTGCGTTCTCGAGGAACGAGACGAGGTCGTCGATCTCTGCGGCCGAGAGACCCAGGGGTCGAAACTCCGGCGCCAACTGCCCCGGGGGAACCAGAGGATTCTCGGGCACCGCCACGTTCTTGTACTCCACCACCTCTCTCAGGGTGGCGAAGGATCCCCCATGTCCATAGAAGGGACTGTCCACCAGGTTGTATAGCTGTGGGGTCTTGAAGGTGTAGTGGTCGTCGGTCCGACCGGTAAACCCTCCTCTTCCCAGCCGAACCTCTTCGGGCACACTGCCGTCCGTTGGATCCAGATTGACGCGTGAGGGATCCCAGGACCCGTCGATGTCCTTCATGCCCAGGGCGAAGAACGTCATGGAATTGAGAGCCGGTCCTGTGTGACACCCCACGCACTCCGCCTTCGCGAAGAATAGAATCGCACCTCGCTTCTCCTGATCGCTCATGGCTCGATGCTGCCCCCGAAGCCACCTCTGGAATGGCGCTTCGGTCGCCAATAGGGTGCGTTCGAACGCGGCGATGGCGAGTGCCGCATTGAGCCGGTTGACCGGATTGGCGGTTCCGGGGAACGCCTTCGCGAACCGGCGCTGGTATTCGGGATGGCTGGCGACTCGGGATGCTGCGATGTCCTCCATTCGATGCACCGCGAGTCCCGCATGAGCCTGAGTCTCCAGCCCGTGCATCCCCAGGTGATTGGACTCCTTGGGGCTTCCGGGGGTCCACCGATCTTCCGTTCCCAGATTCGGCCCCACTCCACCGAACTGGCCGTTCCAGAGCATGCATTCCTGGTAGGCACCGTTGAGCACGGCGGGTGTGCGAATGGGCTGAACATCGGGAGCGTGGGGGTCGGAGTCGTACTGCGGCAGCGCGACGCGTCCTTCGCCAGCGAGCCCGAAGCCGCTTCCGCCCTCGGCGATCCCCTGGGGCAGGTTGGCCATGAAACCGGCCTGGGCGAAATGGCAGGAGGCGCAGGCGTACGTCTCTCGCCCCTCCGGACGGACGGTATTCACTCCGAGTGCGGTTTCGTGGTAGAGGAGGCGTCCGAGCTCCACCTTCGCCGGTGTCAGCTGGTTCTCGGGATCCTGGGGGATGCGACCCAACTGGTGGCTCTTGGGAAGCCGGAAGTAGTTGACTCCTCCGGGGGCGCCGTGCTTCTGCAGAAGCCCGCGAAGCTCCTTGTCCAGGTCGGATTCAGCAGGGGCAGAACCAACCTGTAGCAGCTCCTCTGGCGGAGTAGCCAAAGGATTGATGTCGGAGCACGAGATCAGCAGGCTCACCATCAAGGTCAGTGCCGAGTCCCTGAGAATGCGGCTGCCGCGGGGCATGAAGACCCTCCTGCTCCACGACCGTTTCGTCTGTCCAGTGTTCAAGGAGAACTACCTCTCTGCTTGGTTGGGAGGCAAAGGGCGCCCTGGGGGTTCTGGGTCAGCGACACCGCCCGAAACCTCGTCACGCCAATAGATCCGCGGTCGGCAGAAACCGCGGCGGGCGACGGTGCTGCGTCGCCTGTTCGAAAGCGTAGGCCAACCGAAGCAGTGTCGGTTCGCTCCACGCGCGACCGAAGAAGGAAACTCCCACCGGAAGCCCGTATACGTGCCCGACGGGGACCGTGACGTTCGGATAGCCCGAGATGGCCGCAGGACTGGAGCTGCTTCCCGAAAAGTGGTCTCCATTGATCAGGTCCGTGGTCCATGCGGGCCCACCCGTGGGGGCGATGATAGCGTCCAGCTGGTCCTCGTCCATCGTGGCGTCGATCCCCTCGTCCTGAGACAAACGCCGGGCAGTGGCCAGGGCCTCACGGTATTCCGGCTCTGAAAGCGGCCCCTTTTCCTGGGCCTTCAGAAACGTCTCTTGCTGGAAGTAGGGCATCTCCAGCTCCGAGTTTCGCTCGTTGAACTCGATGAGCTCCTCAAGCGAACGCACCGGCGCCCGAGGGCCGAGAGCACCCAGATAGGCGTTCAATCCCGCTTTGAACTCGTACAGCAGGACCTGATATGCCGGACCGCTCATTTCTCGGCGCGTCGCGATCTCCACCGGGTCCACCATCACGGCACCAGCACGGCTCATCTCCTCGATCGCGGATTCCATGAGTGCGTCCACCCGCTCGTGGAATCCGAAGTAATCACGGGAGACTCCCACGCGGGCGCCGCTCAGACCTCCAGCATCCAGGAACTGGCCATAGTCTGCATGGGTGTGTCCGTCGGCGGCAGCCGTGGCCGGGTCTTCAGGGTCCAACCCCGCCAGCGCTCCCAGGACAATGGCAGCATCCCGCACCGAGCGTGCCATGGGGCCCGCCGTGTCCTGGGTGTTCGATATGGGAATGATGCGCGACCGACTGACCAGGCCCACCGTGGGCTTGACGCCCACGACCCCGTTGGCGTTGGAAGGGCAGACGATGGAGCCGTTGGTCTCGGTACCGATGGCGGCGGCGCAGAGGCTGGCCGCCACAGCTGCACCGGAGCCGGAGCTGGAGCCACACGGGTTGCGGTCCAGTGCGTAGGGATTTCGGCATAGACCTCCTCGGGCGCTCCAACCGCTGGAAGAGCGGGAGGAGCGGAAGTTGGCCCACTCGCTGAGGTTCGCCTTGCCCAGGAGGATGGCACCGGCCTCCCGAAGCTTCCGCGCGACCCCCGAGTCGAGGGAGGGAACGGACCCTTCGAGGGCCAGCGAGCCCGCCGTCGTGGTCATTCGGTCGTGGGTGGCGATGTTGTCCTTCACCAGGATGGGAACCCCGTGGAGGGATCCCCGCATGGTGCCAGCCTCGCGCTCTCGGTCCAGCTCGTCTGCGATATCGAGTGCATCGGGGTTGACTTCGATGACGCTTCTGAGGGTGGGCCCGTTCCGGTCGATCCGCTCGATGCGTGCCAGGTATGCCTGTGTTATTGACCGGGCGGTCCATCTCCCCGAAGCCATTCCCTCCTGCAATTCGGTGATCGGGACCTCATCCAGCTCGAAAGGGGGCACAGAGGCTTCTCGACGGGCCTGGGCCTCTCCGGATGCGCCCGCTCTCTCCTGCGGAGCGGTGCAGCTTCCGGTGGCCAGCAGGGCTGCGCCGCCTGTGGCGCTGACGGCGATAAAAGTCCGGCGAGAGAGAGGATTGGAGACCTCACCCGAATCACCCGCGTCGCCGGTCGAATCTGCCGGGGACAGCAGCCCGCTGCTGTGCCTGTCGTGAGAGTCGCTCACCGCTGCCTCCTGGAATGAGTGGTGCCGCTGCCACATCCGCCGATGGTCTGATCGCAGCGAAACTCACGATGGAAGGCACGCGGGGCAACTTCACCGCATCGGGATCCGTGGTTTGAGACGAAATGCCCCTCACGATCTGGACTCGGGGGGCAGGGCTCGGCGACGAGGATGCCGGTCCCGCCGAGGTTGTTGGATCTCATCCAGGGCCGGGCGTTTGCCGCACGAAACGTGCATCTCGAGAATTCGTTCCCCCGTTTCGGTGAGATGTGAGTCGGCCCGTGCGTCACGACTCCCCGTTCCGGCCGTTGCGAGACCGCAGGGTCTTCGAATGGACTCTGGCATACGCAGCCGGAGCCTGGCTGGCGTTCCAGGTCCTTGGAGTCTTCTCTGACTCCTTGGATCTTTCCGCCGCGCTTCTGAGGGGAGTTCATGCTCTCCTGATTCTCGGATTCCTCGTGACCGTGGTGCTCGCCTGGCACCACGGCGAGAAGGGGCGCCAGAAAGCGAGCGGTGCGGAGATTCTTCTTCTGGCGGCACTGATGCTGATCGCGGGAATCGTCCTGGCCGTGCTTCGCCCGCACCGCTCCTTCTTCACGACCAGTCGCTTACTTGGATGCTTGAGGTCTCAGGTACTCTGGCATGTTCTCCCGGATTTGGGCTCATTCGGGGCAAGAGCAGATCCTTTCCTCTCGGTCGGTCAGCGGCCGCAATTGCTGTGCCCACGAAGGGAACGAAGAGAAATAAGTTGTTGATAGAAAGACACTTATGATTCATCCGCGACAGGAATGGTGAGGGCTCGGAGACTCCTTCTTCACGACCAGTCGCTTACTTGGATGCTTGAGGTCTCAGGTACTCTGGCATGTTCTCCCGGATTTGGGCTCATTCGGGGCAAGAGCAGATCCTTTCCTCTCGGTCGGGGCAAGGGAGCACCTTGCCTCGGGCGCTAGGGCGGGCAGCTCGTGGAGGGGACCTGGGCCATTCAGGTGGTCGGAACGGACAGAAAAGGCGGGAGGCCCGCTGCGCCTCCCGAGCTTGAACGGCATCACCAGGTCCGCCCACGGTCAGCTCCGGCGGCAGGACTCGAACCTGCGACCCGGTGGTTAACAGCCACCTGCTCTACCAACTGAGCTACGCCGGAATGTCACCCTTCCGAAGCGGCCCAATTGTACCCGAATCGGGGGGGTAAGTCAAGGATTGGGAGCGGGTTATGGTCGGTACCGCTTCAGGCGCCGATCATCTCGGTGTGCGGATGTTGTTCTTCTCGCGCCTCAGCCGGGCGGATCGGGGCCGCCGCCCCGGCGCGCGGTCCTCTCGCTCGCGCCGATTCGAAGGACCGTCTGATCTCGATCGACTGGGGGAACGAGATGGCATCTTCGGCAACGTGCCTCGTACGCCTCGGATCCGCCGATCTGGATCGTGGGACCCTCCGCAGGCGCGGGCAGGCCGTTCAGGAGCCGTTGGTTTCGAGTAGCCAGGTCGCCACACACAACGCAGATGGCGTACAGCTTGTCAATCTTCTCGGCGATGGCGAGGAGCTTGGGGATCGGCCCGAACGGCTCTCCCCGGAAGTCCATGTCGGTGCCCGAGATGATGACCCGTCTCCCCTGGTTGGCCAACTCGTTCGCCACGGCCACGATCCCGTCATCGAGGAACTGGGCCTCATCAATGGCGATCACCCGGGCTTCGGTGCGGACCTTCTCGGCCAGCTCTAGAGAGCTCGAGACGGGATATGCCTTGAACTCGCGCCCATCGTGAGAGCTGATGGAGTACACTCCCACATAACGATCGTCCAGGTGAGACTTGAAGACCTGTACAGTCTTCTTGGCGATCACGGCTCTTCGGACCCGCCGCATGAGCTCCTCGGACTTGCCGCTGAACATCACACCCGTGATGACCTCCACCCACCCTTCTTGAGCGCCGTGATGCATGGGCTGTTCGCGAGCCTCGAGGGTATGCAGTAGCGCGTAGACTCGGACCCCCATTCGCGGGATCCCAGGCCATGAGGCTGCTCTGTCCGGGACCCTGGGTCCGGTCGCTACACGCTAGTCTATCCGGGAGGCTTTCACCCTGTCCAGGGGATCCCGATGCACCGGCGATCTGAATGGTGGGGCTCCGCTTTGCTGGGTTCCGCGCCGGATCCGGGCGGCCACCCGCTTGACAGGAGGGTCGGCGGGGTCCAAATGTAGCTGATACAGCGAGTAAACATTTGTGTGGGGCCAACTTTCCGGCTAGCTCGAGGCTTGGCACGGAAAGTGATCCGGACAAAACGAGCCGGGGAGGGCGGAGTTTCTCGCGCCCCGTGAGAGCGGTGAGCCGTGGTGCTCTTGGTCAGGAACATGGGAGGTCTCATGAGCACGAGGCGTCTACGGGTGCACCGGATGGGCGGTCGAGACGCCCGGCGCGAGAGTCGCCTCATCGCCTGTCGGAGCTTCCCATGGTAGCACCACCTCGGGAGGCTTCGTTCCCCGAGAAGTTCAGTATCGAGAGGGCGGAGGAGCTACTCGGTTGTCTGATCGGCGTGCAGGCTGCGAGGGTTGTCGCTCGATCGGGGGAAGAGATCCAGGAAATCCACGTTCTGACGAGTGACGAGGTCTCACCCAAGCAGACGGTTCGCAACGTCGAATCAGCTCTAGCGGCTCACTTCAACGTGAGCGTTGATCACCGGAAGATCTCGGTCGCCCAAGCGGTAGCAGCACAGCCCGAACCTGAGGCAGAGACCACCACCGATGGGTTCGATTCGATCCCGCTGGTGAGCCTGTATGGGCAGCGGGAGCAGGTCGAGAGTCGGTTTCTGTTCCTCGGCCATCAAATCGAGACGCAGAGATCCCAGCAGGTAAGGGTCGAAGTGACCCTTGAGTTGCACGACGAAGTGTTCCGGGGGCAAGCGGCGGGAGCGGACGTTCCACGGTCACGGTACTCCGCGCTTGCGTCCGCTACTCTGAAGGCGATGGAAGGAGCGGTCACGGCAAGATCTCCAAGCTCCCCAAGGGCCGTTATCTCCCTGTCGTTGGATGGCATAAAAGTTGTAGATGCATTTGAACGGAGGTTTGTGCTCGTCGCCGTCCACGCCTTTGAAGGTCGGGAAGTGACCGCCTTGACGGGCGCTTGCCTTGTCGTTGACAGTCCCGATCGGTCCGTGGTGATGGCCACGCTCCACGCGACAGACCGATGGGTGCGGGGGCGCATCTGAGGTCACCCACCCGCGCCCAGACTGGATTCCATCGCTGAATGAAAGGAGAAAACCCCCCTCGATCGGCCGTAGCGGAGCGATAGCGAAGGAGCTGTAGAGCGAAGCGCCTGCGACTCCCGGGTAGCGGAAGGAGTCGACACTACCTGAAAGGAGGTGGGGCCTTTGTTCGATGTGCTCTTGTCACTTTTCGGCGCTCTCTTGGCTTTCCTAGCAAGAGGCGGTTGGGTTAGTGCCTAACGGTCGGCTCGAGGGGGGCCGCTATGATAGGTTGGCGGCTGGGCGCCTACGTTGCACTCGTGACAGGGCTGGCGGGTCTGACCCTCGTCGGACTCCGCTGGGAAGCGTTGCTGGCCCTCCCCCAAGCACACCTCCTGGGACTCGGCGCCCTTACCCTGCTTGCTCTGATGTCCGAATCACTCGCGATCTCCCAGGTAATCGGGAAGACTGCGGGAAGCTCCTCGGTCACGTTCATAATTATTCTCGCCTGCGTGCTTCTGTTCGGTCCAGAAGCCACCGTGCTTCTGGTATTCACCACGGGCTTGGTCTTTGAATTCGCATTTCGGAAGAAGGAGTGGTATCGGGCCGTATTCAACGTCTCGCAATACCTCCTTTCGGTAGCGTTGGCTGGCGCCGCCTTCCAGGCCCTAGGTGGAGCTCCCAGCCCTGACAGCTTCTCGATTCCGTGGATCGCGTTCTTCACATTTGGTGTGACTCTCATCCTGACCAATCAGGGGACGGTCTCGGTGTTCCTCGCTCTGAGAGAGGGCCTCCCCTTCCGGCGAGTCTTTACCCAGGTTTCCGGGGGATTGGGGCTCAGTGTCCTCTACGATCTTCTGGCGAGCCCGATCGCGATAGGCGTGGTCTTCTTCTACGCGCACTACCGGATTTGGGGTCTCCTGGCAGTGCTCTTCCCTCTGTTCTTTGTGAGGCGAGCGTACCTAATAAACCAGCAGCTACAGGAAGCCAACAAGAATCTCCTGAGGGTCTTGATTAAGGCGATTGAGACCCGGGATCCTTACACTTCTGGTCATTCACTGCGTGTGTCCGCACTTGCGAGGCGTATCGCTGAGGGTCTTGGCGTCTCCGTGAGAGAGGCAAACGGGATTGAGACCGCTGCACTTCTTCACGACATCGGCAAGATTGAAGCGGTCTATGCCGAGATCTTGATGAAGCCTGAAGCCTTGACTCCGTCCGAGCGCGCTATCATCGAATCGCACGTCGAGAAAGGGGTCGACCTGTTGGAGTCCCTCACATCCTTCAAGAACGACGTGATCGACGCTGTGAGGCATCACCATGAGCGATACGACGGGACTGGGTATCCAGCGCGCTTGGCTGGCAAAGCAATCCCGTTGGGGTCCAGGATCATAATGATCTGTGACGCCATCGATGCCATGTTATCCGACCGGCCCTACCGCCGTGCCCTGCGTGTGCACGAGGTTCGGAACGAACTCGAGGTACACAGCGCCACGCAATTCGACCCGGAGATCGTTCAGAGGATCTTGGAGGGTGAGATTCTTGAGACCCACGCTCGTGAGGTGAGGCGCTTCCAGATATCAGATCGCGAGGAGACCTCGCTCGAGCGGAAGGTAGTTGCGCTCGGCTAGTCCTAGCCTGGACTTGGCCAAGGCCTCGCGCTCGGATCAACCAATACTGCCTCAGTTCCTCTCGTGATGTACGTTGGTTTGACTTGGATGTCGTGGCTCGCGTAACGCAGAGAGCTGCCTGACTCTCGTACTCAACCCGAGCGACGCTGCAAGCTCCAGCGCTTCCTCCAGTTCCGGCACTGGATGCCGGTGTTTGAAGGCCAACCGCGCTGCATCAAGTACGAGCTTGATCCAGCTCACAGGTAGCCTATCCTTGACTAGGGCTGCCCCCTCTAGGAGAACTGCTCGAGAGGCCGACCAACCGCCCCGTCTTCGGGCCACCTCGGCCAGGAAGCTGAGAATCACCCACGGATCGTGGGTCCAGACTGGGAAACCTGCAATCTGGCCCGACAGGCGGTCCTCCCAGAAGCGGGCTGCCCGCAGATCGCCCTGAAGGAGTTCACACAACCCAAGCCCTGCCAGAGTAGCCAGTTCCTGATAGCGAGGGGTGGCCGGACCGATGAGCTGTCTCAGTTCCTGGTAGTGATGTCTGGCCTCATCCACGCGGCGTTGGACCAGGCACAGCTCTCCACGGTTGTAGTGTGATGTTGCCTGGGATCTCTGATCAGCAGTGCCCTTGATCACCTCATGAGCTTCTTGAAAAACGAGTTGAGCACGGTCCAAATCGCCAACATCCAGATACCACACTCCGAGATTCGCCTTGGCGTTGAATCTCATGGAGAGGTCTCCGCTTCGTGATGCATGGCGGGCCGTCTCCTGACGAACCCACATCCACTCCTTCGAGTCAAGCAAACCGCGGAGACTCAGCACCACCAGCAGGCGATTGAGAGTGAGGAGAGCCTCGGCCTCGTACCCGTGTTGGAGTGCAGCCCGGGCAGCGCATGATAGGTTATCGAGAGCTTTCGAAGATTCCCCATAGAACAGGTGGTGTACCAGAATGGAGTGAAGCACGCAGTCTGCCTTTTCGCTTCCGAGCCCGATGTACCCCTCGACCTCCGCCAGCAACTTCTTGATCTTGTCTACCTTACAGTCTCGATGGAGGAGCTGAGCTTCGACGTTTAGGGCCTCCGCCATGGCTTCCCAGTACTGTTGCTGCCTGGCCGTCTCCTTGATCCGGTCGAGGTCGCTGAGGACGTCCTCTAGAGGCAGAGCCTCGCAGTGGCTTAGTGCATCGATCCGGCGAATCTGAGCCATCAGTGCGTCAGCGATTCTCCCCAGGGTCGTGAAACGGGAGCTCGCAAGCTCCAGCAAAGGAGCCGCCTCCTGGAGATTCCGGTGCAGATAGTTGAGGTGGGCCAACTTGCCGATGATCTCGGTGACCTGTGCTGGGTCTTGCGTGTTCTTCCTGGCGATCGACAGGAATCGAAGGGCTTCGGGCACCGCTCCGGATGCTTCAGCCTTCTCGGCCGCGGCGAGCGAGAATCGCAGCGCTTCTTGCTTCTCGCCAGCGCGATGGAAGTGGAGGGAGAGTTCGTTCACGGGCTGCGGCGCAGGCCTTGTCGCCAGGTGCCGTGCAGCTCTGCCATGGAGCCAAGCCCTGCGCGGATCACTGAGACGATGGTAGACCGTCTGGCGAATCAGCGCGTGACGTAAAGCAGCTCCCTGCTCCGTCCAGCGAACCAGATGAAGCGTCTGGAGCTCGTCGAGCCCGTCCACGGCCTCATGCTCCTCGAGCTCCGAAAGCCGGGCGATCTCCCTCGGATAGGCGGGGTGGCTGTAGACGGACAGCGCGGCGAGAACGGAATCAGCAGCATGACTGAGGTCGACGAGCCGTTGGTCGAGTACCTGCCGGATGTTGAGGGGAATCGGTCTGAGATCTCCCAGGTCAGGAGGCTTCACGAGTCGTCCTGCAAGGTACTCGACGGTCAACTCGATGAGGTAGAACGGGATTCTGCCACCCAGGGAGAGGATCTCCTCGCGGGTCTGACGGGGAACCGGACCTCGGGCCGCTTGCTGGATGAGCTCATGAGCCGCCTCATCGCTCAGTTCGTCGAGATCGAGGATCTCCGCGCCAGCGAAGCCTTTTAACCCCTCGAGGAAACGCGCAACGGCCGGGCTGACGGCAGTGGTCTCCGGACGCACGGCGAGAACGACGGAGAACGGTCCGTCCTTCCAGCGTCTGCGAAGAAACTCCAGAACGGAGATCGAGGTCTCGTCGGCCCAGTGGAAGTCGTCCAGGAAAAGGACGACTGGGCCCTCTGAGACGAGCTCGCGAAGTAGCAGATGAATCGCCTCGTATAGCCGACGAGGCACACTGCCGGGTCGGACATAGGGAACCTCGGGCAGAGGGCCGGATCCACGGTGGAATCGAGGCATCAACGCGAGGAGCACGCTCTGCCACGGGTCCCCTAGCCGGTTGACCGCGTCGCCAACACGGGAGTCGCCGAGGGCTTCAAGAATAGGATTCAGCGGGATGTCGCGTTCGAACTCCGCCGAGCCGCCGCTGAGGGTGACGGAACCCCCCAAAGCCGACGCGAGGATGGCTTCTCGAATCAACCTGCTCTTTCCGATCCCCGCCTCGCCGGACACGAGCGTGATTCGGAGCTCTCCGGCCCGCGGGGTGACCAGACGGCGAGTCAGGAGAGCCAACTCGCCTTCTCGACCCACGAGTTGAGGCTCGGAATCGAGCTCTCCAGGGGACGGGCCTCGCTCCGCAATGCGAGATGCTCGGAGGGATCTGATGCGTTCTATGAGGCCGCACGTCTCGTCGGAGGGCTTCCAGGCATTGCCCGCCAATGCCGCCTGGTTTCTCTCGGCGAAGCTACGGTAGCTTGCTTCGGCTTCCTGGATCCTGCCGCCCATCCCCTTGGCGAGAATCAACCTGCGAAGAGCCCGTTCGTCCGTTGGGTCCAGAAAGAGGAGCACGCTGGCCGCGCTCGCAGCCTCGGCCCAACGTCCGGTGTCCTGAAGCTCGGTCCATCGGGCCGCAGCCTGGTCACGGAGCTGGCTCCGCAGGCGGAGGCGTTTGGAGTCGATCCAATCCCTGAGGCTCTCGGTGGGAATGTGGTCCAGCTCGCCCAGGAATCCGGAGGCCAACAGAGCTCGAGCCCCGTCGAGGTGTCCTTCGCGAAGGTGGTGGTGGAACTCGCTCAAGTCCGACCGCACTGACTCCAGGTCCAGGCGAAGGCGATCACCCTCGCTGACCACGATCGTCCCGCGCGGCAGCTTCCTGCCAAGGGTGTACATGAGCTGACTGAGGCGATGCCGAAGCGCTGCCCCAGAATCCCCTCCCCATAGAAGCTGCATCGCCCGTCTCCGAGATAGGCCTTGGCTTCCATGCCCTGCCAGGAGTCCCAATAGGCAGCACTGGCGAGAGGAAAGCCGAACCAGCCCCCCGCGCCACCGGAGGTTCGGACCACCGAACACCGCCAGCTCGTATTCCGTTGAAGCCGGGATCGACGACGGGGGTGCCATAGGGCCAGATTGCCTCCGACTGTGTTCACGCTCGGATTGCGTGACGACAAATTCGATTCTATCGGGGCGCTTGGCAAAGCGGACGGTGGAATCTCGTACCGAGGGCTTGGGCGTGTGTGCGCGCGCGAGCTTCGAATCGCTCATGATTACGTTCCTGAGCCCCCGTCCACCGGGGCTCGAATCTCCTCTGTGACCTCGGTGGCCAGCGAGGACGAGCGCCGCCAGGAGGGATGACTGGAGCTCGGAGTCCATGAGCGCCGAACCAAGGGATCGGTGGATTGGACCTCACTAGCCTCCTGGGTGCGCCATGGGGGCAGGACAAGTGATCCCTGCGAGGCCTCGCGAACCAACCAGCTCTCCACCAGCCACTCCCACCCGAGGCACACCCGGGCGGTCGAGGGACGAACGCCTGTGAGCCGCACCATCTGATTGCTGAGAGCGAATCCATCGGAATACCCCAGGTCGCAGGCGACCGTGACGAGGCTGTCCTGGCTGTTTTGAAGCTGGAGAGCAGCCCGGAGGATGCGGGCGAAATGCAGCCAGTGTGAGGGCACGGGAAGACCTCGACTCATGAACCTTCGCCCCAGAGCCCTCCGAGACAGGTAGACCGCCCTGGCCAGCCCGCTGATCGTTCGAAGCTCGGCGGACAGCTCGACGGTACGGCGCACCAGGCGCCGGGTCTCCCGGTCGAGCCGGATACCACGCCAAACCAGGTAGTCGGTGAACTCGATGGCTAGGTCGCTGGGAGGGCGGCGAATCAGGGAGGTAAGGTCCTCGAGGTCCGGAGGGTGGTGAAAGGGGAGGATGGCTTGTGGGTGGGTCCGCTCGACGATCCTGAGTAGATCGGGCCGAGACCCGACTTCCAGGGCTGTCGGAAGGATTGCGATCAGGGCGCTTCCCGGCGGACGGTTCCGGGCGAACCGCAGCGCTCTCTCGCTGGCGTCCACCGCGAGTCGCCAAACCAGGGCACTCCCGGGGATGGCGGCCCCCGCGTCGGTGACCGGCAGAGGTCCCGTTACGGGAATCAACTCGAGGTAAGGTGGGGTAAGGAGGAAGAACGACCTTCGGCTGGCGGACTGTGGCATTCGCGATCTCCTGTGAGCGGGAATGGGGCTATCCTGAACTCACAGGGTAGGAAGGGTCCGTCACCGCTCCATCATCGCCGGACCAAACGGGTTGACCCCTCCTGGCTATCAACGGGCGGAGACCGGTGCGTCTTCGGCCCACGTCGCGAGCGTTGTGCTTCATGGCGCGCTCGTTCGGGGCGTCTTCCTGGAGCGCCCGAATCGCTTCCTCGTTCGAGTCCGCGTCCCCGCAGGTGCTGAGGCCGTGTCTGCGCACCTTCCCGATCCGGGGCGCCTGAGGGAACTGCTCGTTCCGGGCCGCGCTGTCTGGCTGAAGCCCGCTGTTGAGGGAACGCCCGGGCGGAAGACTCGGTGGACCGTGGTGCTGGTGCAGGGGCCGGATGGGCGTGGCCTGGTCTCGGTGGATACCTTGCTGCCGAATCGGCTCGTGCAGGTGGCTCTTGAGACCGGTGGCCTGCCGGAGTTTCGGGGATGGAGTCTGGAGCGGAGGGAGTTCCGGATGGAAGGGTCACGATTCGACTTCCTTCTCTCGGGTCCACGGGGTGATCGACTGGTCCTGGAGGTGAAGAGCGTCAGCCTGGTGGAGGATGGGGTCGCATACTTTCCTGATGCGGTCACGGCCCGAGGGACCCGCCACGTGAAGGAGCTAACGCGGCTGGTGGGAAGGAGGGGGTGGAACGCTGCAGTCCTGTTCGTCCTCCAGCGAGAGGACGCCGGTCGGATCGTCGCCGCCCGATCCATCGACCCCGAGTTTGCGGATGCCTTGACCTGCGCCCGAGAGGCGGGAGTGGAGGTCTACGGTCGGCGGTGCGTCGTGTACCAGGACCGTCTGGCGCTGGGTTCGGCGGTACCGGTGGAATAGGGGGTGACGGGCGGGCGTGCCCCTGGTTGGCCCCATCCGAGAAGATTGACACGAAGCATCCCCTTGGCATATAAAAGAACAGAAATTCCAGTTTTGATACGGAGTTCGGATGGAACCTCCCGTGGCGCCCGTCTTCCCCCCGAAAGTCAACCCGCCGAAGCAGGAACGCAGCCGGCGCACGCTTAACCGGATCGTGGACGCAGCGCTCGAGCTGATCGCTGAAGAGGGAGTCGACAGACTGACGGTCGCGAGGATCGTGCGCCGAGCGCAATCCTCTGTCGGATCGTTCTACGCCCGCTTCACTAGCCGGGAGGATCTCCTTCGCTATCTGGAACAACGGAGATGGCGGGAAGCTCGGACGCAGTGGGCTAAGGCGGTGCGCAGACAATCCTGGGACGACCGAACGCTGGAGGGTGTGGCCCAGGGGCTGGTCGGCTTGCTCTTGGAATCGCGCCTGCGAGGTCACGACAGCGGGCGGGCTCGCGGACCGAGTGTGCGGAGCCACGGTGAAGAAGGTCGGATGGCCGAGGAGTTCCGCAGGGAGGTGCGGAACGATTTCCAGACTCTGCTCCTTTCCCGGCGGAACGAGATTCGCCACCCTCAGCCTGAGCTCGCCGTGGAACTGGTGTACCACCTGGTCGTAGGTGCCATGCGGGAGCTCGTCCCTACAAACCGGCAGCTCGAGCTCGACGGGTCTACCTTCTCGACCCACCTGATCCGGGAAGAGTTGGCAGGCGCGCTTCTGGCTTACCTTGGAGCACCTGGAGTCTTCCCGGCATCTGAGCATGTGTCCGCAGGCGATCCCTTCGACATCTGGGGCTGACCGAAACCCGAGGGGACTCCAGACACGGTGCCGGAGCCCTGTATCTGTCAGTCGAACCGAGCGTTACGATCGGAGATCAGTTGGATTCCGGGACACGATCTCGGGCTTTTCCCCCTGAATTAGCGCTCCACGAACGCTGGAGGCGAAGGCCCTGAGCTCACGCGCGGTGGCCGCATCCCGCATCATTCCCCGAAGGATGGGGACCTCCTCGAGAAGGCCCACCGGGTAGGCTCGCTCCGCGATGACCCGAACCTCCGTGAACCCCGCTGATTCCATTTCTTCGAGATAGCGGGTTCGGAGCACCGGGAGGCATCCCACCAGAGCATCCATGGATTGAGACAGGACTCCCGGAACGGGGACATCAGTCACGAGGTCCGAGATCATGACCCGACCACCGGGTCTCAGGACCCGGAAAGCTTCCGCGAACACCCGGTCCCGCTCGGGTGACAGGTTGAGGACGCAATTGGAGATGATGACGTCGACCGTTGCGTCACCTACGGGCAGCGCTTCGATCTCGCCGAGCCGGAACTCCACGTTGCCTCGGCCGGACTCTGCAGCGTTTCTCCGAGCCCGCTCGACCATCGACGGCGTCATGTCCACCCCGATCACGCGCCCGGTCGGCCCTACCTTCTCGGCCGCGAGAAAACAGTCGAAGCCCGCGCCCGACCCCAGGTCCAGAACCGTCTCGCCGGGCTCCAGCGACGCCAGGGCCGTGGGGTTTCCGCATCCCAGCCCGAGGTTCGATCCCTCAGGGACGCTCGATAGTTCCTCGTCAGAATAGCCGACGGCCCTCCCCAGCCCCATGACGGCGGGGGAATCCCCGCAACAGGAGGGACCACAGCACCCGGATTCCTCATCCGTCGTCTCCGCGATGGATCCGTAACGTTCACGGACCGCAGAGCGGACCTTCTCTTTGTCCATTCTCAGACTCAATCGGTTGGGGTTGCTGACCACCATTCCAGGAGGTTCACGCCACTGAGCAGCAGCTTCCTCCGGATACCTGGACGCGGACCGCAACGGCATCGGTCAGGCGTCTGACGAGTTGCGTGACCGCACTTCGCACCTCCGGATTGAAGCCCTGTAGGAGCACTCGGTACTCACGAAGCAGATCGTCGTTGATTCGCTGGGCGAGGAGCTGTCCCTGTTCGGTGAGGACCAGCTGGACGGACCGCCCGTCGGCCGCACTGGACCGCTTCCGTACGTAACCCTTCTTCTCAAGGGAGTTCGCGAGCCGGCTCGCCGTGCTCTTGTCCAGGTAAAGCGCCGCCGCCAGCTCGTTCACGGTCAGAGTGCCACGGTCACCGACGGCTTTGAGCGCGTAGCACTGGCTGACGGTCACGTCGTAGGCGCAGAGACGATCCCTGTCTCGGAACTGGATGACCCGCATCAGTTCCAGGAGAGCCTCGCGCAGCTGAATCACGTCCCGCACCAGCTCCTGATCCTCCACGACCGTCAGCGAATCCATCCTTGCCGTCTCCGAGCTTCGAGAGTGGTTGTAATATACAACTAATCTTTGTGACCACAACCCTTGAGCTCGTCGCTGCCCAGCTCACCGATGAGAGCAGGTCAGTTCCCACCCACTCAGTCCCGGGTCTCCAATGGGCATTCCCGGCGGTGCATCGGGAGCGCCAGGCCTATCGAAAGCCTGGTGCGGTCGTTCGAGGAAGCGCCCGATCATCGAGACCAGGAGGAGACGATGAGCACGGTCTTCCACGGCGCCGGCTCCGGAAGCGCCCTCCAGCTGGCTCCTCAGCTCCTGAAGCTTCAGAGTTGCCAGGGCCCGCACCTGGGGCATCGATCCCCGAGCCGCGAGCTGCGTCGCGTGATCCGCGACGTGCCACTGCACGACACGGCTAATCTCGGCCTCGTATGGGTCCTGGGTCTTCTCCGCGAACGTGGCCTGGACCAGTGCATCTATCACTTCGTCGAGTCCGGGCAGCGACGAGTCCAGCGCTTCCTGCTGCACCAGCCGCGCTGCCCTTTCAGGATGCAGCAGCAGGGAGATCGTGTGTCCGGCGGCCACGGAAGCTGGGGAGACCGCGTCGAATGTCAGCCCCGTGAAGCGGGGGAACAGCTCACGATGAGGTCCATACCTGAAAGGCCGAGGGGGAAGGGTCGCCAGAACAGCCCGGGGAAGGGCGAGCTCTCCCGGATCGAGTGTCCGGAGAAGGGCATCCAGCGCTCTTCGCTGCTCCTGGGCCGAGACGGACCGAGTAGCCTGCTGGCCGTCTCCCCGCTGTGCGTAGGTGTAGTAAAGCCCTCCCACGACCTTCGCGGCAGCCTCGGTCTGGTAACGATGGTGCAGGTAGAGGGGCACCAGCGCCTCCTCCATCGTCGCCAGAGGCATTCCAGTCCTGATGGCGTTCTGACCGAAGCGAGCGAGGGCGGCCGACCGCACGTCCATCACGCGCTGTAGCTCAGTGGCGGCATCGCTGCCGTTGTCCCAAAGATGTACCTGAGGGTGGGCGCTGCCCTGGGGCCGGGCGTCCTGGTCGGAGATGAACGTGAGGTTCCTCGACCGGGCTTCCGAGAGAATCTGGGCAAGGGCCGCGTCCTGTGCAGTGCCCTCGGGAAAGTCCTGGTATCCGTACGCGATGGCGACCTTGTCCCACTCGCCGATGCCCGTGTCATAGGCTTGGGAGAGGTCCACGGTGCCGTCAGGAGCGAGTCGGACAAGCGGATGCGGGTAGTCCATCACCGAAGCCCGGCCGTCCGGTCCCTGAGCGCTGGAGATGTAGTTGTGAGAGAGGCCCAGGGTATGCCCGACCTCGTGCGTTGCCAGCTGGCGAATCCTTGCCAGCGCCATCTCCTGGAGCTCGGGGGCGGGCTCGTCTCCGTTCTCATAGGGTGAGGCCAGACCCTCGGCGATGAGATAGCCCTGTCGCACACGCAGTGATCCCAGAGTCACGTGGCCCTTGAGAATCTCTCCAGTGCGGGGATCCCGAACAGAGCTACCGTAACTCCACCCACGGGTGGACCGGTGTACCCATTGGATCACGTTGTACCGGACGTCCATCGGATCGGCACCGTCCGGCATCATTTCGACCTGGAAGGCATTCCGGTATCCTGCGGCCTCGAAGGCTTCGTTCCACCATCGGGCGCCCTCCAGGAGAGCCGAGCGGATGGGCTCCGGCGTGCCAGGATCGAGGTAATAGACGATGGGCTCCACCGGGTCGCTCAGCTCAGCAAACGGATCCTGCTTTTCGAGGCGGTGGCGAGAGATGAAGCGCTTCGTCATCGGCTCTCCGAGGGGAGCTGCGTAGTCCACGTAGTCTACACCGCCGTATCCTGCTCCCGGGTCCGCCTTGCGCATGGCCCAGGGCTCCGGAAGCTGGACGAACGAGAAGTGCAAGCGGACCGAGACGGCCCCCGCGGTCGGTGTGACACTGCGAAGCCACTCACCCGGGCTGTCTCCGGTAAACGTCAGTATGACTTCGATTTCTGTGTTCTGGGGGAAGCCGCGAGTGCGGGGCAGATAGAGGGCACTGCGATCCCTGTCGAGACTGAAGGTTCCCTGATTGGCTCGGCGAAGGACGCCTGCGATGTCGTGTGCATCCCGAAGCAAGAAGGGTGTAGCATCGACCAACACACGTTCGTCTTCCTGAGCCTCAATCTTGAAGCCCCAGAGGACGGATGTGGCGAAGGCGTCTTCCACGGCTCTCCGCTCCGCCTCGCTTTGACTGTCGGCGCGGTACATGTAATTGGGCTCCACCATGAGCACCCGAGGTCCGATGCGGTGGAACTCGACCACGTGCTGGGAGCCCAGCCGACCCCGATCGAGACCGATGTCGTTGGAGCCCACCCCTGCGGGGAGTGAGGTGTAGTGCAGGATCTCCTCGCCTATCCGCCCGATCTCGAGCCAGAGGTTCCCAGTGGCGGCTTCCCAGTACATGGGAAGGAAGCCGTCGATCTTCTCCATCTCCCGCGTCTTCTCCTGGATGGAGGGCAGCTCGCTTTCCTGGGCTGACGCGTTGTCGGGTGGGAGGAAGAGTAGAGTCGAGAAGACCATCAGTATCCACCAGGTCCAGCGACGAACAGCCATGGATCGTCCTCCTCCGGAAGGCGCGGGATTTGGATGGAGCTCTGCTACGCTTGCCCCGCCCTGCTTGGACTCGCCCCGGTCCGGCGAGGGAAGGGTCCGGGCACGCGGGCAGCAGGCAAGCTGCGGAGCTGCCACCGCTCAGATTGAAGTCGTGAATCGCGAAGTCCGCTGGGGACTGGGCCATCAAGATAAAGGGTCTACGGCTGCGTGGGGGAGTTCATCCTGCCGAATCCTTCGCGGCCAGCATCGCGTTCAGGAAGTCGCGGAAGACGTCCAGGGGAATTGCGCCGGACACCGGGTAGTCATCCACGAAGAATGTCGGAGTTCCTCGCACGCCCAGCCTGAACCCCGCCTGGCTGCTGGTGAGAACGCGCTCACTGCGCCAACCCTGCTGAACGCACTGCTCGAACCTAGTCAGGTCGAGCCCTGCCTCCTGCGCATAGCGGCGGAAGGTCGGATCCGTTGCACGACTCCCCATCCACTCCTTCTGATCCCGGTACAGCCGCTCGCTCATCTCGATGAAGCGCCCCTGCTCGCCAGCGCACTCCCCCGTGACGGCGGCGTGATTCCCGTTCGCGAACATCCCCGTTACGAACGGGATGTACTTCCAGGATACCTTTCCCTGCTGGATGAACTCTTCGTTGAGAGCGGGAAAGGTCTCGACGTGGAAGAGCCGGCAGTACCCGCATCCGAAGTCGCTGAATTCCACCACCCGCACCGGAGCGTGGGGCTCGCCGAAATCGTATCCGAGCTGCGAGACGTCCACCTCCTGAACCTCGTACGGTGCGCCGCCGGCACGGTCGGTCACGTGCGAGCCCAGAGATGCGCCAAGCGCCAGGCCCGCTGCGGCCGCCAAAGGCCAGTACGGTGCAGCTCGTCCGCCCCCAAACCGCTTCATCTGACATTCCTCCAGCATCTCGATCCTGCTGCCCCCGTGTCCGGCAGTATCCCTCCAACCTCAACACACCGACATCCTCGAGGTATCCCGCCACGACGGTGGTGGTCAGATACGAAACGAGGTCATCAACCTCTTCTCCGTCTCCCCCTCGATTGTGGCTTCCACTTCGATGAGCTCCTCGAGCCCGCTTCCGGCCAGCTTGTTCCGGAGGAGCTGGTCCAGCTGGAAGACCCCTGCGGAGTTGCTGAGCTCGATACACAGCCGGATGGGCTTCACCTCTCCCGGGTCGATTCTCACGGCTTACACGGCGGCGGCAGACACCGAGTGGATGGACACGGACCCGGCCTCGAAGGGGATTCGAGAGCGCCCTTTGGCCATGTCCAGCGCATCCGCGATCCGCACGATGCCGGCTTCAAGAGTCAGAGGCTCTCCTTCGGAGCGGTGGGCGATGATGGCATGAAGAATCTCGGACCGTATGATGGCGGCCGGGCCGGTCTCATAGAGGTGGGGGAGGATCTCACGGAGCTTGAGGTCAGCGATGAACAGGGAGTACGCCTCGTGATCCGCCCGGTGGACGGACATGCCCAGGTCGTGGAAGAGGGCTCCGAGTGCTACCACGACCTCCGCATCGTGTGGCTCCAGGCCCCAGCTGTTCACGACCGAAGGCGTGACTCCCCGGTCCATCAGGATCCGCAACATTCGAACGGCGATGTTCATGACGATCTTGACGTGGACGGGACCATGGTCGGTCATTCCCAGCCGGTCCATGGCGTTCACGTTGGAGGCGAGCCAGAGTCCATAAAGATCGACGTCGTCGTTCACAAGGGTGATGAGCGTCCGAAGCTTGGGGTTGTGCCGGTCCGGTACGGTCATCCGGACCCGGTCGCGGAATTGGACCTGGATGGAGCGGTCGCCACCGGTCTCCTTGCCGGCGGCACCCTCAGGTTCGTTGGCCATTGTTCGTCCCTGGATGGTCGTTTTCGAGGGCCTCGGCACGATCGTCAGGCGGTGGTCCTTTGGACCCTGAAGGTGTGGGAGGGGGAGACACGCGGGACTTCCCATCTGAAGGGGACTGGAGCGTGGATCGTCGGGGACCCGGCCTCGCGGCCACTCTCCACGGACCTGGGAGGGGGGCTGCACCATCCCGAACCACCACGGTCCCCGCGATCTTGTCATGGATGGCCTGACGGTTGGGATCCCAGTAGATCTGCAGGAACCCGAGCAGCCCCGTCGCGAGCCCCGCGGCGTATCCTCCTGCCCTCTCGAATGCCATCCACCAGCTCATGGGCTTGCCGTCGAGCTGGATGACGCGGATACCCAGCAAACGCTTGCCGGGAGTCCGGCCCCCCCACCAGGCTAGGAAGAACGCCATGTAAAGCGCGCCCCAGAGCGAGGTGAGTCCGACTTCGTCGGCGACGTCGCCCAGGAAGCGCACGAAGCGCGATCCTTCCTGAAGCTCTTCGATCTGGGCTCGGTTGCGCTCGACCTGCTCGAGTCTTCGCCGGTCTGCTCTGTGGAGCTCCGCGATCTGCTCCTCGAGAGCCAGGATCGAATCCCGCGCGACATCGTCGCGGATCTGCTGTCGGAGGCTGAGGGACCTGGCGGAGAGAAGGTCAGCAGAATCGCCGCTGGTCACGAGTCCGGCGTATTCCCTCAGGGCCCGATCCAGGGAGAGAGGGTCCCCCACATCGGCCTCAGTGGGCTCCACAGCTCCTGTCAAGGTAGCCATGATGGCATCCAGAACCTCCTCTCTCCATGGCACGCCGTCGGGAGCGAGGCCATCGAGCACTTCGCGGACTTCCTCGTAGGATGCGCCCGTGGCCAGGACCAGGCGCGCCAGATCCTGTCCCGCCTCCTGGGCTTCCTCACGATCTTCGGCTCGGGTGAATTCTGCGGCTTCGACCAGTCCACCCATGACTCCGAGAAGTCCGACGGGCTGGTCCTCCCCAGGGACGATCTCCTCGGCAACCCGCTCGACGGCCTCCGAGCTCGACAGAAAGCGGATTGCCCACCAGGTGACGACCGTGACCAGCAAGATCGAAATGCCGAAACACCCGAGCGCGGCCCGAAGCGCGGTGACCATCCGATCGCGATGAGGCCTGCGGACAGCCATCCGAAAGAAGAACGCCGACGCCGCCACGCCGAGGAGTATCCAGCCCGATTGGGCGATCAGGAAGATCAGGAGCAAGTCCAGGAGGATGGCGGCGAGTCGTCGAAGCGGCGGAGCCAATGGCGTGCCCACCAGCTCGTCCGCCACGGCAAACGCATCGGGAGTGACGATGGTACGGGGATCCGAGACGCTATGCATGCCTCAGCGGAGTTGGGTCGGTCGAGACCCCGGAAGTCGAGGGCTCGATGATGCGAGGATCAGCGCTTCCTGAGAAGATTGGCGATCAGGATGCCAACGGCGACACCGAGAAGGGCCGTCCCGGCCAGGATTCGGTCGGTCGATAGAGCACCTTTGAGCGACTTGGATCTCCGCTGTACTTCGAGATCGGAGCCGCGCTGGGAGTCATCGACGAGACCTTCCTCCTCCTCGAATCCACACACCGGACAGGACACAAAACCCCGGTCGCGCGCGGTCCGGTTGGGATACGCCATCTCGGCTCCGCACTGAGGGCAGGAGATGCCGGAAGGGAGCGGGGAAATCAGGCCGTAGAGACTTCCCTTGGACAGCCCCATTTCGTCCGCGATGTGATTGACGCTGGCGTCCGAACGCCAATAGAGATCGTTCGCTGCTTCGACCAGCTCCTGGTCCTGGTGCGCTTGCTTTTCCATCACCCGACGCCTCGTTGTGCTGACCTTGACCCCCGGGCGGGCTCTTAATCAACATAGCAGCGCCCCGTGCCGAATGCGAGGATCCAAGGCCCCCGGGAGGCTCATTTGATCATCCCTGTTTCACACGGAGGGCTCGAGGCGAACCTGCGGCCCGCAGAAGGCGAAGTGCGAGCGGCTGCCGTTCTCTGCCACCCCCACCCCCTGTACGGGGGTACCATGCACACGAAGGCACTGTATCGGGCGGCGGAGGCGATGAACGAGGTGGGAATCTCGGTGCTGCGCTTCAACTTCCGGGGTGTCGGGGTGTCCACCGGAAGCTTTGACGAGGGAATCGGTGAGCAGGAGGACGCGAAGGTGGCCGTTCGATTCCTTCAAGAGGTCGAGGCGGGCGTCCCCCTCCTCATGGGCGGGTTCTCGTTTGGGGCTATGGTCGCCTTGGCGGTGGGGATGGACGAGCCGGGAGTGGTGGGGTTGGTGGCGCTGGGTATTCCCCTGGATCACTACGACTTCACCTTCCTGGAGAGGTCGAGGAAGCCGGTGCTTCTCGTGCAGGGGGACGATGACGAGTTCGGGTCCGGTGAACGCGTCGGGCAGGAGATCGCGCCCCTGAACCCGATGATCACTCTGAGGCGAATTCCCGGCTGCCCTCACTACTTCCTGGGACACACCGACGAGCTCATGGCGGTGATTCGGGCATACTTCCGTCGTGAAGTGGGTTCGTCCCTCCTGGCACCGTCACTCACGGGAGATTGACGAATGCGACGAAGAGATCGGATTCTGACGAATCTGGAGGGCCTCTATCGTGACGCGTACGACCGCGCCGATACGGAGGGTGACGAGGCCCACATGCAGCGTCTAGATTTCGACTTCCAGAGAGACCAGCTGTACCTTGAGGTGCTCCTCGATCTCCGGGAGCTCTTGCGAACGGCCGAACCCGCGGAGGAGCCGCCCCCCTCCCTGATCGACAAAGCGCAGGCTCTCCGGCAACTGACACGAAAGCTCCGATAGCGTAAGATAAAGTCAGACCGAGCGTAAAGGCGCCGAGGCCTTAACGACGGCGTGGATGACTTACGGGCGCACAATCCCAGTGCAACGGAGTCCAATGAAGATCTACACTCGCACCGGTGACCGCGGAGAAACCTCCCTCTTCGGCGGAGGGCGCGTGGCGAAGGACGCCCCGCGTGTGGCCGCATATGGGTCCGTCGATGAGCTGAACTCGTTCATCGGCAGCGCCGTGACCGTGGTGGAGGATGGCGATGCGAAGGGCCTCCTGACCCGAATCCAGGCTGACCTGTTCTCGATCGGTGCGATCCTCGCGAGCCCGAAGGAGGAATCGGATCGGGCTGGACCCAGGACGCCCGAATTGCCGGTGGATCGAGTGGGCGACATGGAGCGGTGGATCGACGACGCCACCGGTCGGCTCGCTCCCCTACGCAACTTCATTCTTCCGGGCGGAACTCCTGGTGCCGCAGCTCTTCACGTGGCCCGCACCGTGTGCAGACGGGCGGAGCGCGCGATCGTGGCGATCGGGACCGCCGAGCAGACCCACACGGACATCATTCGATACCTCAATCGGTTGTCGGATCTACTTTTCGTGATGGCGCGTTGGGAGAACCGGCGGGCGGGCGAAGACGATGCGGTATGGCGATCCGGATGACCCGGCTGGACCCGCGGCGGCGGTGCGCGTCCTCGTCCTCAGGGCCTTGGGCCAGACGAAGGGCTTGCGGCCGCCCGGTGGGGCTGCCAATGATGTAATCCGGTTGTCAACCGAGCCCTTGAATTCGAAAACTGGCGGGAGGTGATATGACGTACATCATTGCGGAGCCCTGCGTCGGTACGAAAGATACGAGTTGTCTGGAGGTCTGTCCCGTCGACTGCATTTATGAAGGAGAGGATCAGTACTATATCCATCCCGATGAGTGCATCGACTGCGGTGCCTGTGAGCCTGAGTGCCCGGTGCAGGCGATCTTCCCGGACACGGACGTCCCACCCGAGTGGACCTCCTACATCGAGAAGAACAAGGCCTTCTTCGAATAACTGCGGCAGGATCGGCCGAGCGAGTTTCCGCGGAGCCGCTCGGTGGGAGACAGAATACGGCGGAGGAGCGGTAGCGGTCGCCCTCCGCCGTCGTGCGCAGGACCAAACGATCCGAGCCCGGCGGCCGACGCGACATCGCGTGGGGCCATTCCCGGGCGCGGCAGTGATCTTCAGGTCAAATGCCGAGCTCCCGAAGGCGCTCCAGGGCGATCCGTCCGGGAACGGACTCGCCCGGCGGCACGAGCTCCTGATGTGTGGCGTGCTCGGGTCGGGTGTTGCGAATCAAAATGAGACCCGCCGTCAGGGCCGCCACACCCAGGAGGCTCAGAGCCAGGGTCCGCATGATTCCTCCTGGCAAATCGAAGAATCGAACACCTGACTTCCTAAGCATCAAACGTGCCGGATGGCTCCGCAGTGACGATTCGGTAACGAATCCTGGCGTCTCGCCGTGGCCACGGCACTTCAGGCGGGGCGGATCGGCGCGGACACTGCGATGAAAACTGAGGATTTCCGTCTTGGGGCGTCGGAAAACCAACGGAAGTTAGGTCAAGTAGCAACCTCACGCGTGGATGAGGAGCCATCCATGACGGAGCATGACGCTGTCGCAGGAATGCCACACTCGGTGTTGGAGGCTGCGGACGCCGGGCAACCGCTGCCCATCGCGCGCGTGCTGGTGGCGACGCCATCGGTGAACCCCGCCCTCGAGCCGGGGGGCGTAGGTGAAAGGGCGGTGGCGGAGATCTGCGCGCGCTGGCTGGATGGCTGGGGATTCGACGTGGCCATGTCGGAGGTGGCTCCGGGGCGGTTCAATGTCCTCGGCCGACTGGGCGGGGGATCCAGAACGCTGCTACTCAACGGTCACCTGGACACGGTGGGGGTCAGCGGCATGACCATCGAGCCCTTCGGGGCGGAGCTACGAGGAGAGCGGCTCTGGGGAAGAGGCGCCTGCGACATGAAGGGAGGAATCGCTTGCATCCTCGCCGCTTCGGCGCAGCTCGGTGAAGAGGAGATTGACGGTGAGCTGCTGGTGGCGCTCACCGCGGACGAAGAGCACGCCAGCATCGGGATGCAGGCTCTGGTGGAGGGGGGGCTGGAGGCGGACGCGGCCGTCGTCTGCGAACCGACCTCTCTCTCCGTCATGCCGGCTCACAAGGGCTTCGTCTGGACGGAGGTCGTGTTCCGAGGACGAGCGGCGCACGGCTCGCGGCCGGAGGTTGGCATCGACGCCATCCGCCACGCGGGAGTCTTCCTCTCGATGTTGGACGACCTCGAATCCCTTCTGGGATCGGGGGACCCGCATCCGTTGCTCGGATACGGCTCGATCCATGCCGGCACCATCAGCGGGGGGACGGCCCCCTCGGTCTACCCGGGGGAGTGCCGGGTGGTGCTGGAGCGGAGGACCCTACCTGGGGAACAACCGCACTCGATTCTCACCGAAGTGATGGACGTGCTCGAATCGGTACGGATGACGGTACCCACGCTGGACGCCGAGGCGCGCCTCGACCTTTGGCGTCCTGGAACGGAGGTAGGCAGCGATTCCCAGCTCGTTCGCGCTCTCGCTGCGGCCTCCGAGGCCGAAGGAATGGAATCCACGATCCGACCGATGACCGCCTGGGTGGACGCTGCCTGGCTTAACGAGGCGGGCATCCCCGCGGTGTGCTTCGGACCCGGCGATATCGAGGCGGCCCACACCGCCGACGAGTCGGTCCCGGTGGCTGAGCTGGAGATGGGCGCTCGGGTCCTCGGCCGATTCGTTCGGGAGTTTCTCGGGAGCGGTCCCTAGCGTTTCGTCTCGATGAGGATTGCCCCGCCCTCGTGGCCCGTTCCGAAGCGGGTGGTGGCATCGGGGGCACTCAAGAATCGCATGATAGCCACGTCAGACGCGCGAATCTGGTGGAGCTCCCTCATGCCGCCGAAGAGCCGGCCGTCGACGTACACCACCGGGAACGTCCGCTCAGCCGACATGCCACGGGGCCCCCGCGAGCGAAGCCAGGCGGGGCGGAGGCGCTGCACCGCGTCGTAGCAATCGAACGTCACAACCTGCGCGAGCTCTTCCTCGCCGATGACGTCCTGAGATCGAGCAGTTCCACTCCCAGCCGAACTCGCGGAAGCGCAAGCACTGAGAGTCGCGAAGCAGAGAGCCACTGCGGGGGTGAGGATGCGCATCATGGGACCTCGGAGAAGGTTCTCGAGTTCCAGCGAGGAGCAGGGCGTCGCAGCGGGCGCCGGCGGCGGAATGCTACCAAAGTAAAGGTAGCGACCCGCCCGGAGGGGCACTACCCTTGTGTACCGTCGCAGGAGTCCGGTAGCCATGGAGGGCTTCGAGGCGCCCGATCGAACCAGGTGGAGGTGCCGGGCAAAGGCATCCCCTCATGAACTGCCCCCTGTCCTGGATCCGGGGGATCCGAGGGTATGCAGAATGAAGACTGAGAGAGGGTGGTCGATACTCCTTGCAGTGTGGCTCGTCGGCTGCGGAGGCACAGGAATGGAGCAGGCCGAGACGGTCCTTCGGGGCGGAGTCGTCTGGACGGGTGTGGCGGATGCCGAGCCGGTGGAGGCGCTGGCGGTGAGAGGCGGGAAGATCGTGTGGGTGGGCCGCCAGGGGGAGAGCGAGGACCTCATCGGAGCGGAGACGGAGGTTGTGGAGCTGAGTGGGCGTGCGGTGGTACCGGGGCTGATCGACAGCCACACGCACTTCATTCCCGGTGGCTTCCAGCTCTCCAGCGTCGATCTTCGAGACGCGCAAACACCAGACGAGTTCACCCGTCGCATTGCGGACTTCGCGCGCGACCTGCCGGACCGGGCGTGGATCACCGGTGGCGACTGGGACCATGAGCTATGGGGTGGTGAGCTTCCTCGAAAAGAGTGGATCGATCCGGTCACGGTGAATCACCCCGTACTGGTGAGCCGTCTGGATGGACACATGGCGCTGGCCAACACTCTCGCTCTGCAGGCTGCAGGGGTGACCCGGAACACCTCGGACCCTCCGGGTGGTACGATCGTGCGCGATCCCGACACCGGAGAGCCCGCCGGAGTGCTCAAGGATGAGGCCATGGGGCTGGTAACGGCGGTCATCCCCAGTCCATCGGACGACGCCCGGGACCAGGCCCTGGAGCGAGCGATGAGGCACGCCCTTGCCCATGGAGTGACTCAGGTGCACCACATGGGCACATGGGAAGATCTCGAGACATTTCGGCGGACTCACGAAAGGGGCGGGCTGCGCGTGCGGATCTACTCGGTCGTTCCCATCGCGTCCTGGGAGCGCTTACGGGACTTCGTGGCTCGTGAGGGGCGAGGCGACGACTGGCTCTGGTGGGGGGGGCTGAAGGGATTCGTGGATGGGTCTCTTGGCTCCACCACGGCCTGGTTCTACGAACCCTACGACGATGAGCCCGGGACGGCAGGGCTCATGACGAGCGACACGGCTCGGCTACGCTCGTGGATTTCCGAGGCTGATCGGGCTGGGTTGCACCTGATGGTGCACGCGATCGGCGACCGAGCCAACGATTGGCTTCTTGATGTCTACGAGGAGGTCGCGGCCGACAATGGAGAACGGGACCGGAGGTTCCGGGTCGAGCACGCGCAGCACCTGACAAGGGAGGCCATCGATCGGTTCGGCCGGCTGAAGGTGATCGCCGCCGTGCAGCCGTATCACGCCGCAGACGACGGACGGTGGGCGGAGAAGCGGATCGGGCCGCAGCGGATCCAGAGGACCTACGCCTTCCGCTCCCTGCTGGATGCGGGAGCGACGCTGGCCTTCGGATCGGATTGGACGGTAGCGCCCATCAGCCCGATCCTGGGCATCGACGCGGCCGTGACGCGTCGGACCATCGACGGGGCCAACCCCGAAGGCTGGGTGCCACAGGAACGAATTACCCTGACGGAGACGCTGACGGCCTACACCAGCGGTGCGGCAACGGCCGGTTACGTCGAGGAGATCGTGGGCACCCTCGAGGTGGGCAAGCACGCTGACCTCGTGGTCCTCTCTAAAGACCCGTTCGGCATGGATCCGGAGCGGGTGGTGGAGCTGGAGGTGGACCTGACGATGGTCGGGGGTGAAATCGAATACCGGAGGGAATCCGGAACATGAGCAACCAAGCCGGCGAGAGGCGCCCGAGCGTGCAGAACCTCCGTCAGGAGACCATCGATGCGCTCTGCGAGCACTTCGCGAACGACAACCTCGACGTCCAGGAGTTCGAGCGCCGGATCGACGTGGCGCACCGGGCGCAGAACCTGGATGAGCTTCGCGACCTTCTGACTGATCTTCCCTCGTCTTCGGTCCCCGCCAAGCGGTCACCTGCACCGGCTCCAGCGCGACCCGCGGAACCGCTTCCCACACCCTCCCATCATGCCCGCGACAGCGAGATCGTGGTGGGGATCTTCGGAGGAGGCACGCGGAAGGGCCGTTGGGTGCCGGCCCGGCGGACCTTCGGCGCAGCGATCTGCGGGGGGGTGGAGCTGGACTTCCGCGAGGCCATGTTGCCCATAGGTGTAACGGAGATCACGGTGTTCTCTCTCTGGGGTGGTGTGGACATCATCGTGCCGCCCGGGCTCCAGGTGGAGTCGAGAGGAATTGGGATCTTGGGAGGTTTCGACCATGTGACGGACAGCCCCGTCGCTCCCGACCCGGACTCTCCCGTCCTCCGCATCAACGGTTTGGCGGTAATGGGTGGGGTGGGGATCGCGGTTCGGTATCCGGGAGAGACCTCTGGAGACGCCAGGCGCAGGAGGCGGATGGAGCGACGACAGCAGCGGCGACGGCTCAAGGGGGGCGGCTGAATGCCCCCTCCCGCGGATGCGGCCTGGACCTGTTGACCCGCCTGGCTAGGTCCAGGCCGGCCGTGCAGCCGGAGCGCGTGAGCATCCTGGGTGCCCGAGAGATGGGCCCACGCGAGAAGAACACGGTTCGGGAGTCGGGGGTCCGAGTGTTCACGATGTCAGAGCTGGACGAGAGAGGCATCGGGCCGTGCGTGGATGAAGCACTGGAAACTGCTTCAGCCAAGACCCGGGGCTTTCATCTATCCCGATCTGCACAGCATCGATCCCCTGGTTCTTGGCTCGACCGGTCCGACCCCCGTTCCCCTCCGCACCACAAAGAGCACGACAAAGAGGTGGACATGAACATCAGTCGCCACAACAGGGCCTCTCAGGTAACCTTGAGCCTCCTCCGTATCGTCTCGGGCTTCCTCTTCTCGCTGCATGGCTTCCAGAAGCTGTTTGCGGTGCTCGGTCGCGAAGAAGCCGCCGAATTGCTGAGTCGTGCGTGGTTCGCGGGTGTCCTGGAGACCATCGGAGGGCCCTTGGTGATGTTGGGCCTCTTCACCCGACCTGTGGCCTTCATCCTCGCTGGCGAGATGGCAGCGGCCTACTTCCTGTCCCACTTGCCGAGGGGATTCTGGCCCATCATAAACCGGGGAGAGCTGGCAGCCCTCTACTCGTTTCTTTTCCTCTTCCTCGCCGCCCACGGGGGTGGGAGGTTCAGCATCGACACGTGGCTCCAGCGGAGGCTTGGCAAGAGGTCTTAGCCCCGTACTGTATCTGCCACCGTGTTGGGCCGCTGCGCCTCCTCCCCGGGCTGGGGCAATTGGACAGTATCCGGCCCACCCTCCGGAACCAAGGATGGACCGTGCTCCTGTTCCTGACCCATGGGGAAGGAGCGGGTCGGTCGCCCGGTCGCCTCGGAGAAGTCGTTGATCATCTGGTCCACAAGTGCCTTCGCCCCCGGCTCCGATCGGGATAGGGCCGTAATGAGCTGGTCCCGCCGGCCAAGGATGGACTCGAACTGCGGCGGGGCTTCGGAGCCGAGGTTCGATACGTGGGTCTGGAGATCGGTGAAGAAGGCGCTGGCGCCTGTCCGGGCCTCTTCGTAGCTCCCGAACAAGGTGGCGATGGCGACGTCCGTGAGTGTCGTCTCCAGACCCTGAACCTGGCTCTGCTCCTGGGCGGCCTGCAGTTGCCGACGAAGCTTGGAAGCCTCCAGGTATTGCCATCCGAACCCGACACCGAACGCCAGTCCGACGGCAATCAGGAGGACGAGGGGACTCTTGATGGGGCTTCTTCTCGGTGGTAGAGCCTCGGGTTGCATGGGGTTCTCTCAGCCGTTTGGACAGTGCTTGTCAAAGGCGTCTCTCAGATCCTCGGCGATCTCGAATGGGCTTCGCCCTTCGATCTGATGCCGCTCCATCATATACACCAGATCGCGATCTTTGAGAATCGCGATGGAGGGTGACGATGGAGGATAACCCAGAAAGTAGGATCTTGCCCGCTCCGTCGCCTCGAGGTCCTGTCCGGCGAAGACCGTCGTGAGGACGTGGGGGACGATCTCGTTCTGGAGGGCGATGGCAATTGCGGGCCGCATCGAGCCGGCGGCGCACCCGCAAATCGAGTTCACAGCCACCAGAATGGTGCTCCCTTGGACGGCCAGGGCCTGGTCCACATCCTCGGGAGTCCGTAGCTCCCGGAATCCGATCCGGACGAGATCCTGGCGCATGGGAAGCACCATCACCTCTGGGTAGGGCATGAAATGTACTCCTTCCTGGGTCACCGAACGTTCTGGGACTTGCCGGGCCACGAACCGTGGTCCAGGGCGCCCCGCGCGCCGCAGCCGGATCTGAGTCTATCCTTTGAACGTGGCTGGGGTTCCCTCCCCGAGTGCTCGACCGCCGCCCATGTCGACGGCGAAGCTGGAGCCGGCACCCCAGTCCGGGCGACGATGGGAAGCCGGCCGGCGCAGGTCAATCCGGATCAGGCCCGGGGGCCAGCAGGAGCGAATCGAACCTCGACTGGGCGGGTAGCCGCTGGAAGCCCGTACCGCCGAAAAGCACGAGTGGGAGGCTCCGGGTCGTGGGCTGGTGTCTCGCGGGTTGGGGTAGGAGGAGAGGAGGTCGCTGGTGTCGCAGCCCAGCGTGGGCAGGGCCAGGGCGCACTTGAAGGTGACCGCGAATCAGAACGGCGGAAGGTCCGCTCCGGGGGTGGAAAGATGAAGATCGGCTGGCGCTCCATGGACCCCAACTGGCTTCGAATCCCGTTGGTGGTCCTCTCCCTCTCGGTAGCAGCGTGTAAGGATGGGTCCGTCAGCGACTCCGGGCAGGAGCCGCCAGCGCGCCCCGGCGGCGTGGAGGTGCCAGCCGCATCCGCCACCGCCACGGACAGCGCTCCCTCCAGATGGAGAGGGCTCGCGGGAACCGCGGGGACCGAGGCCGACTGGGAGATATTGGAGGCCAAGCTTCGTTGGGCCTGGTCCGAGGGTGTGGACACAATGCCCATCGGAGATGCCATGGTCCGGATCGGGCTGACCTTCCTGGGCACGGAATACGGACCAGGGACCCTGGAGATTCAAGGTCCCGAGCGCCTGGTGGTGAACCTGCGACGATTGGACTGCG
>JBDHKE010000362.1:0-2968 GCA_039586555.1 Gemmatimonadota bacterium | reverse complement strand
TCGCGGACATTCAAGGGCTTGTCTATAGCTCCCCTCTGGGAAAGCCCTCTGAAGACCCCCTCGTGGTGGACACTGGAGAAGAGTGATGCCCTTCCAGAGCCCGTTCAATGCGATCCGAAACCAGTTCCGAATCCCCCAGATCACGATCACCGAGGGGCAGTCGGTGGATGCTACGAGCGGGGTCCTGGCGACTGGGCAGTTCGGCCTCAATGCGGCCAACTACCCGTCAGGGGCCGTGTTTCGGTTCCGGTCCACTCTCTCAGTGTCCAGCGGCGCTCTCACGGGCACCGTCCTTCTCTACAACCTCACGGATGGGGAGGTCGTGTCGGCCACGACCCTCTCGACCAGTTCGACGACTCCCGACAGCCAGGTGGGCCTCGACATCCCGGTCGGTGTGATCGCAGGGAACCTGAAGCCCTCTCTCAAGACCTACGAGGTTCGCCTCTCCGTGACGGGCGCGCTTCCCACCGACGTGGCCTTCCTCGGCTCGGCGGCTCTCGTAATCATCTAGCGGTAGGTCGCCTATGCCCCGCCTTGGGTGAATGACCCGGAGGGAGCGTGGCAGCTACCGCCTCAATTCTGATGCGTGCCTTTCGCGCAGCGGACAGTTCCTTCTTCACCTGGCGGGCGGGCGCCTACGACCCCACCATGAGTGATGCGACAGGGGACCAGGCGCCTCCCTTCCCCGTCGGGGACTACTCTGAATTCGTGGTCCTCGGGACCGTGGAGGGACCCTTGGCACGCAGTGACGCAGAAGCCTTCGAGATCGGTATCGGGACCTCCGGCGCCCCCGTCGTCTTCCCCTCTTCGGGAGGGGCCATCAACAGCCCTGGGGTCGACTGCCGGGACTACGAGTCCATCTCGTGCTGGATCGTGGTGACTGCGGCTCCAACGACTCCGGCTGTTGTCGAGGTCACCTCCGCCTGGACGAACGTGAGTGGCTCGAACGTGGACGGCCCCGAAGACCTGGGCGTTCAGCGGAGTGACGATGCCATCACGGGGGGCGTATCCCCGCAGAACGAGTATCGGGCCCAGTACACCATCAGCGGGACGACGGCGGCCACGGGCGCGGCTCTCGGTCCCTACAACGTCCCGGTTCGAGGGCGGAACCACATCCTCATCGTCAAGTCCGACACCAACGATGTCGTGGGCTACGTCCTCGGAATGAGGATGGCCTGATCCCCGGGCCGCTGCGTCTATCGAAAGAATTCTACTCTAGCTCCCGTGCCCGCCGGGGACGCAGGTGGGGCCGACGGTGACGAATGCGAGTCGAGACGATCTGGCGGTTGGTGACGTAGTTCTGGTGAATTCCGTAAACAACGGAGTCGCCTACACTTGGTCTCTCGCCTACGTCCCTGAGGGAAGCGCAGCGTCCTTCTCGGGCTCGGTGTTCGATCAGACGCCGGGCTACTTCACCGTCGACCAGGAGGGTCCGTACCTCATCCGGCTCGTCCTCGCGGTCCCGACCCTCACCGTAGGGTCGGCCCCTCTCACGGCGGGGGCGACGATCACCATCAACGGGACCGTTCTCACCGCGGTCAATGCGGCCCGAACGCCGGGGGCGAACGACTTCGACGGGCGCATCTCTCCCGCCCCCGCTCTCGCGGCGGAGATCACGGCGGCTCTCAACGACCCTCTCAACTCGTTCGCGACCTTCATCACTCCCACGAACGCCGTAGGGTCGGCGTCGATCAATCTCTGCCCGGTGGTCTCGGGGGCCTCCGTCACCGCAACGTCCTCGACGTTGCAGATCGTCGCGGACAACAATGCCGCCTCCGAGCAGTTCGTCCGGCTCCGCGCCCTGACGGCTCTGGGATCCCTGAAGCTCGTCGCGGCGGGGGAGAGGGTCGACACCGTCCCGGTTCCGGTGGACATCACCATCACCGGGTGGGCCGACGAGCAGAACTTCAACCTGCTGACGCTGCTCGGGTTCATCCAGACCACCAGCGCCTCGGGTCGTGTCCTCTACGTGGACCCCTTGAACGGGGACTACAACACCATCCAGTCCGCGATGGACTACGCCAACTCACAGGCGCCCTCCGCGGCGGACCCGTGGGTGGTGTTGGTCCGCCCTGCGACCTACGACGAAGACCTGACCTTCTACCCCTTCGTCCACCTGTTCGGCTGGCCGGGCGGCCAGGAGTCAGGCCTCGTTCGGATCCGGAACGCGACGGCAGCCTCTCACACGATGGCTCTCCCTCTCGTCGGGGACGAGACGATCCTCTCCAACCTC
Source organism: Gemmatimonadota bacterium (assembly GCA_039586555.1). Taxonomy (GTDB): domain Bacteria; phylum Gemmatimonadota; class Gemmatimonadetes; order Longimicrobiales; family Gaopeijiaceae; genus JBDHKE01. The sequence continues at coordinate 735 of JBDHKE010000362.1, read as the reverse complement.
TACTTCGAGCAGTTGACGACCACCCCGTTCCCGCTGCTGGCTCTCTCGGGAGCAGGCTCCGCGGCGGCGCACAAGGTCGTCTTCGCTGCGGAGGGGTCTGGATTCCCTCAGGGGTCTGCTCTCTCTGTCGGAGGGGCTACCTCTTTCACCGCCTTCGACTGCCGGTTCTCGGTCAGCAGTGCGGCCACGCCGACCAGCTACGCGGTTGACGTGGACTCGGGCACGGTTGCGACCTTCCGCAACTGCCGGATTCTGACCCGAGGCCTCCGCCTCAACGAACTGGCGACCGCCTATCTCCGGGACTGCGAGATCGATGTCTCGGGGAACTACGGCATCCTCACCCGAGGTTCGAGCCTGACGGTTGAGTACAGCTACGTCACGGGCGCTACGGTTCAGAGCATCGGGGTGAACCCCTCCGGGGCAGGTTCTTCGGCAGGGGTCGCTGTTGCCTTTCGCTGGTCGAGGGTCGAGGGCATCGTGTTCCGGACTGCCGCTGTCGTCGGCTCGACCACCTTCCAGATTGGTGCGACCGAACACGGAGCCATCACCTTCCCTGACGGGGCTCCGACGACAACGAGCGCGTCCACCCCCTCGGACACCATCTTCTACGACAACACCACGACGGGGATCACGGCGGAGAACGTCCAAGACGCCCTGGACGAAATCTACACGTTCGCGGCGGCTGTGCGGACCCTCGACGATGCCTACGACGGAGGGGACCCCGGGCCCACAGGG
>JBDHKE010000040.1:0-30525 GCA_039586555.1 Gemmatimonadota bacterium | reverse complement strand
GGGGTCACACCAAGATAGGCTAGTCAAGATGGGCTGGCAAACGTCGCGAACCATCAGACCATTTCCCTCGAGCTGTCACCCTTCGTACTGTGAGGACACAGGGAGGGTCTGGCTGAAGCACGGGCAGGGCTCGCTCGTGTCCTATGGAGAAGTCCCATGGCGCGGTCTCCCGTATCCTCGATCATCGTCTCATCCCCGCTGGCTCTCGGACCTCTCCTGGTGTTCCTGCTCCGCCGACGGAGGATGGAGTACGAGGACACCCTGGTCCTGAAGCGCTCGAGTCCCGTGACCCTGGGGCTTGCCCTGGCGACACCCTTCCTTCTGGCCGCCGCCGGCCCGCCGGAAGCGGCCGAGCTACCGGGCCTAACCCCCTTGCCGTTCGTCGCCGTTGCCGGCGGAGCCCTTCCTCAGGCAGGCGTCGAGCTCGAAGTGGTAGAGCCCAACGCGGGCCGACCCGGAACCGAGATGGTTCTCACGGTTCGTGGGCAGGGCTTCAATCGCTTCTCGAGCATCCAGATCACAGAGGGCATCGAAGCCGGTCCCACGGAGTTCGTGAACACCCGGGAGCTGCGGGTTCCGATCTTCATCCTTCCCGAGGCTCCCCCTGGCCCCCGGGACGTGGTGCACCAGGTCCGTGAGTCTGCCCCGGGCATCGCTCGACTGGAAATGCCGCCGCCCGTGATTCTGCGCGGAGGCTTCACGGTCCTCGAGCCGACCCCGCAAGAGCCCCGGCGCGTCCGGGTGCCGCCGCTGGTCGAGAGGTTCCTCGAGGAGGCGGAGTTGATTCTGACCGAGGCCCAGCTGGAGCTCGGAGGTGTGACCGAAGAGCCGTCGGATGCTGAAGCCGGAATGGTTCTGCGCCAGGAGCCGGAAGCCGGGATGGTCGTACGCGTGGGGACACCGGTGCGGGTCTGGGTCTCGCAAGGCAGGCCGCCCGTCGAAATCCACCGCCTCGACCCCTCCTCGGCGTTGCCTGGATCCGAGCTTTCCGTCGAGGTGTTCGGCTCGGGCTTCGAGCGAGCTTCGGAGGTCAGCATCGAGGGGGTCTTCATCGATGCCATGCGATTCGTCAGCCCGGAAGAGCTTAGGCTGGGCATCGTCATCTCACCCGATTCTCCTCCGGGCGCGAGGGACGTCGTCTACTTCGGGCCCGGCGCGCAGGAGGCAGTCCTGGAGGGCGGCTTCACGGTGGAGGAGCCGGTCCGCGTGGAACGCCCGGATCTGGCGCCCGCCCCGCTCGACTGGGAGGCGGATGCTGAGCGCCAGGTCCTGGAGATCTACCTGTCGGTCCAGAACCTGGGCGGAGCCCGCTCCAGACCGTTTGCCGTGGAGGTCCGGACGTCCGCGACGGGCTGGATCGAAACCGAGGAATTCGATGAGCTGGACGCGGGTGACGACGCCGAGGTTGTCCTCGCGGTTCCCATCCGGAGGTTCGGTCGCGTGGGGAGCGTGGATCTCGTCGCCCGGGTCGATCCTGACGACCGCATTCCCGAGGAGAACGAGGAGAACAACGTCGCATCGGCGACCATCCGTCTTCCGACCGACGGGGAAGAAGGGGAACAGCAGGAGCGGGATGGCCTACCCATTCCACCGCTTGCGCTGCTGGGCGCCGCGCTCGTGGGAATCGCCGGAATCGCCGGGGTCGCCTGGCTCTGGCGCGCTCGAAGCCGGGCGGAGCCCCCCCCAATCCAGAAGCGTGTATCGCGGAGGGAGGCCGAGGCGACGGGACCCGACGAGGCCGAGGCTCCAGCGACGGAGGAGGCCGAGCCAACCGAAGAGGAGGTGGAAGCGGAGCCCACCACCGAACGAGAGCCGGAGGAGCGCCCCCCGGACGAGGGGCCAGACGCGACGACGGAGCTGCCGATCACTGAAGCGACCACAGTCACACCCCCGGCTGCCGATGGAGTCTCAACCGAGGAGGGCCCCCGGGTGCGCTTCACGGCCTTTCACCCCAAGGAGACGGCGCCGGACCAGTGGAGCTCGCTCCTGGTCTACGTGCACGTCCCAGGCGTCGAGGAGGAGATTCTGGAAGACAGCCGTGCGCGGCTGGCGGAAAGGGCTTCGGAATACGGCGAACGCCGCGGCGAGGCCACCCGAGCCGTCGCCCGGGGAGCGGGGATCCTGGCAGTGCCCGAGCTGGCCGGCTTCCGTTTCAACCCGCCGTCCGCTCGCTTCCTGTGGCTGGAAGACTGGCACTATGTCAATTTCCGAATGCAGGCGGTCTCGGGCACTCCGGGCCTGGAGCTGGGAACGGCTATCAACGGACGTGTGGCCTTCTTCGTGGGCCCCATCCTCATCGGGGAGGTCAAGATCTGGACGTACCTGGCGGAAAGCGATCAGGATCTCGCCAGCGTGGGTCCCGGAAGGACCACCGGGGACGCTTTTCGAAGGATCTTTCCGTCGTACTCCCACGTGGACGTCGACATCGTCGAGGAGCTCAAGAGCGCCTACCGGGCCATCGGCGACCAGTTCCTCCAGGACGTGGACGTGCTCCGCAGCGGAGAGGAGTGGAACGCCGCCCTGCTAGAGAAGATCGATGAAGCGGATGTGTTCCAGCTCTACTGGTCGGAAACCGCCCGGCGGTCCAGGTACGTGGAGCAGGAATGGCGACACGCGCTCGGCCGGGACATACCGAACTTCATCCGGCCGCTCTACTGGAAGCAGCCCCTGGCTCCGATTCCGCAGGAGCTCGCCGGGCTTCACTTCCACTACCTGGACTTCGTGAGGGGATAGGCGGAGCTCCTTGATCCGCTGCGACGGGGAGACGACCTCGGGCAAGAATCCTGTTGCCTGTCCTCCCCACCCTCCATAACCTGGGAAGGACCTCAGGGTGGCTCGGACGCATCCCCCGCGCGAGTCAGGAGCCTCAACACTTACCCCGGTCCATCAAGGCCTGCCTCATGGCAACTCTCAAGGTGTTTGGTCGCCCCGACACCCGGCTGCGCGGCAGCGCGGTGGGGACGGGCAACCTTCTGGATGTGGAAGTCCGTGACGCCATCCGAGTCTCTCGCGAGCGGGACGCGGAGGCCCTTCCATTGGAGGGCTCGACGACGATCTCCGGATCTGGACCCGATTCGACGACCTGGTGAAGGACCTGGGCGGGCAGCTCGCCCGAGGGGGGGACGGCGACTTCACTCTGCCGGCCGCGCTCAGTATCGGGGGGCCTCTGCGCGGGGGAGGTGCGTGGAACATTCAGGGTATCCGGCGGCTCGACTTCGACCTTCCCGGAGCGACCGCCGGTGCCATCGGAGACTTCCTGGAAGGCCGCATGAAATACGGCCCGGGGCTGTATCGTTGCATGGCCCCGGGAGACCTGGCGCCGCTGGATCCTGGGTCGATCCCGACCGGGGACGAGGTGCTTCTCTTCATCCACGGGACCATGTCCAGCACCGAGGGAAGCTTCGGCGAGCTCCCCGGCGGACCCACGTGGCAAAGACTGCAGGAGCGATACCCGGATCGCATCTTCGCCTTCGAGCACCACACCCTCAGCCGGAGCCCGATCCAGAACGCCATCGAGCTGTTGGATCAGCTCCCCGCCGACACCCGACTTCACCTGGTGACCCACTCCCGCGGTGGCCTGGTGGGAGAGTTGCTCTGTCGCGGCCTCCGCGAGGGCGGCCCGCCCTTCGATGACCGGGACCTCACCCTCTTCCGTCAGTGGGAGGGGGAGGGCAGTCGCGAAGCCGACCTGGAGGCTCTGGAACGGCTGGGCGCCCTCATGCAGGCCAAGCGTCCCCGTGTGGAGCGTTTCGCCCGCGTGGCGTGTCCGGCCAGCGGCACCACCCTGGCCTCCGGCCGCCTGGACCGCTACCTGTCCATCCTCCGCAACCTGATCGGCCTCATCCCGGCCCTGAAGGATAACCCGATCTACGAGCTCACAACCGCGTTTCTCCTCTCGGTGGTGAAGCAGCGGACACGGCCCCAAGCGCTTCCGGGTCTGGAGGCGCAGATGCCCGAGTCGCCGTTTATCGCCATGGTGAACCGACCCGACCTCCAGCTCGGAGCGGATCTATCCGTGGTCGCGGGAGACGTGGAGCCGGCGGGGGTGTTCAAGCGCCTCGCCGTGCTGGCCGCGGACGCTTTCTTCCTGGATCAGCACGACTTCGTCGTACACACCCCCGCCATGCTTGGCGGAGCGCGCCGCACCTCGGGCGGGAGGGCGTATCTCTCCAAAGGGAGCGACGTCAACCACTTCCGTTACTTCCAGAACGAAGACACGGCGGAGGCGATCGATCGGGCACTCCGGGGCGACACGGAGGAGGGATTCGTGCCTCTGGTGGAGGCTCGGGGGGCAGCGCCGAGAGAGCGGCGCGCTGAAGAGAGGGCCGTGACCGTCATAAGGCCCGTGGTCTTTATAGTCCCCGGACTGATGGGAAGCCATCTGAAGGTGGATGGCGATCGCGTGTGGCTCGACCTCGCCGACCTGGCGCTGGGGGGCATGTCCCGCCTGAAGAGGGAGGCGGAGGGCGTGGAGCCACTGCGGGTGATCGACCGGGTATACGGGGACCTCTCCGACTTCCTGAGTGACACTCACGAGGTTCGCCACTTCCCGTACGACTGGAGAGACTCGCTTCTGGAGTGGGGCGACCGGTTTGGCCAGGAGGTGAAGAAGGCCCTGGACCGCAGCCGTCTACCGGTGCGGATCGTCGCCCACTCCATGGGTGGGCTGGTCACGCAGGCCATGATCCACCAGCGCCCCGATGTGTGGCGGGAGTTCACCCGCCGTCCCGGGCATCGGGTGGTGCTCATGGGCACTCCGATTCGCGGCTCCTTCTCCATTCCCCTGGTCTTCCTGGGGCGGGAGCAGATTCTCCGCAAGCTGGCGATGCTGGACATCACCCAGTCCCGTCGCTCGATCCTGAAGATCGTCTCCAGGTACCAGGGTCTTCTGGAGCTCCTGCCGGACCTGGAGGACTTCCGTCTCTTCGATCCGGCCGCCTGGGACGAGTGGCACCGGCTCCACGGAGGCTGGAGCCGCCCGGAGCCGGAGCACCTGGCGGCGGCGATGGAGGTGCGCACCCGACTGGCAGAAATCTCGTTCGGAGAGAGCCCCGTGCTCTACGTGGCCGGGTGGGCTCCGGCCACCGCCGCCGGCTATCGACTGGATCCGAAGGCGAAGGGTGAGGACCGCATCCGCTTCCTGGCCACGACCCGCGGAGACGGAAGAGTGACGTGGGAGACCGGCCCTCCAGAGGGCTCCCAGGTCTACTACCTGCTTGTGGAGCACGGAGACCTCCCCGCCCACCGGCCCGCGTTCCGGGCCTTCCTGGAGCTTCTCGTGGAGGGAGATACTCAGCGCCTCCCGCGCACTCCCCCGGTCTCCAGGGCAGCCGAGGTCACGTTCGAGCTGCCCACCATTCCCGTGGACATCTTCCCCGACGACGTGGACCTGGAAGCGGCGGCCGTCGGGGGCTCACGCCGGGTCACGGTGGAAGCTCGGCCGGCTCCCCTCCGCGTGCGCGTCGCTCACGGCAATCTCGCGTTCGCCAGTCATCCCGTGATGGTGGGTCACTACGAGGGTGACCTCATCGTGAGCGCCGAGGAGCAGCTCGATCACCACCTGGGTGGCCGGCTCAGCCAGCGCCACGCGGTGGGGATCTATCCGGGCCGCATCCGCAGCGCAGAGGTGATCCTCAACCCGGTCCCGGGACAGAGGCCTCGCGGGGGAATCATCGTGGGCCTGGGGGCGGCGGGAAGGCTCAGCCCCGGTGCTCTCAACACCGCGATCACGCACGCGATCCTCGAATATGCCGCGGCGGTGCGAGACCGATCGACGGGTGAGGAAGTGCCGGGGGCTCGCCGGGGTGAGGGCGAGAAGGAAGGTGAGCTCGCCGTGAGCAGCCTCTTCATCGGTACGGGGGAGGGTGGGATCACCCTTCAGGAGGCACTCGAGGCCATGGTGCAGGGGGTGCAAGAGGCAAATCGCATTCTGGCGGAAGAGGGAGCTGCCAAGGGCTGGTGCGTGGCGGACCTGGAATTCGTGGAGCTCTACGAGGACCGGGCCATTCAGGCCCTGGACATCGCGAGGAAGATGGAGGAGGAGGCAGAGAGCGGGTCTCTGTCCGTTGCGGGAGAGCTCTCGACGCTCCCCGGGGGGCGCCGCCGGATCTACCCCTGGGAGGATGAGCGGTGGTGGCATCGCGTGCAGATCCTCGGCGGAGAGCAAGTGGACGAGGAGGTGGGGGTGAGGACGGGGGCAGAGCCCTCCCGGGATGCGAAGAAGGACGCCAGGGCCCCTGGGAGAGCCGAGGAACTGTCGGAAGGGGGAGCCACTTCAGAGCCAGAGGCCGGGGGAGGCCTGGCCGATCCGACCACACGGGACGCATCGCGCTGGGAGTACCCGGAGTACTCGTCACTCCGGTTCCAGGCGCTGACCGATCGGGCCCGCGTCTCACGTAGCGTGGTGCCCACTCAGCGCCTTCTGGTGGATGAGATGGTCCGGGACTCCATCGGCTCCACCACGTGGGACCGCGAGCTGGCGGCGACGATGTTCGAGCTCCTGCTTCCCAACGACTTCAAGGAGCGGGCGGCGGACGAGCGCAGCGTCGAGCTGGTGGTAGACGAGGAGGCGGCTCGGTATCCGTGGGAGCTTCTGGTCGATCCCAAGGGGGACGGGACCCCGATCTCGGTGAGGGCAGGCATCGTGCGACGCCTGATCACGCCCGCGTCCAGGGAGAACGTGCAGGGAGCGGCGGGAGACTTCGCGCTGGTCGTCGGGAATCCACGCATCGGACTCGCGGATCTTCCCGATCTTCCCGGTGCCACCGCCGAGGCCCGGGAGGTCTCCAGCCTTCTCGAACAGTCGTTCGGTTTTTCGGTAGCTTCGTGCATCGAGACGACCCATACGCAGGTGCTCAAGGCCTTGTTCGGGAAGGGCGAGGGCGCCGCTCAGGGGTTCCGGGTCCTCCACCTGGCAGGGCACGGCTTGTACGGGGGCCGGAAGGGCAAGCCCTCCGGCATGGTCATCGGCCCGAGAGCGCTGCTCGGTCCGGCGGAGGTGGAGCGCCTGCGTCAGGTACCCGATCTGGTCTTCATCAACTGTTGCCACCTGGGGTTCGTGGAGGGGCGGTCCAGGCTGGGCGAACGGCGCGCCAATGAATTGGCCGCCAATCTGGGCCTCGAGTTCACCCGCATGGGCGTCCGGGCCATCATCGCCGCGGGCTGGGCGGTGAACGACGCGGCGGCGGTCCTCTTCGCCAAGGAGTTCTACCGGCAGATGTTGGAGAACAACGAGGCCTTCGGGGAAGCCGTGACCAAAGCGCGAAACCGCTGTTACGAGGAGTACGGAGACCTCAACAATACCTGGGGCGCCTACCAGTGCTACGGTGACCACTCATTCCGGCTGCGACCCCAAGCGCGGGCTCCGTACGCTCCCAGGTACCGGTTTTCCTCGCCGAGGCAGGCCACCGTGGAACTGGAGAACGTGGCCAGCGACGCGCAGACCGCCTCGGCCTACGGACTGGACGCGCTGGATACCAAACTGAGAGCCATCGAGGCCGCGATCCCCACCGCCTGGAAGGGGAGGCGGGCGGACCTCGTTGCGGCTCTCGGGATGGCCCACGGCCAGCTCGGACACTTCGAGGAAGCGAGCCGGCACCTGGCGGAGGCCATGAAGTCCGAGCGGGCAAACTACCGGGTGAGACATCTCGAGACATTGGCAAACTTCATGGCTCGTCACGCCTTTCTGGAGTGGGCGGATAACGCCTTGGAGGTGCCGGCCGCCCGCAGGAGAATCGAGGAAGCGCTGGCGCTCCTGGACAGGCTGTCGGCCCTCTCGGCCACGTCGGAACGTCTGAGCCTCCGCGGAAGCGCCCACAAACGGCTCGCGACGATCGTTACGGGAAAGGCGCGTGCTCAGAGTCTCGACCTGGCGCACGACGCCTATCGAGAAGCCTTCAAGGGCCTCGAGAAGGCGGGGAATCGGGATCCCTACCCGCTCCACAACTGGTTGTCCTGCATGGTCCTCCTGAAGTGGCGGGAAGGGGGGAGGCGGCTGGGTCCGACCTTCCGCAAATACCTGGCGCTGGCGCAACGGGAAGCGCGAGAGAGAGACGCCCGGGATCCGTCCTTCTTCAACCACATGCTTCGGGCGGAGGTCCTCCTCATCGAGCACCTGTGGGATGGGACCCTCGACCTACACAGGGACGAGATCGTGGACCGGTTCCGGGGCGCGTGGCGCAGGGGTGGCTCCATCCGCTCACTGAACTCCGTCCGCGAGCACATGCAGTGTCTGGCCAGGATCCTGGAGACGGATCCGTCGTCGGGCCGCGAAGCTGCGAATCGGATGCAGCTGGCCAGGACGCTGGACGAGATCCGGGCACGGTTCTCACAGGTCGTCGACGAGCAGCAGTCGCCCTGAGCCTCGGCCCTGGTGAACGCGCCCATGGAACGAAGTGAACCCAGTGAGTCTGGAGACAGCGCGATGCCCACCGATCACGAGCTGGCCGTTGAATTCGCGCCGGTGATGAATCTTCATCCTGGCGAGAGGTACTTCCCCATGGACGCCGAAGCGTTCGTCACGGGGTGCCGTCTCTGCCTGGTCCAGGACAGGCCGAGATCCGGGTTCGAGCGGATTGCGGTGCTCAACCTGACCGAACGGAGCTGGGACCTGGACCCCGACGAGTCCAGTCACTTCGGGGTTCCGGTAAGCCTGCTGGCGGATTGGAGCCAGCTGCACGGTCCGGACGACGCGTCGTGGAGCCGAAGGCCCCAGGACTCGTCTCTGGCGGAGGACGGGCAGCTCTTTGCCCTCGAGCATCACGCGGACAAGCCCTCCGTGCCTTTCGATCCGTCGTCCCCCCCTACCTGCTACTACCACGTCCAGCCCTGGAGGGACAGCACGCTCATCAGCTACTGGTTCTTCTACGGGTACAGCCGTTTTCTGGCGGGCTTCGCCCATCAGGGCGACTGGGAGCACGCCACGTTGAGGGTGCGGGACGGGGAGCTCATCAGCGGTTTCTACGCGGTCCACGAGGCCAAGTACTACGTGGAGGCCGAGGATCTCGAGTTTCGGGACGGACGTCTCCAGGTCTACTCGGCGAAGAACCGTCACGCGACCTGGTGGAAGGAGGGCGACCACTCCCCGGGCATTGCCCTGTTCAAGGACAAGGAGGCGATCGAGAACCTCCGCAGCGCAGACCGAGCTCTCATCCAGGACGAGACCGCCCGCGGGGGCCACGTCTGGGACGTGCGCCTGGACCTGAAGCCGCTGGGGGAGCAGCCGTGGCGCTTGTACGCCGGGGCCTGGGGCAAGCTGGGAAGCGGCGCGAGCGGCACGGGCCCCCTCGGGCCGTGGTACAAGCGCCACCTCGATCCCCAGGACAAGGTGATCCTGGAGTAGGGGGGATGCGAGCTCCGGCTCACGCCGCCGTCGCCAGAGGACGAAACACCCAGGTCCCGCGTACCAGCGGAATCAGTCCGAGCACCCGGAAGTGGATCAACTGTGTGGTGATCTCCTTGCCCTCCCAGCCGGGTGGAGACCGGTAGATCAGCTGAATCTGCCGGCGAGCTCCTGGGTCCAGCATCTCGCCCGACGCTTCACAGCAGAAGAACAGCAATTCTGCCTCCTGCCCCTGATCGTCGACCAGCTCGAAGAACCTCGGCGTGATGTCCAGCAGAATGGGTCGTTCCGTCGTATTGGTAAGAGCGACACTGATGTTGAAGGCGGTGGCGGAGTCGGCAATGGTGCCGAAGGCGATGCGCTCCAGGCTGACGACGTCCCCACGGTCCGCTGGAAAGGGCGCCGACGGGTCGAGGGCGTACTCGGCTCTTTCGATCTCATCCGCCTCGAAGACAAACCGGCTGAGGAAGTCCGATGGCGCAATCCTCGAGACGAACCCCTCCTTCCCGGTGTCCATGAGGTGTCGAACATAGGGGAACGCGACGTACCCCGCGGTCGCCACCACCAGTATTCCGAATAGAGTGGGAACGAGCTTGAGTCTCCGACGCGGCCTTCTCACGTGAGCGGCGAGCTCGGCGGCCACATTTCCCTCCGGCTCGAACAGCGTCACCCCCCTCAAGTAGGGCGGTATCTGCTCCAGGGCTGTGGGCCGGAGGAGGACGGGAAGAATGTGTCCACCCGGGTGCTTCCACCTCTCCCGCGCCATCCTGAGCTCCGTGAGGGCGTACGACCCCTGCGCGACCGATTCCGGCGCGATGAGGAAGACGAACAGGTCCGCGCGGTGGATTTCGTCTCGGATGACCGAGTGAAAGTCCTCACCACCGGATAGGATGGCTCGATCGAAGAAGACCTCGTGCCCCTCACCGCGCAGGGCCAGAGCGATCTCCTCGGCCGTCGAGTGATCTTCCGAAGCGTAGGAAAGGAAGATGTCCATGGATTCTCCGCTTGAGTGGGGTCGTGACGGATGTTGTGAGACGCCTGATCGAGGGCACGAAAGGAGCGGCTACCATGGGCTTCAAGCGCCCGGGAGTGGAGGCGGTCGAGGCGCCGGCTTGCCGAAGTTCCACTGGAGGCTGGCGAGAGCGATCAGGCCGCTCCCCTCATCGTCTTCGAAGTCCTTCCCGAAGGTGGCCGTGAGCCACACGTCCTGGGTGACCCGAATGTCGAAGGCCGTGGCCAATCGATATTCGTTCATCCTTTCGTCTCCCCGGCCCCGGCGACGGTACAGGGCCTCCGCGGAGGCCGCATAGCGTCCCGAGGAATACACGGCCCGGCCACCGAAGTCCCAGGCGAACTCGGTCGTGTCGGCCTCGATGTCCTCCCACAGAACCCTCACCACACCGATCCCGCTGAAGCGTCCGCTCAAGTAGGAGGGCGTGGCCCAGAACCCCAGGGTATTCAGGTCACCCGTGGGGGTCGGGACGATAACGGTGGTGTCGCCCCGGCTCTCCAGGAATCCCAACCCCGCCGCTGCGGCCACGGACATCACGAATCCGCTCCGATCCGCGATCTCGTCCGTGCACTGCTCGCGCTTTTGGTCCAGGACTCGTTTCTGATCGGAGGGGAGCTCAATCAGCAGCCGCTCGAAGGTACGCTTCCGGAGATCCTCCAGGCCGGTCGAGTCCGTGGCCAGCGCGGGGTCCTGGGCAATGGCTGTGGCCACCTCCCTGGCGAGCGGGTCGGTGAGAGGTTGCACCACGACACCGATTTCTTCCAGGCACGCCGGTTCCTGCTGCCGGCCGAACAGGTTGCCTCGCACACCCACCCCCAGCCTGCGGAAGGACCTGTCACCGTCCGGTCCGGAGACGGTGGAGTCCGTGGTCGCCAGGGAAAGCGTGAGAGTACGGTAGAGACTGCGGATCCCCCCCGCCTGATACTCTTCGAAGGACAGATCCGGGTGCGAGCTCCACCAGTAGGGGTTCACCTCCACGGCGAAGTTGCTGGGGATGAGGCTGAACTGCTCCCGCCCCCGAAGTGCGTCCAGGAACGAGAACGCGAAGGACCTGGGAGAGGTCGGCCGGGAGATGGCGGAGGGAGAGATGCCCAGTATGTGGAAGGCCGGGGACTCCGGCGTCTTCAGCCGGTTGAAGTCGGGCGTGATCGCGGTGGTGTCGACGACCTGGGCGGAGACGAACGTGGGCAGCGCGAGGAGCGACAGTCCCACCGCGACGGCCCGGGTCACCAGGGTACGCACCTCAGATGTTCTCCGATCAGACGAACCGAATGACCGTCAGGTAGTTCACCACACCACTTTCGTGCGCGTCCTCGGACTGACGGAGCTCCTGTTCGATCCCATCCGACAGTTGGACTGTGACGCTCGTCCGGTCGTGCTCTCCCCGGATATCCACGACGGTGGTGCTGACGACAAGCACTTTTCCTCTTGCCTCGGCGCCGTCCCCCAGAGGAAGTCGCCGCACCTCCCGCCGTGCCGCCTGCTTCTCCTGGTCGAGAAAGACCGTGCTGAAGCCCATCTGACCCTCGCCGATCAGAATGGTCAGGAAGACGGGCACACTGTCACGAACCTCGTGGTCGGCGACCTGTGTGGGCATGGGCACCTCGGATTGAAATCTTGGGGCCGTGTGGCCCCATCCCACCGCAGAAAGTGAGGAGTGGGACTCCGAAGCGCCATGAGGTCTTTCGCGGCACCGCACGCGTGGCGCCGCACGGCGAAGCGGCGCGCTGGAGTTCCAGGGTCATCGCGGGGGCGCGGGCTTCCTCTGTTGTCACTTCATGACGATGTACTTGACTGCCCGTGCGATCTTGACGGAAATAGTGCTCAGGAGGAAGGAGGAGACCGGGCAGCTCGGAGCGCCTGCACTACGAGGGGGCCCTTGATGGCTGCTCGGGTGAGGATCGGGAGAGGATAGCTGGTGGTCGGGTTCGACCAGGGAGGACCAGAAGATGGCCTCGACGCTCCGTTTCGGTTCGAAGGGCGTGGAAGTCGCGGAGCTGGTGAAGCTCCTCACGAAGCGAGGATGTGCCCCCAAACCTCCCGTGACCAGCACCGAACCCAGATTCGGCCGGGCCGTCGAGAACATGGTGCTGTATTTCCAGATGACGCACCTGGGTTCCGACGGCAACTGGCTGGACGTGGACGGCGTCGTTGGGGACCACACCTGGTGGGCGCTGGAGAACGACGCTGGACCTCCCCAGCGGTCGTTTCTGGAGGTCGGCATCCCGAAAGGCATCACCGGGCTCCGCCGGGCCGTGCTGGAGACGGCGGTTCGGGAGCACGGAGCTCGGGAGGACCCGGGGCGGCCGAATCGCGGTGAGGAGGTGGACAGGTTCCTCCCACCCAGCTCCACCCAGTCCAGATCTCAGCCCGGGCCGCCGTGGTGCTGCTACTTCACGTCCTGGGTAACGAAACAGGTCTTTGGGAAGTATCCCCTGGGGGAGCGGCTGGGCAGCTGTCACACTGCGTGGAAACGAGCCAGCAAACAGGGCAAGTGGGAGCCCAACGATGGTCGGGTGCCCACTCCAGGGGATGCCTTTGTCATCCTTCACAAGGATCCGAGGCGGGGCTGGTGCACGGGCCATATCGGATTCGTGCTGCAGGTTTCCAGGGACGGCAAGTCGATCAACACCGTAGAGGGCAACTGCGGCAACCGGGTAAAGATCGGTCGCAGGAAGCTGAGCGATCTCACCCTCAGGGGGTTTATCAATTTCTACGGAGACCATCCTGACTTCGAGCGAGGTTCGCTGCGGGGCGCCAAGGACCTGGGGACGAGCGGCACACGCTAGAGTGTCTATTGTGGAGAGCTCGTCGGGGAAGATTGCCGCACCGTCCTACCACAAGGTGGTGGTGTGCTCCGGCCACATGATCGACCAGCCCGGACGGCCGCAGGAGCGATTCCCGTCCAGCAAGGAGGGTGTCGTTCGTCAGGAGATGGCCAGGTGCCTGGATCGGTGGGAGATCGGTTCCGATTCCCTTGCCATCTGTGGTGGAGCGTGCGGCGCCGATATCCTCTTCGCGGAACTGTGTATGGAGAGAGGGGCCAGGGTCAGGCTCCTGATTCCTCTGCCCTGGGAAGACTTCATTGAGCAGTCAGTCCGGCTCCCCGGAGGGGATTGGGTGGAACGTCTGAACCGGTTGCGCCACGGGATGGATGCCCCCCGAGCAGCCGAGGTGCGCTTCCAGCTGGAGGAACTTGGCCCGCCCCCGGCGAACCTGACTCCTCATGAACGCAACAACCTGTGGATCGTGAACACGGCGCGTGGCAAGGCCAAACCGGGATCGCTCTTTGCGCTGCTCGTGTGGGACGAGCAGCCTGGGGGAGACGGACCGGGTGGCACGACGGACTTCAGAGAGAAGCTGGCTCGACTCGGGGCCGTGGACGAGGTCATCAACCCCACGAAGCTGCCGCGCTGAGAGGACGGTAGGATGCCGAGGATTGCCTCGTCGAGGCTGCACAGGATCCTGGCGAGGGGGCTCCGCAAGGCGAAGCTTCCCTTCCGAGAGCACGTGGGACTGAGTGGCACCAGCCCGGACTTCGTCCTCGAGACCCCGGAAGGGAAGACCATCGTCGTCGTGGTTCAGCCCTGGGCCGCGACGCCGACGCTGGTCCAGCGGGCCACCGACCAGATTCTACGGTATGACAAAGCGAAGGTCGCCGATGCCGTGTTCCTGGTTCTGGAAGGGCTGAAGAGAAACCGGCCGGATCGGGGGCTGCTGACGCTGGAGGGGGCCGTGCGGGTTCTGTCAGACATCGTCGGCACCGCGGCATCCGGAGCGGCGAGTCGGGCCTCCCCTGAGCCCCAAACACCGCTCATCTTCGCAGCAATGCCCTTCCACAAGAAGTATCAGAACACGTACTGGCAGGGCATGGTGCCTGCGGCGGAGGCCGTGGGCGCCCAGTGCAAGCGCCTCGACATGACTCACTTCAGCGATGACATCATTCCCACCATGAAGTCCTGGATTCGGCATTCCATCGCGGTGATCGCGGATCTGTCAGGGTCGAATCCCAACGTCCTGTACGAAGCGGGCTACGCCCACGCCCTGAACAAGCCTGCCGTTCACCTCTGCAGCACCCCCCTGAACAAGCTCCCTTTCGATGTCAGCACGTGGCCCACTCTGGAGTACAAGGTGGGTGCGGTGCCCCGCCTGGCACCCCGACTCATCGCGACACTCGAAGACCTTCTGGGAGTCACATGACCGTGGCGCGCGCTGCCCCACGAAACGCACTGCCAGTCCCCACAACCCGGCGTGACCAATGACCACCTCTCCCTATCCCCGTCCTCCATTCCGTCGCCTTCGTGCGCTGACCTTCGACCCAAGCCTGGATCTTCGCCTCGAGTCGGCCGTCGTGAACCGGCTCACGATCCAGGTGCCATGGGAGGTCAATGTAGCCGGGAAGGAGATCCTGGAGCCCGGACCGGTGGGCGAATACCTGGAGGTCGTGGACATCGACCCGGCAAGCGGGATGGTGTACGAGCCGGTCGATCTCGACGACCCCCACCTTCTCGCGCAGGATGGACTCTCGCCTTCCCCGGGCAATCCTCAGTTCCACCAGCAGATGGTGTACGCCGTGGCGATGAACACCATCCGCCACTTCGAGTTGGCGCTGGGGCGAAGGGCGCTATGGTCCCCACGCCGGTACCGGGACGATTCCGGTGAGTGGCAGGAGGAGTACGTCCAGCGGCTGCGTGTCTACCCACACGCGCTGCGGGAGGCGAACGCCTATTACAGCCCCGGCCGCAAGGCGCTGCTCTTCGGGTACTTCCCCGCTCGCCCCTCCGACCCGGGACGCATGATGCCTGGGAGCGTTGTCTTCACCTGCCTCTCCCATGACATCGTGGCCCACGAGACCACCCATGCTCTCCTGGACGGGATGCACCGGCGCTTCCTGGAGCCCAGCAACCCGGATGTCCTGGCCCTTCACGAGGCCTTCGCCGATATCGTGGCCCTCTTCCAGCACTTCTCCTACCCGGAAGTGCTTCGGCACCAGATCGCCCGCACCCGGGGGGACCTTCGCAGCGACAACCTCCTTGCCCAGCTGGCACAGGAGTTCGGCCAGGCCATCGGCCGTCACGGGGCACTCCGGGACGCTTTGGGCGGACCGGACCCAGACACAGGACGCTGGGTTGCTAAGGAGCCCGACCCGAACGAGATCCACCGTACCCTCGAGCCCCACGCACGGGGCGCGATTCTGGTGGCGGCCGTCTTCGAGGCCTTTCTCTCGATCTACAGGGAGCGAACCGCCGATCTGTTCCGAATCGCGACAGGAGGGACGGGGGTGCTGCCCCCGGGCGACATTCACCCGGACCTGGTCGAGCGGCTCGCGCAGGAGGCGTCGAAGAGCGCTGACCACATCCTGCGCATGTGCATTCGAGCCCTGGACTACTGCCCGCCCGTCGATCTCACTTTCGGCGACTACCTCCGCGCTCTCATCACGGCAGACCGGGATCTGGTTCCTGATGACCGACGGGAGTACCGGATCGCCGTCATCGATGCGTTCCGGCGGAGGGGAATCTATCCCCTGGACGTGCGAACCCTCTCGGAGGAGAGCCTCGTGTGGCAGGAGCCTAGCCAGGCGGACCAGAGGGAGTTCTCCGAGGCACTGAGGAGCGCCACCAGGCTCCGGGATCTCTTCCCCGTCTGGAATCTGGACTCGAACCGGGAGCAGATCTTCGAGCAGAACCGGCATGCCCGTCAGGAGATCCACCGCTGGCTCACGAGTCCACCTCTACCGAGGGCGGTCCGCGCCGCCGGGATGACTCTGGACGCGAGGGATCCTCGGACGATCTACCGGAAGCGTGGTCTGCCCGCCCTCGAGGTCCACTCCGTCCGTCCTGCTCTGAAGGTGGGCCCTGGCGGTCGAACCATGACGGACCTCGTCGTGGAGATCACGCAGCGACGGCGAGGATACTTCGACGAGAAGCAGCAAGAACGACTGGAGAGCGGTCGCTCCAGGCTCCCGGAACCCGACTTCATGTTCCGGGGCGGATGCACTGTCATCATCGATCTGGAGACCGGCAAGGTGCGATACTGCATCGGGAAGGGGATCTCCAGCGAGAGGAGGTTGGACGCCCAACGGAGGTTCCTCAAGGAGCCGTGGAATCCATCCCTGAGGTTCACCTACTTCGGGGAAGATCAGACCTTCTTCCGGGGAGATGACGAGCTGCCACCGGAGCCCTTCGCCCTTCTTCACCGGGACGATCCGGTAGGAGCCCTGTGATGCCCATCATGAACGCGCCGCAGTCGGGAATCACGGTTCGCATGTACCGACAGGGTGGTCTAGGGGACTGTTTCCTCCTGGCCTTCCGGGCTGAAGATGACACCGCCCGCTATATGCTCATCGACTGCGGGGTCTTCACCGGGACTCCCGGTGGCTCCGCACGAATGAAGAAGATCGCGGAGGACATCAAGGAGGCCACGGGTGGGATCCTCCACGTTCTCGTGGGCACCCACGAGCACTTCGACCACTTGTCGGGGTTCGGCTTCTCCGGTTCCCGCCAGGTCTTCGACGAGATCGAGGTCAAGGAGGTGTGGGTCGCCTGGACGGAGGATCCCGCGCACCCGCTGGCCAAGAAGTTGAGGGAGGAGCTGAACGTGGCGCTTCGAGCCCTGCGGCGAGCGATCCAGCGCTTCGATGCGTCCGGAGATCCCCGGGGCCCCCGCATCGGCGAGGTTCTTGCCTTCCTGTCCGAGGGGGACGAGGTGCTGGGGGTCATCGGCACGAAGAAGCAGTTTGACTATGTGCGGGGCAAGGGCGAGGCGCTGCGATTCCGCAGGCCAGGGGAGAGCCCGATCACTCTACCGGGGGTGCAAGGAGTCCGCGTGTTCGTCCTGGGTCCACCCGAGGATGAGGGGCTGCTCAAGCGCTCGAATCCCTCGGAGACCGACAGCGAGGTCTATGAGATCGACCCGCACATGGGGTTCTACTCGGCGCTGCTCAGGTCCGCGTTCGAGGAGGAGGGCGAACCTGGCCTGGCCACCGCAGGTGATGACGAGGAGCTCGGCGAGAGGAGCATGCCGTTCCACGGGAGGTACCGGATCGAGTTCGAGGAGCAGACGCTCTCGGGGGAACAGAGGACCTTCTTCCGTCGCCACTACGGCTTCTCGAAACGGAGAGGCCACGGCCCTTCCTGGCGTCGCATCGATCTGGACTGGCTGGCCGCCGCGGAGAGCATCGCCCTTAAGCTGGACAATCACGTCAACAACACCAGCCTTGCCCTGGCCATCGAGCTCGTGGACACCGGAAAAGTGCTTCTCTTCCCCGCCGACGCTCAGGTGGGGAACTGGCTCTCATGGCACGACGTGACCTGGCCAGGCCTGGACTGCGGGAATGATGTCACCGGCACTGATCTCGTCGAGCGGACGGTACTCTACAAGGTGGGCCACCACGGCAGCCACAACGCGACCCTGCGGGGGAAGGGGCTCGAGCTCATGGAGAGCTCGGAGCTGGTGGCGATGATCCCGGTGGATGAAGACCAGGCCGACGGGAAGAAGTGGAAGATGCCCTTCGAACCGCTGTACAAGCGCTTGAAGGAGAAGACCCGCGGCCGCGTCATCAGGGCGGATGACGGCTTGCCGTCCGCGAAGCCGCCCGGGCTCAGCGAGGGGGAGTGGGACGAATTCAAGAAGCGAACGAAGAGCGATCCGAGCGGCGAGAAGCTCTGGATCGAGTACAACGTGCCGGGTTAGCGGGAGCTTGGCGCATGCCCCACCACATCGCCCCTGGCGTGTTTGTCGGAGAGCACGACCCCGGCCCGGGACCCATCCAAGGCGTTCCCACCACCACCGTCGGGTTCGCCGGCATGACGCGATACGGGCCTGTTCCGTACACCTTCGAGAACCTTCAGGGATTCGAACCGAGTTCTGCGGGACCCCGCCTGATCACGGGCTTCTCGGAGTTCGAGCGTGCCTACGGCGGCCTCGAGCCTCTCATCATCGACGGGGAAGAGCGAATTCCCTATCTCGCCCATGGTGTCCGGGCCTTCTTTCTCAACGGGGGACGGCGCTGCCACATCTCGCGGGTGTTCATTCCCGGCGCTGATGGGGACAGAGGCCTTCTTCGTGCAGTGTGATCGAAGCACGATGACGCAGGATGACATTGACAACGGTCGGCTGATTGCCATCATCGGCGTCGCACCGGTCAGGCCCGCCGAGTTCGTCATCTTCCGCATTGGTCAATGGACGGCGGACGCGGTGTAGCGATCAAGAAGCCGAGCTGGAGCCCCAGCGAGGCCAGGGCGCGCAGAGAATCCCATCAAGACTGGAAGAAACGACGGAGTGGACAGAAATGGCGCAGTTCAGTGTGAACACCCATCGCTTCGATCCCTACAAGAACCTCAAGTTCCGCGTGAAATGGGACGGTCGCTACGTGGCTGGTGTGAGCCGGGTCAGCGGGCTCCGGCGGACGACCCAGGTGGTGGAGCATCGGGAGGGCGGCGATCCGAACATAAGCCGCAAGTCACCGGGCCTCACGTCGTACGATCCCATAACGCTGGAGCGGGGCATCACCCACGATCCCGAGTTCGAGCAGTGGGCGAACAAGGTCTGGAACTGCGGGTCGGCATTGGGTGCGGAAGTCTCCCTCAAGGACTTCCGCAAGGACATCATTATCGAGTTGTACAACGAGGCCGGCCAACTGGTGATGGCGTACAAGGTATTCCGCTGCTGGGTATCGGAGTACCAGGCCTTGCCCGAGCTCGATGCGAACGGCAACGCCGTAGCGATCGAGAGCCTGACGCTCCAGAACGAGGGTTGGGAGCGGGACTACGACGTCGCTGAGCCAAGCGAGGCCTCGTTCGAAGAACCTGCCGGTTGAGGGTGATCTTCGGGATCTGCCCCCCGAGGGCCCCCGGCGCCCCTGCCCAGGGGCCCCGGGAGCCCTTTTCCCAGTTCTAGTGGCTACTCATCCCACCCGGGGGGATCACCTGGATCGGTTCCACCCGGCATTCCGGCGTCGATCCATTCCTTCAGCGCGTGGAGCCAGGTCGACGTTGCCCCTGCCCAGGTCCGAAGCTTCCCTACCTTGCCGAAGATCCATACCAGCACGATGAGTAGGACGATGATGAAGATGAGCAGCAACCAATCCATGACGTTTCTCCTCTCCTGCGGATGACTACCCTATTCCCCTCCCAATCCGTCGATGCGGCGACGCAGCCGGGCCGCATCGGAGGTGTCTCCGAGCCCCTCGGTGGCTCGAAGTCGAAGTGACAGACTCTCCTTCAGGTAGAGCAGCGATACCGGGCACGGGAGGAAGTCCATCTCGGCCGCGGTCCGGTATGCTCCGCGGTCTTCCCCCCGGAATTCGAGAACCTCCGCAAGAAGCATGCGCTCCCCAGCCAAGCATTGCCAGGGTGAGGAGACAAGATCCGAACGGGGTCCGCTCGGTGAGAGGCCCCTCAGGAGCTTTATCGCCTGGGTGGTGTCCGCCTCGGTGGCGGCACCGGCGAGCGCCAGACGCGCCCCGATCACGTCGGCCAGCAATCGATCGTCGGCGACTCCACTCGAATCGGCTCTCTGCCCCATGACCTCCCACACGCGGCCGATTCTGTCCAGGAACTCCTGACGCTCCTCGGAACCGGGTGCCTCCTTCGCCCTCCGCTCGTACCAGAGAGCCAGAAGCCAGTACTGCCCCAGGTTCCGGAGCCCGGTATAGTCCCCACCTGCTCGGCCTTCGACGCCCTGCAGGATCGATCCGGCCCTGGGAGTGATCGCAGTTCCCGTGGCCAGGGGAGCCAGGGCCAGCAGGTAGTTTGCCGCGCCCTGGCCGGAGGCCAACAGATCCTCGGAAACGGCTTCGGCCTCGACTATCCGCCCCTGGGCCATGAGGAGACCCTGAAGGGCTATCGTAGCCGCCCAGCGGTCTTGTGGGGAGATCCTGGGGCTGGTCACGGCGGACCTCAGCGCCCCCTCCGCGCAGGTAGGGTAGAGCCCTCCACCCGCCAGAAGATGACCGGCTTCGAAGACGGCATGAGGGTTGTCCTCTGCCACGGCGGGCCAATCCATTGGAGTGCCACCAGCGCAATCGACCGCCAGAACAGCACGCCGCATTAGCGCCGTGTCCGGACCGGCGCTCGCGAACCGGTTGATGAGGTCGGAGGCTCTCTCGTGATCCCCCCTCAGGGCGACCAGCTCGGCGAGGTGAAGCAGGGGCGGGGTGAACTCAGGGTCCAGCTCGATGGCCGTCTCGAACGCCGCCTCGGCGAGGGAGTCGCGGGGAGCTTCCTTCGGCAGCAGATGGAAGTACACCTCGCCGAGCAACATCCAGGCCTCGGGCCAGTCGGTCTCTTCGGCGAGGGCGAGCTGGATCTGGGCGACGGCGGAATCGGCGGAGCCATCCAGAAAGCTTTTCAGTCCCTGAGCGAAGATACGGTCCCGGGCCACCAGCAGGGAATCGTGCCGGAGGGCCACGTCAATGAGCCTCGAAGCATCGTCGAAGTGCGCCTTCCAGCCCGCTGTCTCGGCTCCTCGTAGAGCGGCGTACGCGAGAGAGGAATCCTGCTCCACTGCCCTCTCGAGGTATTCGAGGGCTGGGAGGAACCGTGACCTTCGGTATTCGCGCTCGCCTTGCAACCAGCTGGCAACCGCTCCGGCATCCTGGCGGGCCAGGGGACTGACGTCCACGCTGCGCCCGGGGTCGATGAGGGCCGGCAGTATCTCCAGAAGGACGCGGTGAGCCAGTTGGTTCACCGCCCTCTTCCCGTCCATCTCTGTCCGGCTCCTCTGCATCACCACGCTATCACCCTGCACGTCGTACAGGCGAAGACCGACAGTGACCGAGTCTCCGACGGCGGCGATGGAGCCGTCCAGGAAGTAACGGGCGCCCAACCTGCGGGCGATGAACGTGGCTCCCTCCCGATCCAGCAGCCGGATGTCGGCCCTTTGCTCGACGTCCAGCTCGGGCCACCCATCGATCCAGAGGAGCGGCTCCGAGTACTGAAGCGCGTGCCCGACGAAGACAGCTGCTGTCTCACCCTCCCCCGGCTCGCCCGCGCTGCCGCCTCGCTCCACCAACGGGAAGCCCACCACCTTGTTGGCATTCAGGTCCGGGCCTGGCGGTCGCGCGAAGCGCCAGAAGACCACCAGAGCTAGGAGGAAGGCCATGACGAGGCCGAGGCCGAAGACAGCCCGTCGACGTCCGAGAGCCCGCGCCACCTCCAGGGTTGGCGGGGGCACGTGCGCGGCAGGGCTCTCCAGGGCCTGGGCGAACGCCTTCACGTCGGGGAATCGGTCGGCACGCACCTTGGCCAGCGCTCGCTCGAGAACGCCCTGGATGCCCTGTGGCAGGTTGGGTCTCACGATCTCCAGCGAGGGCGGAGACTCCTGAAGGTGGCGGGCGAAGATGGCCTGGGCCGTGGGACCGCTGAAGGGCGGCTCACCCGCCAGCATCTCGTAGACTACGCATGCCAGCGAATAGACGTCACTGCGCGGATCCAGGGTCTCCTGCGGACTCGCTTGCTCCGGGCTCATGTACGCCGGCGTTCCCACCGCCAACCCCGTTCGTGTGAGCCGCTCCTCTCCCGCCTCGGTGAGCGCGTGCGCGATGCCGAAGTCGGCGACCAGAACATGCTCGCCGGAGAGAAGGATGTTGGCCGGCTTGATGTCCCGATGGAGGATCCGCCGGTCGTGGGCGTGCTGGAGAGCGGCGGCAACCTGCCGGGTGATGGCCAGCGTCTCTTCGACCGAGAGCTGCCTCTCACCCTGGAGACGTTCCCGCAGCGTCTCTCCCTCGACGTATGGCATCACGTAGTACGGGAGGCCTTCCACTTCACCGGAATCGTGGATGGTCAGGATGTTGGGATGCTGGAGGCCGGCTCCCACCTCGATCTCCCGCAGAAACCTCCGGGCGCCAACACTCTCCGCCAACTCCGGGAGGAGGATCTTAATCGCCACCGAGCGGTTGTGCTTCGTGTCGTGAGCGAGGTAGACCTCGCCCATTCCCCCTTCACCGATCAGGACGCCCAGTTCGTAGCGGGACCGGAGCGCTGTGCGGAGGCGTTTGAGCCGATCAGCTTCCATCATCAGGGAGATAGCCTTACGGGGTAGCGGCCAGGGCTCGGAGGCGCGCTTCCACGTCGGGCCGAAGAGTCACCGTTCCGGAATCCACCTCGGCCAGCAGGTTCTGGAGGGCCTCGTCGGCGGCGGAGCTACCGATGACCTCCAGACCCTCGGCGGCGCGCACCCGGTAGAGCGCGTCCAGGTTCTCGAGAAGACGGTTGACGTAGTCCTGTCGGGTGACGCTCAGCGGCTCACCGTACCTGGTGGCGTGGGCGGCGAGCTCGTCGTAAAGAGCCTCGAAGCGGAGCTGCATATGCTGGCGTTCGGCGGGGGTTGGCCCCCTCAGAGCCCGCGCCAGAGGCTCGACGGCGCGGTGATCCAGGGCCTGAATGGAGTCCAGTTCGTTGTCGGAGCACTCGGTGCAGAGGAGCCAGTTGGCCACGATTCGATCCGTGCGCTCGTCCCGGCAGCTTGCTGTGGATAGTGCCAGCCCCAGGAGGATGGCCAACAATGGGAGAAGCTTCCACGGAATCATGGGAGATCCACTCCATAGGCGGCACACTTGGCCGTATCGACCCAGCAGTCGAAGGCATTGCTGCGGATCTGGGGCACGGCGGATGTCTCGCCCGCGTGATAGAGCCAGTTCCTCTGGCATGTGGCGGAACCCGGGCAGGTCGTGCTGTGGAAGTTCATCCAGAAATCCTGCCCCACCCGGAAGCGCGTTCGAGCCTCGGCGTCGATGCCACCCATACCGTTCATGATGTTGTTGATGTTCTGTTCGTGGCCCAGCGAGAGCGCGTGGCCCAGCTCGTGGGCCAAGGTCGTGCCGGCGCGGGTGTTGGCGGAGATGTAGATCACCGGTGCGCTCTGGAAATCCCGTGCCCAGGGTATCGTGGCCCGCGAGTCGCAGTACACGCCCCTCATGCTCACCGGCTGCGCGTCATCGAAGAGCTTGTCGATGTAGTAGACGTTGATGGTGTCGGTGGCATACCACTTGGGATCGGTCACATGGGGAGCCTTGCATCGATCCGGAACCGAAGGGATACCGCTGAGGTCAGAGACCTCGGCGCTGCCCACATAGGTGAAGACCGCCTCGAAGCGGATCCCCGCCCGGTTCATCTCGTAGAGCTGATTCACCAGCTTGACGTCCGCGTCGGCATCACCAAGGGCCTGCTGGTTGGCCGCGAGTCGGTGGGCGTCCGCCGCGACGTCGGAGGACTGTAGCTGTGCGCCGTCCTCGTCGGTCACTGCGATGTGCACCCGGATCGGGACCTTCAGGTGGGCGGATTGACCCAGCTGTATCTTGCCCCCGCTGGTGTTGACCAGGTTGGTGACACTGGTGGAACCGCCAGCCTGGTGGAGGGCCTCCTTGGAGGGGCCGAACACGGAAAGGTGCGTGCAGGCCCCCCCCGCCACCGGTCCGACGGGGACCGCTCCCACGAAGGCGAACACGGAGCCCGAGCACTGCGCTCCCTGAGGCTGCCCCACGTGAAGGGCCGTGGGTTGGAGATATGCGTCGGGAGGAACGGCCGCGGTGGTGCTGACCAGATCCCCTGGCACAGCCGTCAATGCCGCATCCTGACTGGCGTAGAGCTGAATGATGGCCGTGCCTGCAGTCACGCTGCTCCCCCCGGCGAACTCCGCCTGGACCTCCAGCGTTTCATTGCCGGACGAGAGATGCTTGATCTCCACGTCGGCCACGGTGGCCGGACCCAGGAGCCCCTGACCGGTGGCAACAGGCTCCACACCGAGAGCCGAGGGATTCAGTGTGAACTTCCACTGGACGGGCGTGGAGGTCCGGACGTACTCACCGTCTCCGTTCTTCGGCCGGGCCCGGAGGCGAAACCTGGCCGGCGGACTGGCCGACGTAGGGGCCGAGAGCACGTGGATCTGCGACGGGAAGATGTCGATCGCTTCGATCTCGGAATCGGGCAGCGGGACTACGGTGGGTCCGGAGGACGACGGTGCAGTAGGCCAGCACTCGCAGCCGCCCAGGAGAAGGCCCCCCAGGAGGGCGCAGTCCAGCATCCGAATGACGAGCCCGCGCGAGCGCCGGTGCGTGGAAGCGTCACGGGTCCTGGCGGATAGATTGGCTGGCATCGCCATCCCCCCCTTCGGGTGAGAGAGGCGCGCAGTTCCCATCCCCCTCGAAGGCAGGCGAGTCCGGCGGATGGGATGCGTTGGTGCAAACTAGGTCTCGATCCCGGGTTCGGGCCAGCTTTCTTTGGTCTGCCGGCAGCCGTTCACGGCAGCGCTGTCTTTCTCCACGCCTCTCCGGCTGGCATGATATCTCCGACACTCCTGTCGTCGGACGAACGTCCAGGCCCTCGGTCGAGTTGGGGCCGGGGGCAGGAACGAGGAGACCAGGTGGAGCGCATCCGAGCTGCTTCTGACGAACCGACCTTCCGCCCGGCAACCTCTGGAGACATCCAGGGGATCCAGACCCTCTACATCCAGGGTGATGTCTACCACTCGGGAATCCTTCCGGATGTCTTCCGACGGGGAAGTCGGGGTCGCCCGAACGAGCTCATCCTGTCCTGGATCGAGGATGAGCGATCGGACTATCTGGTCGCCCTGCTGCGAGAGCGCATCGTCGGCTTCCTCAACCTCCGGGAGAGCTCCCGCCCGGACTACCCCATCTTCCTCCCGCGCCGATTCGCCGAAATCGAGAACCTGGTGGTGGACCGGGATCACCGACGTAAGGGCGTCGGGAGTCTGCTTCTGGGGGCGGCGAAACGGTGGGCGGTGGAGCGGGGCCTGGAGTCGATTCAGCTGAACGTGTGGGCCGCCAACGGGCCGGCGCTCCGCTTCTACGACGGCTCCGGATTCGAGACGATCCTCAACCGCATGGAGCTGCGGCTTCGATAGGCTGACCTCGCACTTCCGCGGCGGGCCGCTAGTAGATCCCGATCTCTCTCCGTAGCCGGTCTCGCAGGCGCCGTTCCACCTCCTCGTTCAGGGGCTCCGGCTCCTTCAGCGCCTTCCGCAGCGACGCCACGATGGAGGACATCTGGCCTCCGAACCGCTCGCATTGGTCGCACTCCCGGAGATGCGCCTCGATTCGCTCGCGGACCTCCAGGGTTACCTCTCCGTCCAGATAGTCCGAGAGATGCCCCAGAACCTCCCGGCACCGGATTCCGGCCACCATGCGATCAAGATCCGCCATGGAATCCCTCCCTCAGAAGGGCGGCCAGGCGGAGCCTCCCACGGTGCAGGCGACTCTTCATCGCGGGAAGACTCAGGTCGAGCAGCGAGGCCGTCTCGTCGCCGGAGAATCCCTCGAGATCCCGGAGGACGATGACCTCCTTCTCCGATGCGGGGAGGCGATCGAGGGCCCTCTCCAGGAACCTCCTGCGCTCGAGGATCTCCAGGAAATCGGGAGAGGGGTCCGGCGCCCCCCATCCCGCTCGTAGACCCAGTTCCTCCAGGGACACGGACTCGTCGGGCTCTCCCGCCCGCTTCCGGTAGAGTCGGGCCGATACATTCCGCGCGATGCCTAGAAGCCAAGCACGGGGGGAAGCCTCGCCGCGGTAGGATCCACATCCGCGGAACGCGGCGAGGAAGGTTTCTTGAAGCGCGTCTTCACAATCCGCCAGGGACTCCGTCCGGGCTCGGAGGAACCGAAAGACCGAGTCCTGATGCGCTCGCACGAAAGCGGAGAACGCTTCCCGATCGCCCGCCGCAGCCCGTTCGAGCAACTCTGCGTCCGGAGGGGTCAGCTCTCCCTCATGCGACATGTGGAGATCCCGAAGATCGTGTAGAGCGGGCAGCTTCCCACGAGACCGGTGATCAGGGGCAGAAGCCCCAGCAAGCCCCAGAGGCTTCTAGGGCCCATGAAGGTCAGGGAAAGGATGCCCAGTCCCAGGATCACACGGACAACCCGTTCGACGGTGTGCTCGTTCCGGGGAAGGAGTGCTGCACGCATGTCCGGCTCCGTTCTTGAATCTGGTCGAAGCGCCGTCTTTCTCTGGTGCCCTTCAATCTTGGAGTGCCAGCCGGAATGCGAAAGGATTCGAAGGCCGCCGGGGGTCTCTCCGCTCGGAGCTGGAGGATTCCCGGACCTCGCCACGCTCTACGGCTGCCGTGAAGGCAGTGATCCAGCCAG
The DNA here is from genome assembly GCA_039586555.1 of Gemmatimonadota bacterium. Lineage (GTDB taxonomy): Bacteria > Gemmatimonadota > Gemmatimonadetes > Longimicrobiales > Gaopeijiaceae > JBDHKE01. The sequence goes on along the minus strand of JBDHKE010000040.1, from coordinate 4,071 downwards.
TTCCTCCCCTTCGCTCCGTGCGATGACCGCGGCACCGGTGAGATCGCCCGTCACATTCACCGCGGTGCGGAGCATGTCCAGAGGCCGCTCCACTCCCAGCACCAGGGCGATTCCGGCGGCGGCCTGGGGCCCTAGACCGATGGCGTTCAACACGATCAGGGTGGTTACGAGTGAGCTTGAGGGCACACCCACGCCGGCCACGGCTGCGAGGGTGGAGGTGAGGATGATGGTTAGCAGGTCGGCGCCTCCCAGCGTCAATCCATACACCTGGGCCACGAACACCGCCGTCGCTCCCTTGTAAAGGGCCGACCCGTTCATGTTGATGGTGGCTCCGAGGGGCAGGACGAAGCTGGCGACCTCGTTCGATACGCCCAGGTTCTTCTCGGTCACCTCCATGCTGACGGGAAGGGTAGCGTTCGAGGAGGAGGTGGAGAAGGCCAGCAGCGGCGCCTCCCCAACGTGCTTGATGAACGTGCCGATCCTGACACGGGCGAGAAACCTGAGGGCCAGCCCAAACGTCCCGGCCGTGTGAAGGAGGAGCCCCACCGCCACGACGGCCGAGTAGACGACGAGCCTCTGCAGCAACTCGATCCCGAAGCGCGACACCACCGCCGCGATCAGGGCGAATACCGCGTAGGGCGCGAGCTTCATTACCCATGCGATCACCACCATGCACAGTTCGTTCACCCCTTCAAAGAAGGTGACGATCACGCGGCGTCGCTCTTCGGCCACGAGGCTGGCGGCCGCTCCGAAGATGATCGTGAAGACGATGAGGGGGAGAAGGTCCATCTCGGCCGCGGCCTCGACCGGGTTGCGGGGGACCATCGCCACCAACCTCTCCACCAGCGATGGGGCCGTCTGCGCCGTGGCGGCCGCGCCCTGCGCCGCGCCCTCGAATTGACGCGCCATCGCCTCCCTCACCGCGGGGTTCATCCCCGCTCCAGGCCGCACCATCAGGGCCAGCGCCAGGCCGATCGTCGCCGCGACGAGCGTGGTGGCGAGGAAGTAGGCGAGGGTCTTCCCCCCGATCCGTCCCAGTCTTCGCAGGTCGCCCAGTGACGCCGTGCCCACGAAGAGGCTGGCCACCACCAGGGGGATCACCACCATGGTGATAAGGCGGATGAAGGCGATGCCCACCGGCTCGAGCGCCACGAGAAAGCCGAGGAGCCAGCCCAGGCTCAGGAGACGGGCCAGGACGCCGGCCGCGGCCCCTGCGGCGAGAGAGACGAAGAGCTGCGTGTGAAGCTTCACGTGACAAGCCACACCCGGCGGGTCACCGACCCGATCGCGGGGTCCGGCGAGGGGTCGGGAGAGCCAGCGCGCGTCACTTCAGTATTCCTTTTCGCCTCAAGGTCTCGTTGATCTCGGGCTTGAATACGGCCCCGCCCTGGATGGCCTCGATCCGCTTCGCTTCGCTCTCCACCAGACTCGCCACTCGCTCCAGCACCTGGGCGGCGTCCGCTTGAGGGACCACGGCCACGCCGTCGGCGTCGCCCACGATGATGTCGCCCGGCATCACCACGGTGTTGCCGCAGGAGATGGGAACGTTCACCTCACCGGGTCCGTCCTTGTCGCACGCGCCGGGACACACGCTCCGGCTGAACACCGGGAGACCCAGAGCGGTGATCCCCTCGACGTCCCGCACGGCCCCATCCACGACGAGTCCCCCAAGCCCGGCCGCCAGGGCGGAGTGGCACATGAGCTCCCCGAAGATGGCGCTGGTGGTGCCCCCGTTGGTGCTCACCACGATCACGTCGCCCTTCTCGGCCACCTCCAGCGCCTTGTGGACCATGAGATTGTCCCCGGGACGGGCGTTGACCGTGACTGCGGGTCCGCACAGGGGAAATCCGGTTCTGGACACGATCCCCGGATCCATGAAGTGGAACCGTCCCATGGCGTCGGACAGGTTCGAGCTCGCCATTCCGCGGAAGCCCCGAACGAGGTCCGGGTCCGGCCGAGGGAGGCCGGTGAATATCCGAAATCCGATCTCTCCGATCACGGCCATGCCGTCCTCCCGTCTCGAGGGTTTTCGCGTCCTGGCACGGGGTCGTGCGTCGCGATATGGATGACGGGGCTAAAGAGAATGCGCGCCCGGGGATTCTGCAAAAGGGGCGGCTGTCGGTGCGTGGCCGGCACTCGTGCGTTGCCCGGCCCTCGTCAGGTTCGTGAACGAGCACCGCCGCCGCTGAGGCTCACTCCGCTTGAAGTGCCCTCACCGGGTCCACCGCAGTGGCTCTCCGAGCGGGCACCAGGTTCGCCAACGCGGCGACCCCGAGGAGGAAGAGCGGCGCCAGGAAGAAGGTGGCTGGATCGTAGGCGGAGACACCGAACAGCTCACTCTGCATCAAGCGGCCCGCGATGACGGACAGCCCCAGCCCCAGCAGGATGCCCGCCGCCACGTGGAGCATGCCCTGTCGCAGGACCATCCCCAGGACCTCGTCCCGCCGGGCGCCGAGGGCGATGCGGATCCCGATCTCGTGGGTCCGCTCCGCCGTGGCGTGGGCCATCACGCCGTAGATCCCCACGGCGGCGAGGAGGAGGGCGGCCACGGCGAAGATACCAAGGAGCAAGGCCAGCAGCTCGCCGGACTCCACGCTGGCCTCGACGTACTCGTCCATGGTTCGCACCGACGAGATGGGCTGGTTGGGATCCAGGGCCAGCACCGTTCGGCGGATGGGCTCCACGAGGAGTGCGGGATCCCTCTCGGTCTTCACCGCCAGGAAGTAGCCGAACGTGTTGACCTGGCCGTGGGGGAGGTAGAACTGGGGAAGCACGTCGTTCACCACGCCGTTCAGCTTCACGCTCCCCACGACGCCCACCACTTCGAGCCACTCTGACTCGGAGCTGTAATCGCCGAACTTGAGACGCTTTCCGATGGGGTCCTGATCGGGCCAGAACCGCTCCGCGAAGCCCTGGCCGACGACGATCACTCCCGGAGCATCGGCCCCGTCCTGCCGCGTGAAGTCCCGACCTCGGAGGAGAGGGATTCCCATGGTGGCAAAGTAGTCCCGCGACACCGCGCTGATCTCGGCGAAGGTGTACCGCCCTTCTTCCTCCGGCGGGTCTCCTTCCACGTGAAAGGCGCTTTGCCAGCCTCCCAGGGCCATTGGGAGGACGTAGCTGGTGGCGGCTGACTGGACTCCGGGCAGGGCACGTACACGGTCCAGCAACTGGTAGTAGAACCCGGTGCGGGCGCTCTCCTCGGCGTAGCGACCTCGGGGGAGATTGATTTTCGCCGTCAGGACCCTCTCGGGGTCGATTCCGGGACTCGTGCCCACCATCTTCCCAAAGCTTCTCAGGGTGAGTCCGGCTCCCACGAGAAGGGCCACGGCGAGCCCGACCTCGGCGATCACCAGCCCGCTTCGGAAGCGGTTCCTGCCGAGGCCACCCGAGGAGCGACCCCCCTCCTTGAGGAACCGATGCATGTCCGGTCGGAGCGTTCGTAACGCCGGCATCAACCCGAAGAGGACTCCGGTGGCCAGGGACACGAGGAGAGCGACCGCCACCACGCGGAGGTCGATCCCAATGTGGAAGATCCGGGGGATCTCGTCAGCGAAGAGGGTGGCGACCACGCGGGTCCCCTCCCGTGCGAGGATGATGCCCAGGATCCCGCCGAGGAGCCACAGGGTGACGCTCTCGGCCAGGAGCAGGCGCACGATACGGGGGCCCCCGGCTCCCAGGGTGGCGCGCAGGGCGATCTCCCGCTCCCGGGAGACGGCCCGGGCCAGCACCAGGTTCGCCACGTTGGTGCAGGCGATGAGGAAGAGAAAGCCTACGGCCACGAGGAGCAGGAGGAGCCCGTCCCTCGAGCTCCGCGTGATCCGCTCGTGGAGTGAGGCGGCGTGCACGCGGCTTCCCACGTTGGTGTCCGGGTACTCCTCCTCGAGCTGCAGCGCCACGCGCTCCATGTCCTCGCGGGCCTGCTGGATGGACACGCCTGAGTCCAGCCGCCCCAGCACGGTGATTCCCGGGTGGGTGCCCCGGTTTTCGATCCAGTCTTCGGCGAACTGCTCGATGGGCACGAAGATGTCGACGTTGCTGGCGCTGGGGGGAAACCAGAAGTGCCCGGGC
>JBDHKE010000361.1:0-4059 GCA_039586555.1 Gemmatimonadota bacterium | reverse complement strand
ATTATTAGGCCAAGACCTCACCAAGAAAGCCGCCCAGTGGGAGGCCTGGTCTCGCGAAGGCAAAATGGACACCGGGTTCAAGTGGGGGGAGACCCTCACCAGCACGGACTATGAGTTTGCCCAGCGCCGGGACGCCATCTCGTGGGCCCTCACCGGGCGGATCGCCCAGACCTTGTTTCGGAACGGCTTTGTCGTGGAGAAGATCACCCGCCGGCGGGACCTCCCGGGGGACATCGACGACACCCGGACCGATGAGATCAACGACCTGGCCGAGGAGTATGAGGTCCCCTTGCGGGGGCCCGAGGCCGTCCACTATGAGCGCACCTACGGCTTTGCGATCATTCCGATCTTTCGGGAAGGGGGGCATGCCTGGATCGAGCCCAAGAGCGAGCGGATGATCAACCATCAGCATTTTGATGAGGTCGGCCGGTTCGAGTCCGTGGAGCTGGGGCGCCATCACGGGCAGCACTGGGGCTATGTGTGGGTGGAGCCCCGCAACTTTGTGCATATGCGCACCCGGCCCCGCGAAGACCTCCCCTACCACCAGGGCATCTCGATTCTGGAGACCATTTGGGACCCCGCCGAGACGCTCCGCAAGGTCGTATGGGGCGCCGGGCAGCGCTTCTATCGGCACGGAGGCTTTGCCCACATGAAGATCGCGGGCAGCACCCCCGAGCAGCAAGAGGCGGCCGAGGCCAAGTTTGGCAGCCTGACCCCCCGGACCCTCCTCACCACGAATGAGCATGTGGAGCTGGACTTTCCCGGGGTGGGCGGCGCGGCCCTCAACCCCTTGGAGTACGTGGAGTACGTCGAGACCATGATCACCATGATCACCATCACCACGGGGATCCCGCAGGACATCTTGTTGGGGCATGCCGAGGCGACAGTCGCCGGGGGCGCCATCTCTAACGCGTCCTATTTTGAGTACCTGCTCATGCAGGAAAAGCCGCTCTTGCCTTTTTTAAAAGAGCTCTTTGCCAAGTTGGGTTACACGCTCCCCGACGACCGCCAAATCAAGTTTGACCTCCAGTACGAGCTGGACCCCAAGGATGCCAGCCTCGTGAAGCTCAACACCACCGAGACCCTGGTCCGCTCTCAGGGGCATATGACTCTCAATGAGGTCCGGGCCCGGGATCCCACCGGTCTCCCACCCCTCGACGGGGAGGAGGGCCAGCAGATTGCCGCCCTCCTGCAGCTCATGGCCCGGCCCCCCATGCCCAATGGGGACCCCCAAAGTCAAGCTACGTCACCCAACCCCAAGCCACAACCCTCCGAGACAGGGGGCCAGCAAGCCCCCCGGAGCCCCGCCCAGGATGCCGCCCACCTCCTGGGCGCGCTGGCTCCGGACAAAAAGAAGGCCCTGGTGGGGGTGGTGGATGCCTATCGCGCCGAGGAATTGAGCGTCCCGAAGGCCCTCGCGCGCTTAAAGGAGACCCACGGGATCCAGGTCTCCGAACCCACGTATTATCGCTGGAAGGCTAAGCATGTATGATTATACCGATGACCTCAATGAAATATTGGATCGCTTCTGGGCCGAGCCCACGGTGTGGCGGTGGGAAGTCCTCCTAGGTATGTATCGCATGATGCGCCGTCATGGGACCGTGCAGGTCATCAAGGAGCTGGAACTATATGTCTAAGCTAATCAAGATTCCCGGGGTCATGACCCGGGAGATGATCAAGACCTATGGCACTGAGCGCGTCTATGCGCCGGCCGCCGAGCTGCGCAAGGCCACCGAGGCCGTGAGCATGATTCCCATCTGCATGTACCAGGACCGGGAACACGGGAATCTGGACCTTCCCGATGAGGAGATCCTTGGCTGGGCCCTCCTGAACTATGATGAGGGGAAGGTGAAGGCCGAGCTGCTGTTTGACCCCCTCAAGATGACAGATGCACAGTTGGTGATGCTCGCCAATTTGGAGAAGCACAACCTATCCCCCGCCTTCCGGTCCATCCCGATCATGGAGCCGGGCGCCTTTCAAGGGCAACCGTACGACTCCACGCAAACCGATATTGAGTGGAAGCATATCGCCGTGGTCGCTCACGGGCGCTGCAGTGACATCCATGGTTGCGGCCTCTATAAAGACCATTTTGATGGCTTGGAGGTGCCCACCCGGGACAAGATCACCCGCTGCGTGGAGCTGCTCGTGTCTAAGGGGCACCAGCCCGAGGCCGCGGAGGAGATTTGCCTCGCGGCGTATAAAGACCAGGCTCTCTCTCACCCTGAGAGCCCAGTGAGAGGAACATAGGCCGAGAAGGCCTGCGCCCCGTCCACGGATGCGGCGGAGCTGGCCCGGGTCAAGGCCCAACTTGCCACCGCCCAGAAGGAGCTGGCCGATGCCCGACATGCCCAATTGGTCGAGCAGGTCCATGCCAAGCTGGGCTTCCCCAAGGACCAACTCGAGCAAAAGACCTCTGAGGTCTTGGATGCTTTATTAACGTTTGAGCTGCCCCCCGGTCAGCCCCTCACGGGCGAGCGGCGGGACAGTAAACCCCCCACGGGGTCTGAAAGTGAAGATGCCGAGGACGAGGAGGACCCGGACCGGAAACCCGGGCTCTTCAAGACCATTAATCCCACCTACCGGACCGATGCCACCGGGGCCGTCCTCGACCCCGGGAAACCCGAACGGGTCCATTTGGACACCCAAACGGGCAAAATGGAGCGGGTGACCTGACATGACCGCCGAAACCATGGGCGGGGTCATTGGCCTCGCTGGGAAAATCATCTACCGCGGTGAACTCTTTAACGCGGAGATGGGCTGGATTGACACCACCCGGACCGCCAACGGCACCGATCTCAAACCGGGGATGCTGGTGACCACCACGGGGGAGACCCCCCCAGACGTGGATGTCGCCGCGGATGGCGAGGCGGTGTATGGGATCCTCCTCGAGGACCCCTCTGAAAAGTACAGCGCCACCATCGACACCGTCTACACCGACGATAAACCCGTGCGGATCCTGCGCTTCCCCGCGATGGCGGAGGTGTGGGTCCTGCAGGTGCAGGCCGTCGCGGCCGCCACGTTGGAAGGCGATATTGCCACCACATCCGCCGATACCGATGGGACCATTACGAACGTGGTGGCCGACTTTGCAATCGATTATTGTGGCAAATATGCCACCTATGATGCGGCGGGGTCCACGGATCCCCAAGTCGAACGGATTATCTTTATGTGAGGAATGATGACAATGCGATTTATTGGAAAAGATGCTAGTGCCCAGATCCCCGATACCATGTTCCGTTGGGTCGAGAAGCGCGTCACCGCGGCGGCCCGCGGGATCCGTGTGGCTGAATCGATCTTTCCCGTCCGGCAATTACCCGGGGGCGTGGATGCCCGCGGCTGGCGGACCGACCGCAGCTTTATCCTGGCCAAGCGGGGGACCGGCCATCCCGGCCCTGTGGTCAGCACTGAGCTGACGACTGTCGAAGATACGGTCGGGTTCACCACCGCCGACGTGGAGCTGCTCTACATCATTGACGGGTTTGCCATTGGAGCGGACTTGTTGAGCGCCTCCCGCCTCGCGGGGATGAATCTCTCTCTGCGGGTCCCCCAGACCATCGGGCTGGAAGTCGCCGAAAAGCTGGAGACCGTCCTGTTTAAGGGGGTCGATGCCCCCCATGTCGTGACCGGGTTTGACGAAGGCGCGACCGACGGGGGCGCCTCCGCCGGGGCCTGGTCCACCCGGGCCAATGCCATCACTGATTGCACCACCTTGATCCAACTCGTGCGCGATACGGGTGGATACACCGGGCCGCGCTGGCTCTTAGTGTCCGGCGACCTCATGACAGATCTGATGGTCCTCGAAAACGATTATACCGATCGCGTCCTCCTTGAGACCCTCGCCCGCCTCTTCCCGCTCGGGATCTATGAGATCAAGAAGGCCTTCTTCAGCGCCACGGATACCGCCCTCGTGGGCTGCCCCGGCGCCAACACGCCCGAGTCCGATCTCACCAACTTTGAGATCGTCCGCGCGGCGCCGATCACCACGCAGACCGCCACCGATGATTTCGGGGACGGCCTCCGCGGCCGGATCTACTGCAAGATGAGCCCCAAGATCTACCA
>JBDHKE010000153.1:0-7876 GCA_039586555.1 Gemmatimonadota bacterium | reverse complement strand
ACCCCACCCGCAATCACCAGCAGGACTGTGATCATCAACAGTTCAGGCCCGCTGACCCTCTGCCTTCCCTTCTCTCCGTGGTACCAGGCGATGTCCACCGACGGCATCGGACACTTCGAACAGCACCCACGCCCCCGCCAGATACGCGAGCGCCCACTGGACGAGCTTTCGCTCTTTCAGGCGTTGGAGGAGGGAGGAGTCAGGCATCATCCCTCCCGCTCGATGGCGTGGCGACAAGCGAGGGCCTTTGCGAGCCGTTCGAGTCGAGCGGCCATGGGCGTGACTCCCAATCCAGCCGGGAGCGAGCGGCGGGTTCAGGTTCCCGGCTTCAGGACGCGGGGGTGACCAGCTTCTGCAAGATACGGCGGGGCCCTCCGATGGGCCAACGCCGCCCAATCTGGAAGGGTCAGCGCTGACCTGGGACACCCTGCGAGCGCTCCCAGAATAGCCCCACCGGGTCACGCACCAGGCCGCCTCCGATCCCACTGGTGGCTCCGTGTCCTTGCCCCGGCCCTTGGCCCAGCCTACTCATGAAAACGGGTCTACCCTCAAGGAGATCCGATGAGAGTCCTGAAGACCCTCGCCGTGTCGGAGCGGGCACCGCCGGTGCGGAGAGTGTATCTCCTCCGCTTTGCCATCATCACGATCGCTTCCCTCTGTTTGACCGGGTGTTGGGGGGACGGGATCACGGGTGGGGGCAGGAACCGGCCGCCCCGCTTTCTCACTACCCCACCTCTCCGGGCCGACCACGACCTGACCTACACGTACGATTTCGAGGTTCAGGACCCGGATGGAGATCCGGTCACCATCACCCTCGAAGCCCTCCCCGACTGGCTCCAGTACGACTCCCTCAACACGCTGATCACCGGCACGCCGGGGGAAGCCCGGATCCGCGAAGGGTCCTGGGTCCGGATCGTGGCCTCGGACGGCGAGTGGTGGGTCGATCAGTCCTACACGCTGCAGGTGGTGCTGGGAATCTCGACACTGGTCTTCGACGGATGGTGGATGACGGAGTTTGGCCCGGCCCACCATCATGGACACGACGGGCACCCTTACGAGAGCGAGAACTTCCTGGTATTCAGCGACTTCGTGCCGCAAGAGGAGCGAAAGCTCTGGAGCGACACCCTGGAGGCTCACCAGGCCGAGCTGATGGACTCCCTCTCGGTGGCGAGCACCGCCGAGTTCGCCTATGTGACCCCCGACCGACGCCTTCACGTCATGTTCAGCCGTCATCAACGGTTCCCGGGTGGGGCAGGCGGGGCTGCGTCCCACGCCGGTTTCATGCTCTACTCCAGCGACTACTACGATGACAACCCGAACTCCATATGGAGGGAGAGTTACAGCCTCATCCTGAAGCACGAGGTGATGCATTGCGTCGAAGCGCTCCTCAGCAACGGAATGCTCGGGCAGCCCTGGTGGGTGGAGGGCATCGCCGAATACGTGAGCGACCTCAGCGGCTTGAGACTCCAGTACAAGGTGACCCGTTACAGCGATCTTCAGGAATCGGAAAACCCCATTGCCGTCAGGACATGGACCCGTTGGGCTGCCTTGGGTACCAGCAAGGTGCTCTACGACACCTACATGGAGGTGGCGGTTCGCTACCTGTTGGATCCCGCCGGTGGCGGAAGAACGTGGGGAGACGTGAGAAACATGTACTGGAGCATCAGGCAGGGCACCGCCTTCGAAGAGGCATTCGCACTCCACATGGGGATGACCGTCGGCTACTTCCAGGCCCATTTCTTCGAGCTGATGAGAGCCTACCTGCCGTAGGTCGCGGGACAGACCGATGTCGCAGGGCGCAACGCAAGGGCTTCAATCTCCCTCAATGTTCCCGGCAGGGCTAACCTCCGGCCAGCTTTCGGCTGGTCCTCGCTCGTCTCGTCTCTATAGACCCCCCGAGGGAGCCGCCCGAGAACTCTACTTGACGACTCAGCCTCTGACAAGCCTGGTTCGAAAACCCACACCCCAGAGGAGTAGTCTTCAAGGGAGCAACTCTTAGTGACGTACCCGTCTTCGGCGTGGGCCCATTGTTCGCAGTCAGGGGTCAATCTCTGGAGGACCCCGTGGACGCGATTGACATACACCGTCAGAGTCGTACCCGGATAGACGTGGAACAGGGTACTGGTTCGCGTTCCACCCCCATCAGTTAGAAGCCCTCAGGAAGGCCGACACGGGTTTCGCTGCCTACGGCTGTGGATCTCCTGAACAGATCATCCTCTTTCCAATTGAGTTTCTTGAACCTCTGCTTCCAGGCATGAACCAGACCATTCCGGAAGACGGCACCCCTTACTGGAACATCCAGATTCACCATGAAGGTGACAAATGGGTTCTCTACAGGCGGAAGGATCAGGATTGGCCGGAGATCGGCAAGTACTTAATCCAGGAGTCAGCTTTGTAACATGCGTTGATTCTGGATTGGGGTTTGGCCCGGCTCCTTCGGGGCCGCCCTTCTTCTCCCCGACCACCTCCTCCCCCATCCGCAACTCGCGTGCGAAGCCGTGTCCTCGCCGTGCGAGGCGCTTCGAGGGCTCGGTCCTGGTCCTTTTCCCTTGCCGTGCTGGTCAGCAGGCTGTGCGGGCGTTCGCACGGCCGGAGACCGACGAGGGTCGCATCTGCGCTTCCGTGGGGATCCCGGCTACGGGCTCGCTTATCGCTGTTCGCGCCCAGCTTCCCGAAACCGTACCTTGCCACTACGCCCCCGCAGTACAGAATCGGGTCGGCCATGCGCCCGGAAACGGCGGGTGAGCTCCTTAGACAGCGTTCAGAGGAGGATGATGAAATGTCATGGGCAGATTACTACGACTGGCTCTATCAGCATCCTCCTGCGAGTAGCGACATGGTAGTCGTTGGCAGTACGAGAGCCCGTGTTGCGCCGCTGGCCCGATGGCTCCTCTGTCGTTGGAGTCGTATACAAGACGCGAACAATCCGCTTTCGCTGTCTTTGCAGCACGCCGGGTGGTATCCTCCACAGGGACAGGGCCCCGGCAATTCCGATTATAGAGATTCCTTCTCGGCTCTCACGCCGGACGGGCAGGTACGCCGGGGGGTTCCCGGGGAAGTGGCAGCGGAGGCGAGGGGGGCGGCGGCCGGCCGACGGTACTTCCAGACTTGCACGGCGGCCTACGTCCGTGGCATCACGGATTTTGGAGAATCCATGAGGCGATACATGTTCCCGAGTCGCACGATCCCGGGGTTGGGAGAGCCGGCGCGTACACAGTTTCAGACAACGGTCGCCCATTGGGAGCGGATCAACACCGACCTCTGCCTGCATGGGGCCCCGCCCAGCGGGTTGCCCTATGGACCGGCTCCACGGGCGCAGATCTATGGCAGTCACAGAGAGCGGGTGAGCGGCATGGTCCGACTCTTCGCGTGGAGACAGCGGAACCCAACGCGGGACCCGTCCAGCAGCGCGTGCCGTGGGGCGGGGATTCACTACCCCGCCGCCGGTTTGGATCGGAGTGTCGGTCCTGCCGTGCAGCCTTGGTTTTGAGGAGCAACGGGCGGGGCCTGGAAGGTCTGCTCCCGCACTGCACCCCCGATCAGGCCGTTCCGCGATGATGCGTAGCGGGCTCTTGGTCACGATCTGCGTAGCCGTGGTTACCGTTTCCGCCGGACGTCTCGGGGCCCAGGACATCTCCCTGGGAGGCAGACTCGGTGCGGTGGCCGGGATCGCGTGGTTCGATGACGATGAGTCCAACGACGTCGTGAAGCCGTTGTTCGGTTTCCAGATCGGAGGCGCCGCAGAGTACAGATGGACTTCCAATGTGTCCTTGCAGGCCGAGCTCTGGTACGTACAGAAGGGTTGGAAGGAGACGCCAGCGGGAGGGGGCCGCCGGTTGTCCTACGTGGAGCTGCCCCTGTTCGTGACGGTGACCGCTCCCTGGCGGACCGCTCCGCACCTCGTGGTGGGGGCGTCCGCGAGTCTCGAAGTGGGGTGCGCGGTGGTCGGCGTGCCCGAAGTGGGCAGCGTGAGCTGTGATGATCCGCGGGTCGAATGGAAACGCCCGAAGGCGCAGCTCGGCGCCTGGGCCGGATTCGGGGTGCGGAGACGGCTCGGAGCGAGCCATCTCGACGTGCAGCTTTTAGGCAACTTCAACCTGACCAACCTGAACCGCGAGCTTCTGCCCCGGGGACGTGGCAGGCTGATTTCTCTCATCGCGTCGGCCGCGTACATGATCCCCGTTGGAGGGAGGACACGATGAGTCCGCGAGTGAGGTCCGCCCGCCCCGTCAGAGCCGCTCTGTCCACCATCGTCGTGATGACGGCCGCGTGTGGCGAGACGCCGCTCGAGCCAGTCGCTGTCACGCCGGTCGAGGGGCTCGAGGGGTTCGAGGCTTCGCTCGACAGCATCAGGGTGAGCCTCGGCATACCAGGCCTGGCTGCAGCGATCGCACAGGAAGGCGAGATCGCCTGGTCGCGCGGATTCGGAATGGCCGACGTCGAGCGTGGCAAGCCTGCGACCGACACGACGTCGTTCTACATCGCCTCCGTGACGAAGTCGGTGGCTGCGATCGTCCTGATGCAGCTGGTGGAGGAGGGATGGGTCGACCTCGATGATCCCATCGGGGACTACGGCGTGAAGCTCGAGGCGGACGGTGTTGTCACCGTCAAGCACGTCTTCAATCACACCTCCCAGGGGATCCCCGGCAGCGTGTTTCGCTACAGCGGGAGCCGGTACATCAGGCTAGGAGACGTGATGCTGAAGGCAACCGGCCAGACGTTTGCCCAGCTGCTCGTGGAGCGGATACTCCAGCCGCTCGGGCTACGACACACGGCACCGGACGTCAACGTCCTGGCGGATTTCTACGTGGCCGGACTGAACCGGCAGGAGTTCCTGGCGAACGTGGCCACGCCGTACGAGCTCGAGGACGGAGAGGTCGTTCCGAGTGGCCTGATTCGCCACTTCAGCCCTGCTGCCGGGTTGGTTTCCTCCGTGCGGGACCTGGCGAGGATCTCCCTGGCCCTCGATGCAGATCAGCTCCTCGATCCTGCGACCAAAGAGGAGATGCTGTCACCCACGATCGAGATTCACGGGCCGAGTAGGACCTACGGGCTCGGCTGGTTCGTGCAAACGCACCAGGGCGTCAAGCTGGAGTGGCACTTCGGCCTGGCGATTGGCCATTCGTCCCTCATCATCCGCGCGCCGGAGCAGGAGCTAACGTTCGTGGTCGTCGCCAATACCAGCAGACTGACCGGGGCATATGACATGGGCTCCCACGACATCACGGTGACCGACCCCGGGCGGTTGTTCGTGGATTACTTCGTGTTGGGAGACGCGCCAATACCCGGGGCCCGGGGCCGCTAGGCACCACGCCCCTTGGGATCCTGCCCCTGCCTCGATCGCACACGCACGACCAGAGGACTCACCCCTGGGCTTGATTGGTACCGCCCGTTTCGAGAACGCTGTGGGATGGTACCAGTTATACGGGCCACAGGTAGGCGGAGGACCTTCAGGGCGGCGGGGGAGGTCTCTTCGGTGGGATCGAGCAAGTAAGCCCTGAATGACTCATCAAGGGCGGCTCCTTCGTGGGCGCATCAGTGGAGGTAATCTCAGTTACCGGTCCGTTCCTCTCCGGACTCAGACAGCACGGCCTGGAAAGCTGCGGTGGTCAAGCCCCCGCACGAGCTTCCGCTCCTTCAGGCGTTGGAGGAGGGAGGGAGAGGGCATGTCAGCGCCCTCCTCCCGGCCGCTCCGGGTCTTCCACGGGAATGGCAACCGGCGCCAATCGTCCCGGCTCGAACCTGAGGTTCATGCGCCGGAACACGGCCTGGAAGCGGGGGTCGTCCCGGAAGACATCGGCCCACGGATCCGCCCAGAGCCAGGGTAATGCGAAGCCGCTTGCGTATTCGAGCCGCCGGAGCGCTTCCTCCCGGTTTCCCAAGGCGGCGTAGATCCCGCCGGGGTTCCCCTGAGCTTCCAGCTCCCGTGCGATCCGCAAGGCCTCCTCCCTTCGGCCGGCCAGGGCATAGGCCTCGCCAAGGCCTTCAAGAAAGGATGAGTCCCGGGCAACCAGTTGCTCAGCTACCGCAATGCCTTCATCGAACAATCCCAACAGGGCCGCGCTTCTACCGAACACGCTGAGGGCAATGAGGTCGTTCGGGTAGTCTTCCAACACCTCCTTGGCTTCGGCGTAAGCCCGCTCGAAGTCTCTGGACCACCAGTAGAGGGCCGGGAGCCAGGTCGTGTGGAAGGGGGTCAGGGGATCGAGGGCCTTGGCCCTCTCGTGCTCCGCCACTGCCTCCTCCACTTTCCCGAAGAGGGCCAGGTACCAGGCGTAGTGGTAGTGGTTCAAAGCCAGGCTGGGGTTCAGCTCATTGGCATTCCGGAACGCCTGCTCGGCCGCTTCCCAGTCTCGCCCAAAATACGACTGGTAATCCGCCAGAGCCGCCCATCCTTCAGCCGAAGTGGAGTCGAGGCGGATCGCCCTTTCCGCGGCTGCCCGGGCGTTCGACCACAGCTCTGGGTCCCCTACTCCGAGATCGTGCCCCAGGGTCACGTAGCCGTACGCCAGGCCGGCCCAAGCCAGAGCCTCCGCCGGGTTCTGCTCCACGGCTTGCTGGAGGTAGGTGGTGGCGCTGTCGTACTGCTCCCTGGTCGTAGCGTTGTGAAGCACGTGCATCCCCCGAAGGTAGGCCTCGTAGACGGCCGGGTTCACCGCAGGCGCTTCGGCCAGATGAGCTTGGCTCCTGGGCTCCAGGGTCAGGCGGATCTGGTCGGCGATCGCCCGGGCGAACCCTCGATACAGTGCCACGATGTTCGGGAGCACACCGTCGAAGCTCCCGGCCCAGATCTCCCGTTCGTCCCGGTCGTAGAGTCGGGCGGCGATCTCCAGGCTGTCTCCCCCACGGAACACCGATCCCTGGATGACCCCGTCCACTCCTAGCTCCTGGGCGATCTCCCCGATCCCTTTTTCCGTATCTCGGTACTGGACCATGGTAGCCCGCGCCGTCATCGAGAGGCCCAAGCGCCCCAGCTCTGCGATGAGGGCTTCGTGCACCCCCGCCGCCAGGTACTCCTGATCGGGATCGTTCGTGAGATTGGCAACCGGCAGAACCGCCAGTCGCTCCATGGGCGGACCGCCCATCATCTGGATGATCCACCAGCCGGCCAGCACCACCATTGCTGCAGCCACTGCGGCGACACCCAGCCGGCGGCCTCTCCCCCGCGTCCGCACTGGAGGCACCACGGTCCCCGTCGTCAGCGCCTCGGCAAACTCGCTGGCCGTATCGAACCGCTGCCCCGGATCTGTGGCCAGGGCCTTTGACACCGCCCGGTCCAAAAACACCGGGATGCTGGGATCGGTGTTCCGGAGGCTCGGCCCCCTTCCCACCCTCCGCTTCGCCACCAACGCCTCGGCATCCGTCCCCTCAAAGGGCGCCCCTCCCGTCACCATCTCGTAGACCACGCATCCCAGCGAGTAGACGCCGCTGCGAGCGTCGATGTCCTCCCCACCCAGCGCCTGCTCGGGGCTCATGTAGGCCGGCGTTCCCACCGCGAGGCCCGTGAACGTCAGCCCCTCGGTGCTGGCCGCCTCCAACGCCCGGGTGATCTCCCGTGAGCAGGATGTTGGCCGGTTTGATGTCCCGGTGGATCACGCCCCGCTCATGGGCGTAGGTCAGGGCCGAAGCGATCTGGTCGGTGAGGCGAATCGCTTCCTCGGCTCCCAGCTCTCCCTCCCTCTCCAGCCGTTCCTGTAGGGACTCCCCCTCTACGTAGGGCATCACGTAGAAGAGGAAGCCGTCCGCCTCTCCTGAGTCGAACAGGGGCAGGATGTGGGGGTGGTTGAGCTTGGCAGAGATCTCGATCTCGCGCACGAACCGCTCGGCCCCCAGGCCGGCGGCCAGCTCGGGGCGGAGGACCTTGACGGCCACCTGG
>JBDHKE010000360.1:0-2037 GCA_039586555.1 Gemmatimonadota bacterium | reverse complement strand
CTGAGATCGGCATGATCCTCGATCAGCTCCTGTACGGTCTTCCGATACTCCAGGTTGTCCTCCACGATCCAGACGTAGACCACGCCCGCCGCCTCGGAGTCGGCCCGGGTCGATCTCGAGCCGACAGGGCCGCTGGGCTCGTCGCGCCACGGGCGCGTCGGTTCTGGGGGAGTTCGGTGAGGAAGGACGTGCGGCACGCCTGTGATGCCGTCCTGCGAGCCAAGCGACATCGGCGCCAGCGCCTGGAGGAACTCCCGGGAGTCGGAGAAACGGTCGGCGGGGATCTTCGCCAGGGCCTTGCGCACAGCGTGTTCCAGCTCCTGGGGAGTACTCGGGCGGAGATCCCTGACCGGCTGGGGTGGCTCGTTCAGGTGCTTTGCGAGCACGGCCTGCGGGGTGGCTCCGCGGAAGGGTGGCTCGCCCACCAGCATCTCGTAGAGAACGCAGCCGAGAGAGTAGAGATCTGAGCGCGCGTCCACTCCCTCGTCTCCCAGGCCCTGCTCCGGGCTCATGTAGGCCACGGTTCCGACGATCCGCCCCGGCGCCGTCAGTGAGCTCTCGGCCGCTTCCACGAAGATGCGCGCGACCCCGAAGTCGGCCAGCAGGGCGTGCTCCGGGGAGAGGAGGATGTTCTCGGGTTTGACGTCACGGTGGATGATCCCGTGGTCGTGCGCGTAGCCGAGAGCATCCAGGATCTCGGTCGCGACTCTGACGGCGTCCGCGACGGGGAGCTGCTTCTCGCGTTCGAGTCGCTGCCTCAGCGTGCCACCCTCGAGGAATGGCATTACGAAGTAGACGATGCTGGAGCGGTGACCCGAATCGAACAGGGGGACGATATTGGGGTGGGTAAGGCCCGCGGAAATCTCGATCTCGCGTATGAAGCGGTCCGCGATCCCCGGCCCGCTGAAGTCCGGGTGGAGGACCTTCAAGGCGACCTGTCGGTGATGCCGAAGATCTTCGGCCAGGTACACCGTCGCCAGGCGGCCCGAACCCAGTTCCTCCTTCAGGGAGTAACGATCTCCGAGCACATCTTGGAGGTGGGTATTCCGGTCGGCAGTCGCTTCATCGTCCATGCCAACCCCCCTTGTGGCAATCCAGCCCATCGTGCGGGTCCAGGCCTGATGATCACTCTCCGTTCTCCGGGGCGCAACTTCCCAGGGAGCGACCGAAACATGGCTCCCACAAACCAGGGAAACGCGGGATGTCAAATCGCGCGCATGCGCGACGCCTGAGGTCGGCAGAAGCGCGATCTTCGGTTCAGGCGGATGTGACGGTTCTGTCACGTTGCGCGCTACCCAGCTCAGTTGGAAGGGGGGATCATGGGTCAGGTCATGAAGAGCCCTGCGCGCGAGCGACACCGGCTGTTTTGCGGGAGTGTCCTGCCCCGCGGCGGGGACGGACGAGCGTCGGCGAGTCGTTGGGTGAGAAGCGGTGAAGCTGCGAAGCCCCCAGTCCTTCGCCTTGAAGGCGAGAGCAGGGAGGAAGCACAGTTGAAGCGCTGGTCATTCCTCCTGCGGCATCTGAAGGATCGTAAGGTCGTTCAGTGGATGCTGGGGTATGTGGCCGCCGGGTGGATGATCCTTCAGCTCATGGACGTCTTGAGCGAGATCTGGTACTGGCCGGTTGCCGTACAGAGGACGGTCTGTCTGTGGGTCGGGTTGGGTCTCTTCCCGGCTCTGGTCATTGCCTGGTGCTTGGGGCTCTCTTCCTGGGTGTGAGCCTGGTGGTGTGGCACGTTTGCCTGGCGCAAAACAGCGCTGCGGCGGCCAGAGAGCTGATGGAAGCGCCGATGAGGAGCCCTGCCAGCATCAGTGTCAGCCCGCTAATTGACGCCGATCTGGAACGAGGTTCGTTGGCTTTGCCGGATGGGGGCGGGACCGCTGTTGCGGTCCAGGGATCGGCGCCCAGCGGGTCTTAGGTGATCAGGGAATTATGGGGGTCGCGGCTACCTCATGCGGACGCGCAGCTGCACCGTCGTGCCGGATCCTTCCTCGCTGGTGATGGTCAGGACGCCCTTGTGCCGGGCAGCACGCTGTT
>JBDHKE010000359.1:0-3315 GCA_039586555.1 Gemmatimonadota bacterium | reverse complement strand
GCTTCCACCGGAAATGCGGTAGCCGTTCAGTTCGAGACGCGCCCCTTTTTCCAACACGACGCCCCAGGTCGCGGAACCGCCACAGTCGAGGTTGTTTTGCAGCACACCGATCTGTCGGCTCGCAACGACGGTGCCGCACTCGGATATGGGAATCGGGTCCTTGGCGCGGGCCACGGCCGCGAAGCCAACAGCTGCGATGATTGTAAGAAGAGCCGCACGCACGGCTCGCCCCCATCTCTCAGGCCAGGTTCAGTATATACCCGACGAAGCGGATGGGCGAGGTGAATCCTCCACTTCTACCCCACAGACGGCCCCGGACAGAAGATCTAATCCAAGTGGTTGGACCAAACTTCGGACAGATCAACTTAGAGGCGGAGGCTCATCGGTCGATGCTTGCCTACACCACCGGACGACGATCGCTCCCGTTGGGACCGTCACCTCCGCTTTGTGCGGCCAACGGCTGTGGCACGTTCTCGTTCGATTACCCCACTCAAGGCTTCGGACAGCTCGACCCAATCCACCTGATCAAATGCGAGGAGAGCAATCTGCGCGGCGAGCGGGTGTGTTTTCCTGAGAGACGGTACCCGCTCGGCCAGTCCACGCAGGAATAGCTTCTCCAGCTCCCGGTGGAAGGGCACGCCGCAGTGAGCGGCCATGTGCTTTTCGTACAGGTCTTTCGCTTCTTCGTAGCCTCCCTCAGGTGTCGCCCCCGCCTGGACGAGCCAGTCGAACACCACCTGCGTGAACTCGTTGACGAAGTGCTGCTCCTCTATATCTCCCACAGCCTACTCTCTCCCCGCCTTCATGTGTGGTCGTGATTACTCTCCCGCATGATAGTCGAATCGGTCACTTAAGTGACCGGCTACCTCGGAAGTTCTTCGCAACTTCACCGAAGCGCCGAGATCGGTCGGTAGCTAGCAGCGCCAAGTCGGCCTTCACGTATCGACGAAACCTTCGAGCCAACACCCACGTGCAGGAGAGCGGTCTCCCAGCGGGGGCGTTTCAGCGCAACTGATCTCGTTCCGTCTTACGTGCAACTCCCGCCCGCACACCCTGATTCTGTGTCGGTCCGTCTCTCGTGGATCAGCCGATTCCGTTAGCAGTCGTTCTTCGTTCCGCATATGCTTCACCGAAGTGTGTCGCCGATGGGCGTGGCGGTCCGGGGCGGCCGAGCGAGTCCCTTTGACCGCAGAATAGGAAGCCCCCCAGGCGGGGGGACCCAGGGGGCTTCGGACTGGAGGCTGACAGCAGAAAGGAGGGTGAGGCACCCCCGAGCCCGAGGGCCGGAGGCCGAGCGAGAAGATAGCGTAATGTTGACAGGCGGTTCCTCGCAAAGTTGCCGGTCTGCTGCCCGCCCAACGTCTTCGATAGGTGTTCGGGGCCGAACTCCCTGTATGCACAGCCTTTTCCCGCTGTCGCTGGGATGTCGGATGGTGGGGAGGGGATGGGGAGCAACTCAAGCGTGAAGTGGGTGCGCCACCGCTCCCAACGCACCCCTCCCGCTCCTTTGTCCTGCGGCCAGGGTGCCGCTCGCATCGCGTTCCAGAATCGCCTATGGCCTGACGAGGTCATTGGGACAGGGCCTTCGATGATCGCTGAGCAAAGTTGCGGATTGTTCCGCAGTCTTCGCACACCGGCGTGTGAGGTCTGACTCGACTCATAGCCGAGGTCTAGGCAGCGGCGACAGCCGAACCGATCGTTCCCCGGTGGCAGGTAGAGCTTGCTGCATCGTTCCAGGCACTGCGGGCACCGTCCGAACCACCGCTTTGCCCGACCGCCCAGCACTTCTAGCTGTTCCAGCGGGATGGGCTTTCGGATGAGGTTGTCCTCCTCCGGGTCGATGAACTCCAGCCGTAGAGCGGGTCGACCATCGTAGGTCGTCGACGGACTCACCTTCACGAAGAACGTAATCTCCTCGGTCCGACGCTTCCGCCAGGCCCGGATGATCGAGCCGTCGTCGAGTACCCCCCCTGGGTTATCTCTCTGGTCGAGGGCCCGCAGGAGTCGTGAGATGTCCAGCACCCGGCACTCCTCCACTCCGGGGTTTGCGGATGTAGCCACGGGGCCAGGGGCCTGATCCTGTTCCGCCCATAGGGGTTGCCTCCTTGTTTTTTCCGAAATCAGAACCAAATTGATCAGTCCGGCCCCGACCGTCGGCCACAGGTCCGGTCCGAATCTAAGTGGGCTACGAGACTGCCCGACCCGAGTCCCCGAGGTCTCATGGATCCCGTTACCAGATCCAAGCGCAGCTCCGAGCCGAAACCGCCACCCCACGCAGTGGAACCACGACCCACCAGAGGGGCCCCCAGTTACCTCTCATTTCGACCGCGACTTGCTGACCGGCTCCGATGGGGGCAAAATGACACACAGAGGAGGTGCTCGCATGGGAACGAAGGAGCGTTTTCTGTTTGCGCTGGTGCTCTTGGCAGGGATGACCTTCACCCCCGCTCTGGCCCAGGCAGGAACCACCTACAAGACCAGCCTCGTGCCCGACCAGGAGGGGACGACACCGGGGTTCTCGGCTAAAGGCTCGAAGCTGATCCTGCGTGACCAGCTCAAGCTGAAAGGCGGGATCAAGACCGTTGTGGATGGGTTGGGAGAGCGGATCACGACGGACTCGGAAGATCCCGGCGATGATTACAGTGTGGAGGTCGACCTCTTCGTGCCCGCTACCGCACTCGGTGGCACGGTGACCATGTCCTTCGACCTGAAGAACG
Organism: Gemmatimonadota bacterium; assembly: GCA_039586555.1. Lineage (GTDB taxonomy): Bacteria > Gemmatimonadota > Gemmatimonadetes > Longimicrobiales > Gaopeijiaceae > JBDHKE01. The sequence goes on along the minus strand of JBDHKE010000359.1, from coordinate 598 downwards.
GGAACGGGAAGTTCAGCGCGGACCTCACGGGAAATCCCATCCTGGCGGGTGCGCTGCCTGGTGATGCCGTCACCGTGAAAGAGGTCAGGGTCAAGGACAGCAGCGACACCGTCATCGGCACCGGAGGCATCGCCCTGCGGTAAGCGGCAGGCTCTCAGGCTGGGCACAGGACAGTGTCCCTGTCTGGCGTGAGGTGGAATTTGCATGTGCGAAGCTCCAACCGTTAGCGGGGCTTCGTCCGCCCGAACCGCCGCCTCACGTCCCGTAGGGGCCACCGGGGGTCCAGCATCCCGGGCTCGACCTCGGGCGTGCGTATGCCGTGGGCGCGGTTCAGGAGGTACTCGGCCACCCGGTGAAGCCAGCGGCCGTAGAAGCTCCCCAGCTCCCAGCCGACCCTGGGATGCAGCCAGAGCCGCACCGAGGCCAGGACGCTGCGTCGCCGGTCCGGTGTCCGGAGCATGGGGCAATCCTAGCCCCCTCTGGCGAGACAGCGGACAGGGACGGAGTCCGCTCTCGGCAGTGATCCTCTGATAGCTTGTAACACTATATTGTGTATACCCCCCCCTACCACCTCGGAATTTGAGACCCCTCTCTTCCG
>JBDHKE010000152.1:0-7628 GCA_039586555.1 Gemmatimonadota bacterium | reverse complement strand
TCACTCTGACCGATCGGGCGAACCGACCGCCAAAACGGCCGGTCAATCCGACACGTCGCGACCATCCAAGTGGTTGTGAACACTGTCTTTGTGGCAGCATAGCGCCCCTCGCGATTGGCACGTCTCGTGCATTTCCCCACCCGCGAAAACCGCCGGTCGCTTACGCGGCGATCGGAGAGGTTGATCGAAGGTCCGGGCCCGACCCGGACCCACGGTGAACAGCGGAGAACCACAGAAAGACAGGAGGACAACCATGGCCATCATCCGGTATCGCCCGCGCCCCTTCTTCACCTCGACCCTCCATCCCTTCCGGGAGCTGGACGAGCTCACCAACCGTCTGCGGGGGATGTTCGAAGACGAGACCACGTCCTCACGCTGGGACGAGTTCACCCCGGCGGTGAACGTGGAAGAGACCCCGGAGAAGCTCATCCTCACGGCGGAGCTTCCCGGTCTCACCGAGAGTGACGTGGAGATCGAGCTGGAGAACAACGTCCTGAGCATCAGCGGACAGAAGGTTCAGGAGAGGGAGGAGAAGGAGGGCCACCGCTTCCACCTGTGGGAGCGTCGGACCGGCAGCTTCCAGCGGTCCTTCACCCTGCCGGGGACGGTGAGGCCGGAGGAGATCTCGGCGGAGTTCAGGAACGGCATTCTCGAGATCCACATGCCCAAGATGGAAGAGGCCAAGGGTCGCAAGATCGAGATCAAGACCAACGCGTCCTGACGCCCGTGCCTCCGGCTTCGTGCCGGTGTGCGGCTCGCCCAGCGACGACCCGGGGACGACCCTCGGGTCGTTTTGCATGGGCGGGACCCGGGGCGGCCGGGTCGCCGTGTCGGGAGAACGATCGCCGGACCGAGGCCACGGATTAGCGCGGCCGCCGGGTCCGGGATCGGCACGGCCCTCGGACCCGCCCCGGGCCAGCGCGATTGGCCGGCTCCGACCCTAGTCGGGGAAGCGGAAGTCCGACTGCTGGACCCGCCGGCCCAGCTCCTCGAGGAACTCGGGCGAGTTCGCCGCCAGGATCGTCCCGGGCTCCTCGAAGCCAACGGGTGAGCCGTCCAGCCGGGTGACCCATCCACCGGCCTCCGTGACGAGCAGGATTCCTGCCGCCACGTCCCAGGGATTCAGGAAGAGCTCCCAGAAGGCGTCCAGGACTCCCGATGCCAGAGCGCAGAGGTCCAGAGCGGCCGAGCCACCCCGACGAATCCCGGCGGTGGCCTGGAGGACCCGGCCGAACTGCTCCAGGTAATCCGGGAGCAGCTGCAGCGCCTTGAAGGGGAATCCGGTCCCGACGAGGGCACGATCGAACCGTCGCAGGGTCGACACCCGGACGGGTACACCGCCCTTGAAGGCACCGGAGCCCCGGCGAGCCCACCAGCGCTCGCCGGTGGCGGGAGCCACCACAGCTGCGGCCGCAGGCGACCCGCCCTCCACGACCGCGACGGACGCCGCGTACTGGGGGTGCCCGTGGAGGTAGTTGGTGGTGCCGTCCAGGGGATCGACGATCCACACCGGTGTCTCGGCGCCACCGGGTGAGGAGCGGGTTCCCGCAGCGTCCTCACGGCCGGGGTGATCCTCCTCCGCGAGGATCCGGTGCCCGGGAAAACGCTGCCGGATCACCGAGAGCGCCGCCTCCTGAGCCTCCAGATCCACGCGGGACACGAAATCGCTGGTTCCCTTGTCGGTGGCCGCTTCGACCCAGGCTTCCCCTGAGTATCTCCTGTGGATGGAGGCTGCGGCCTCGGCGGAGTCGATGGCGGTGCGTAGCAGATCATCCATGATTCAGCGGCTCGGGGTTCCTGCCTCTCCACGGGTCGGCTAACTTACGCCCAAATCCGGCCAGCTTCCAACGCGAGAGAGAGACACCCAGCACATGCACGACGAACGGCAGGTCCGGGTGGACAGGACCCGGGTCTTCAGTGGCATGCAGCCCAGCGGTGAAGCGCACCTGGGGAACTACCTCGGCGCTCTTCGCCAGTGGGTGGAGCTTCAGGACGACTACGAGTGCTACTACTGCATCGTCGACCAGCACGCCATCGCGGCCGGCGCGACGGCCGAAGAGCTTCCCCGCACAACGTTCGATCTGGCGGTCAGCTTCCTCTCCGTCGGCCTCGACCCCGAGAAGTGCACGATGTTCGTGCAGTCTGACGTTCAGGAGCACACGGAGTTGGCCTGGCTGTTCAACACCATTGCGCCCGTGGGAGACCTGGAGCGGATGATCCAGTACAAGGAGAAATCAGCCCATCTCGAATCCGTGCCCGCCGGTCTTCTCAACTACCCGGTACTTCAGGCCGCGGACATTCTGCTCTACAAGGCCTCACTGGTGCCCGTGGGGGAGGACCAGCTTCAGCATCTGGAGCTGACCCGGGAGATCGCGCGCAAGTGGAACGCCCGCTTCGGGGAGCTCTTCCCGGAGCCTCATGCGGTGCTCAGCAGGGTCAACCGGATCGTGGGGCTGGACGGGGACGCGAAGATGAGCAAGTCCCTGGGGAACACCGTGGGAATCCTCGACGAGCCCGAGGAGATCCGGGCTCGGGTGCGCAACGCGGTGACCGATCCGCAGCGAGTGCGTCTCACGGATCCCGGACGCCCCGAGGTGTGCAACGTGTTCACGCTGCACAAGCTGCTCACCGACCCGGACTCGATTTCGGACATCGAGACCAAGTGCCGGACGGCGCAGAGGGGGTGCGTGGACTGCAAGCGTATCCTCGCGGACAGCATCGCCGAAACGTTCGCTCCGTTCCGGGCGAAGGCCGCGTACTACCGTGCACACCCGGAAGAAGTCGTCTCCATCCTGGACGAGGGTGCGCGAAAGGCCCGGGCCGTGGCTGCCGAAACGATGGAGATCGTCCGGCGGGGCATGGGCCTTGCTTGGAGGGAGGCGGGAAGCGTAGCGGGGGGCTAGCCCAGCCTTCCGGTCTCCTGAACTCGTCCGCGAGCGGCCACCGGTGAACCAAATCTTCAAGGCGGCCATCGAACGGCATGCCAGCGACATCCACATCAAGGCTGGCGATGTGGTGCGGGCCCGAGTCCATGGTCACCTGATGCCCCTCACGGAGGAGCGCCTCTCGAACGACCAGGTGCGGCAGATTGCCCTGGAGGTGATTCCTCGCGAAAGGGATCGTCTTCGGATCGACGAGATCCTCGACTACGACTGCTCGTGGGGACTTCCGGGGCTGGGTCGGTTCCGGGTCAACATCCTCCGCCAGCGGGGGAGCCTCATGATCGTCATGAGGGTTATTCCCATCGAGGTTCCCACCTTCGACGATCTCCGGCTTCCCCCCGTCCTCAGCAAAATCTCCGAAGCCGAGCGAGGGCTGGTCCTGGTCACCGGCGTCACGGGATGTGGCAAGAGCACCACCATGGCCACCATGATCGGCCACATGAACCGGACGATGAAGAAGCACATCGTCACCCTCGAGAACCCCATCGAGTTCCTGCATCGAGACCAGAGATGCTCCATCACGCAGCGGGATGTGGGGACGGACACGGATTCCTTTCTCCAGGGGCTCCGCGCCGCCCTGCGGCAGGATCCGGACGTGATCCTCGTGGGTGAGATGCGGGACAACGAGACGGTGGAAACCGCCCTGAAGGCCGCCGAGACCGGTCACCTGATCCTGTCCACCGTCCACACCCAGAACGCCGTCCAGACCCTCTCCAGGATCGTGGCGGGCTTCGACCAGCGCGAACAGGGCTTGATTCGGCTGCGCCTTTCAGAGAGCTTGCAGGCCGTGATCAGCCAGCGTCTCCTCCCACGCAAGAGGGGAGGAGGCCGGGTGGTCGCCTGCGAGATCATGGTGGTGACCGGGACCATTCGGGATTGCATCCGGGACCCGCAACGTACCGAAGAGATCTACGACCACATCGAGGCGGGTCGGGAGCACTACGGCTGTCAGTCCTTCGACCAGCATCTCATGGAGCTGGTCCAAGAGGGAACGGTCGATTTCGAAGCCGCGAAGGCCGCTGCCAATAACCCGAATGACTTCGAGCTCAAGGTAAACCTCTTCGACCACGGCTCCTCCAAGATCTTGCAGGGCATGGATTAGGAAGGAAGGCGGGGACCCTCCCGCGCTTCCACGTTTCTGAACCCTGCACCAGTGAGGGTCAGCATGGACCTTGGCGGTGTCCTGATCCCAGCGGTCACGCCGTTCGATCCGGTCTCCGGGGACGTCGACCTCGTCGGATATCGCGGCAACCTCCGCCTCTGGCTGGAACATCCCGTTCGTGGCATCGTGGTGAGCGGGTCCACCGGTGAAGCCGTGCTCCTCGACGACGATGAGCGCACGAGGCTGCTGGAGGGCGTCCGGGAGATCATCCCGTCGGATCGGCTCCTCGTCGCGGGCACCGGCGCGGAGTCGCGGAGAACCACCATCCGGCTCACTCAGAGCGCGGCCGCCGCGGGAGCCGATGCGGTTCTGGTCCAGCCGCCGGCCTACTACAAGGCCGCCATGACGCCGGAAGTCCTCCGTGACCACTACCAGGCCGTGGCCGATGCGTCGCCCATCCCCGTCATCATCTACCAGGTTCCTCTGCGCTTCAGCACCATCGACTTTCCCACCGGGCTCCTCGCGGAGCTGTCCACCCACCCGAACATCGTGGCGGTCAAGGATTCCCGCGGGAATCTGGACCTGGTGGGCGACCTGGTGACCCAGACCCAGAAGGGCTTTCAGGTGCTGGTGGGAAGTGGCGCGCACCTGTTCGCCTCCCTGGAAATCGGCGTCGTGGGGGGCATTCTGGGCGTCGCCAACGTAGCTCCCGCCGAGTCCTCGGCGCTCCACCGGGCGTTCCTGGATGGACGATCCTCGGAAGCCGGACGCCTGCAGGAGCGAATCGGTCCGGTTCACAACGAGATCGTGGCAAAGAGGGGGGTGCCGGGAGTCAAAGCGGCGATGAACCTGTTAGGATACCAGGGTGGCCGGCCCAGACCCCCGCTACGAGAGTTGTCGCCCGAGGAGGAGGAGCGGGTTCGGGCCGTCCTGGTCCGCGCTCGGCTCCTGGACTGACGTTCACATCCGCACGAGTCATCGAACCGTGACCCCAAGCCCTGATCGCGGCTGCTGCACCGTAGTGGTGGGCTGCCAGTGGGGAGATGAAGGAAAGGGCAAGATCGTCGACGTCCTCGCCGAGGGGGTCGAGATCGTGGCCCGCTATCAGGGCGGGGCCAACGCGGGACACACCGTCCACGTGGGGGAGGAAGAGTTCATCCTGCACCAGATTCCGTCCGGAGCCCTCCATCCCCACAAGCGCTGCTTGTTGGGCAACGGCGTGGTGCTCGACGTCCTGCGCTTCTTCGAGGAGTACGACCATCTCTCCAGCCGGGGCATCGATCTCACCGGCCGGGTGGGGGTGAGTGGGAAGGCTCACCTTCTGCTCCCCTATCACCGCGCTCTCGACCAGGCCGTCGAGGATCAGGCGGAGGAGAAGATCGGGACCACGGGACGGGGGATCGGCCCCGCGTACGAGACGAAGGCCGCGCGAAGAGGGGTCCGGGTGGCGGACCTGGAGAACGAAGAGCGAGGCGCCGAGCTCGTGGCCCGGGGGGTGAACTGGGCACAGCGTCGGCTGCAATTCCTCGGGCGGGACCTCGACGAAGAGCTCCGACGTGACACGGAGCGGGCTATCGGGCTCCGGGACCGGCTGTTGGAGCTGGCCACGGACACGGGTCTGGAGATCCTGCAGGCCCTCGAAGCGGGGAGCGACGTGCTGTTGGAAGGGGCGCAGGGCACGGCGCTCGATCTGGATCACGGCACCTATCCCTTCGTCACCTCGTCCAACACCACAGCGGCAGGCGCCGCCACGGGCGTGGGGATCGGCCCCACGGCCATCGACGAAGTCATCGGGGTGGTCAAGGCCTACACGACGCGAGTGGGGAACGGCCCTCTTCCGACCGAGATCGCAGGCGAGATGGGGTCGAGGTTGAGGGAGCTCGGGGGAGAGTTCGGGGCCACGACCGGCAGACCCCGCCGATGCGGGTGGTTCGACGCGGTCCAGGCTCGCTACGCGGCGAGGATCAATGGCCTGACCGGGGTGGCGGTTACGAAGCTCGATGTGCTGGACACCCTGCCGGAGATCCGAATCGCCACGTCATACCGTGGCCCGAAGGGTGTGAGCGCGGAATTCCCGGCCGACACCTTCGCCCTGGACCGCGTGGAGGCAGTCTACGAGACCCACCCGGGGTGGCAGACCTCGACCTCGGGTGCGCGCCGACTCGCCGAGCTTCCGCCCAACGCTCGGGCCTACCTGGACCGACTGGAGGAGCTCGTGGGAGCTCCCGTGCGCATGGTCTCGGTGGGGACCGAGCGCAGCCAGATCATCGTCCTGCGGTAGGGTGGAAGGGCCGTCCTCCGCCTTGAGGTGGCCTGATTAGTTCTCTATCTTAGCAAGCTTTGCCGCCCTCGGGCCCAGATGGCATGGCCTCCCGAGGGCTATTGCGTTTCCAGGTGGTCGCCACGGGCAGATGTTCGACGAACTCAGCAGCAAGCTCGACACCGTTCTGAGCCGTTTCCGGCAACGTGGGGTTCTCTCGGAGCCCATGATCCGGGACGGCCTCAGGGAGATCCGCAGAGTGCTGCTGGAGGCGGACGTCAACTACAAGGTGACCCGGGATTTCCTGAACCGGGTTCAGGAGCGTGCCCTGGGGGAGGCCGTGGTCAAGTCCGTCTCGCCCGGGCAGCTCATCGTCAAGATCGTGTACGACGAGCTGACGCACCTCCTGGGAGACGGGACTCCGCATCTGACGTACGCGTCCGCCCCGCCCACCGTCGTGATGGTCGTGGGTCTTCAGGGTTCGGGGAAGACCACGACGGCGGCGAAGCTCGCCCGCAGACTGGTGCGGGAGGGTCGCGATCCAGTGTTAGTGGCCTGCGATCTCTATCGACCGGCGGCCGTGGAGCAGCTTCAGACGCTGGGTCGGCAAGGGGGGATCCCGGTCTACGCCGCGGACGGCGCGAGGGATCCGGTGGCAGTGGCGGGAGCAGCCCTGCGCCGGGGTCGGGAGGAGGGCAGGGGAATGCTAGTCGTGGACACGGCGGGTCGTCTGCAGATCGACGAGCCGATGATGGAGGAGCTGCGGCGTCTCAAGCAGGTCCTCGGACCCACGGAGATCCTCCTGGTGGCCGACGCGATGACCGGGCAGGAGGCGGTTCGCATCGCGGAGGGCTTCGACGAGGTTCTGGATCTCACCGGCGTGATCCTGACCAAGATGGACGGTGACGCCAGAGGCGGAGCCGCCCTGTCGATCCACGGAGTCACGGGCAAGCCCATCAAGTTCGTGGGCGTTGGGGAGGGTGCGGATGATCTGGATACGGCCGACCCCGAGCGCTTGGCGGGTCGCATTCTCCAGATGGGTGACGTGGTGGGGCTGGTGGAACGAGCCCAGAGAACCATGGACGAGGAGCAGCAGGCGCGCCTGGGAGAGAAGGTCCTGGGGAAGGGTCGCTTCACGCTGGAGGACTTCCTGGTCGCGATGCGCCAGATACAAAGAATGGGACCGCTGGAGCAACTGGTGAAGCTGATCCCCGGTCTGGGGAGACGCCTCCCCGTCGCCCAGGTGGACGAGAAGAGGATGAAGCACGTCGAGGCGATCATCCTGTCGATGACGCCGGACGAACGCAGACGCCCGGAGATACTG
>JBDHKE010000151.1:0-7723 GCA_039586555.1 Gemmatimonadota bacterium | reverse complement strand
CCGTCACGCCGTCAAACCCCGACCGGTCCTCGTGCCTGGCTCCCGCATTCTGCCCCGGTCAGTCGTCCTCTCCTCAACCCTCCAGGCCAGCCTGCCGCACCGCGGCGTCGAGCGTGTTCCGCATCAGCATGGTGATGGTCATGGGCCCCACGCCCCCCGGCACGGGCGTGATGGCGCTGGCAACCTCCTTCGCCTCTTCGAAGGCCACGTCGCCCACGAGGCGGTACCCCCTTTCCCGAGTGGGGTCGTCCACCCGGTTCACGCCCACGTCGATGACTACCGCGCCAGGCTTCACCATGTCCCCCCGCACCGTCTCGGGTCTGCCGATGGCGGCGATGAGGATGTCCGCCGTGCGGGTTACCGCCCCCAGATCGGGGGTACGGCTGTGACACACGGTCACGGTTGCATTCCCCCCGGCGGCTTTTCGGAGCAGCAGCGAGGCCATGGGACGCCCGACGATGTTGGACCGGCCCACCACTACCGCGTGCTTGCCGCCCGGATCGTTGTCGGTCCGCATGAGCATCTGGATGATGCCGGCGGGGGTGCAGGGGGCCACCACGTCCGTGGCTCCGGTGGCCAGACGGCCCACGTTGATGGGGTGGAAGCCGTCCACGTCCTTGGCCGGCTCGATGGCGATCAGCACCCGATCCTCGCGAATCTGATCGGGGAGCGGCAACTGCACCAGGATGCCGTGGATTTCCGGATCCGCATTCAGCCCGGCCACCAGGCCCAGCAGCTCGGATTCCGGCGTCTCGGCGGGGAGAGTGATCTGGCGCGAGTAGATGCCCAGTTCCTTGGCCGCCTTGTTCTTCATTCCCACGTACACGTGACTGGCCGGGTCCTCCCCCACCAGCACCGTGGCCAGGCCCGGCACCAGCCCGTGCTTCTTATTGAGTTCCTGGACCTCCTGTTGGACCTCTTCACGGATCGCCGCTGCGATTTCTTTTCCTGAGATGATCTGTGCCGACATGGCTCGTCTACTCGTTCCTGGCGTTCGGGTCTGTCACTCTTCAGCCGGTCGCGACCGGCTAACGGGCGAAATCGATCGCTCGGGTCTCCCGGATCACCACCACCTTGATCTGGCCCGGGTACTGGAGCTCCTCCTCGATCCGCCGTGCCACGGTCTCGGAAAGCTGCGCCATGACGCTGTCCGAGACCTGTTCGGGCTCTACCATCACCCGCAGCTCTCTTCCGGCCTGAATCGCGAAGCAGCGTGTCACCCCCTTCTGCTCCAGGGCGATCTCCTCGAGCTTCTCGAGCCGCTTCACGTAGGTCTCGAACATCTCCCGTCGAGCGCCGGGGCGGGACCCACTGATGGCGTCCGCCGCCGTCACGAGAAACGTCTCGGGGAAGTAGTGGGGCTCTTCGTCGTGGTGGGCCTTGATGGCGTTGAGGACCACATCCGGCTCGTTGTGCTTCTTGCAGAGCCGGTAGCCCAGGTCCACGTGCGTGCCTTCCTGATCGTGGGTCATGCCCTTGCCCACGTCGTGCAGGATTCCCGCACGTTTGCTCAGCTGGACGTTGAGGCCCATCTCGGCTGCCATGTTGCCGGCCAGCGTGGCCACCTCACGGGAATGCTGGAGTTGATTCTGTCCGTAGGAGGTACGGAACTTCAGCCGGCCCAGCGTCTTGACGATCTCCGGGTGCACGTTGTGGATGCCGAGCTCGTAGAGGATCTCCTCGGCCGCCTCGATCATCGCCTGCTCCACTTCCTCCCGGCTCTTTGCCACCACATCCTCGATGCGACCCGGGTGGATCCGGCCGTCCTCGATGAGCTTCTCGAGAGAAATGCGGGCCACTTCCCTGCGGACCGGGTCGAATCCCGACAGAATGACCGCCTCCGGGGTATCGTCGATGATCACGTCGATCCCGGTAGCCTGCTCGAACGCTCGGATGTTCCTCCCCTCCCGCCCGATGATGCGTCCCTTCATCTCGTCCGAGGGGAGCTGGACGACGGAGACCGTCATCTCGGCGGTCTGGTCCGCGGCCATGCGCTGGATGGCGAGGCTGATGATCTTCTTGGCCTCCCGCTCGGCCGTGCGCTGGGCCTCCTCCTTGATCTCCCGCAGTGTCTTCGCAGCCTCGGCCCGAGCTTCGTCGTGCAGCTGTTCCTTGAGCATCCGCCGGGCCTCGTCCGCGGACAGGCCGGCCAGCGACTCCAGGCGTGCACGGGCTTCCCGAAAGGCCTCCTCTACCTCGCCTGATCGCTGTTTCAGCTCGGACTCCCGTCGATTCAGCTCCCCGGTTCTGGACTCCTGGTGAGTCTCGCGCTCGTTGAGAGCGTCGAACTTGCGGTCGAGAGATTCCGAGCGTTCGGTGAGGCGCCGTTCCAGGCGCTCCGTCTCTTCACGGCGGCGGGCTTCTTCGGCTTCCCAGGCTTCCCTGAGTCGGAAAGCCTCCTCTTTCCCCCGCAGCTCTGCTCCGGTCCGGAGGTTGTCGGCCTCTTCCCGCGCGCGCCTGAGAATCCGGGAAGCCTCATCCTCGCCGGCAGCCCGCTCCCTCTCCCTTCGGACTCGTTCTCGCCTGAGTCCCACGAGGAAGCCGACCACTCCGCCGACGAGCAGTGTGGCAGCCGCCGCCGCAACAGCCAGCGGGGTCATGTATTCACTCCGGAATCGGACGCCATCGTCGTCCGAAGGTGGGCGATATCATGAGCCCTCAGGACCGCTCCGGCGCTCGCACCGAACCCCGTCCTGGCCCGGAGGGATATGCTTAAGTTGTGGAAGAATAGAGAGTTCGGGTCGACCCTGGCAAGTCGGCGGGGGGAGAGGCGTTCCGGATCCGCTACTCCGCCGTCCCGCTCAGCTTCGCGAGCGACCCTTGGATACGACCCGCCAGATCGGCAGTCCTCGACGCGACATCCCGCCGAAGCACATCCAGCTCACTCCGTGCCTGGAAGAACTGATCCGTGATGGACAGTGCCGCGAGAATGGCGGCCTTATGCCCCTCCACCATTCCCGTGACTTGCCGAACCTCGGCGATTCGATCGTCGACGAATTCGGCACATTCGCGGGTGTACTCGGGATCCGCACTGGCTCTGATCGTGTGTTCCTCGCCCGCGATTCGTACGGTCACCGCTTGCTTCTTCGGCGCGTCGCTCACCGTTGCTCCTCCAGGAACCGGATCCTTGCCAGCAACCGTTCCACTCCCTCGCGGCCTCGAGTGAGGCGGCCCCGGAGCTCACGATTCTCTGCCTGGTAAGCGCCGAGTCGGTGGGCGGTTTCCTCGGAAGCACCGCCGGCGGCCTCGTGTCGCTCCAGGGCCTCCTCCAGGTCCCTGACCCGTGCCTCGGCGCTCAGTGCCCGGTCGCGAAGAGACGCGAGGCTGTCGAGGGCGTCTGCCACCAGGCCCTCGAGGCGATCAAAGCCGGTTCGTTCGGTATGCATCGAACTCAAGCCCCCCTGGGCACGACGCCCAGCTCTTGTTTCAGAATCCGCAGAACATCGGCCACGGACCGCTCGACCTCCTCGTCCTTCAGAGTGCGGTCTGGAGCGCGGAACCTCAAGCGGTATGCCACGGATCGAGTGCCGGCGGGGATTCCCATGCCCTCGTACAGGTCGAAGATCTCGACTCGCTCTGCCAGGGTCCCCGCCGCGGACTGGACGAGATCCGTGACTCTGGCCACCGGAAGGGTCATCGGGATGATCAGCGCCAGGTCCCGCTCCACCGCCGGCACCACGGGTGGCGGCGTGTACAGGATCGGAGCGGGTGGAGGGGGCGGATCGGGCAGGGTCACCTCCAGAGCCCACAGGTCCGCGGCCCAGGCGGGCGCATCGACGGCTTCGGGACGCACCCGTCCCGCCACGCCCAGGAGGGTGCCGTCGGCCCCCCGGACCGTGAAGGCACGCTTCGGATCCAGGCGTTCCTCGTCCGGCGCTTCGGGAACCAGCTCGCCCTCGATGCGGGACCGCTCCAGAACCGCCAGCAAGGTCCCCTTCAGGTCCCAGATCTCGAAATCCCGCCCCTCCTCGCTCCAGTGAAGCGGAGTCCGACGCCCGGTCATGACCGCCGCAAGACGCATCTCCTCGAGAGGTCTCTCTTCTCTGGAGAGACTGTCGAAGACGGAGCCCGTTTCGAAGAGCCGAATGTCGCGAGCTCCCCGGGAGAGGTTGAATTCGACGCGGCGCAGAACTCCCGGCAGAAGGGACCTCCGCAGGAACGCCTCCTCGATGGAAATCGGGTTCTGGATTCGGACGGTCCCTTCGGACTCCGGGGCGAACGCCGGACTTTGCGCCTCGAAGAAGCCCATCGCCACGAGGAAGTCCCGAAGCTGGTCCTGGAGCTGAAGCATGGGATCATCAGGCACCGTCCCCGGCCGGAATGCCCGCAGGCTGTCCGGAAAGTTCTCGTAACCGTGGACCCGAGCCACCTCCTCGATGAGATCCACCTCCCGGACGACGTCATAGCTTCGGTATCCGGGAACCGAAACGTCGAAAGCGCCATCTTCGCGGTCGCTCAGGGAGAATCCGAGAGGCTCCAGGACCGCCCGCAGATCCTCCCGCTCGAAGGGGACTCCGAGAAGGTGCTCGACTCGGGAGGGGCGCAGCGGGACGGTGAGTCCCTCCCAGGGCCGAGGGCAGACATCCAGGACCACCGGGTCCGCCTCGCCTCCTGCGGTCGCCAGGATGATCTCCACAGCCCTCCGAAGAGCCTGCTCCATTCCTTCCGGATCCACACCCCTCTCGAAGCGATAGCTCGCGTCCGTGGACATGCCGAGGGCCTTCCGGGTCGTCCGGATCGACTTGGGCTCGAAGAGGGCACACTCCAGAAGCAGGTCCCGGCTGTCATGAGACACCTCAGAGTGCTCGCCGCCCATCACCCCCGCGATGGCTATGGCGTCGGACGAGTCACAGATGGCCAGCACGCTGTCGGAAAGCGTGCGATCCTCACCGTCCAGCGTCCGCAACGGCTCCTCCGGCCGGGCCCGCCGAACGACCACCGTCGAGTCCCTCAGCCTGGACAGGTCGAAGGCGTGAAGGGGCTGTCCCAGCTCGAACAGCACGTAGTTCGTCGCGTCCACGACGTTGTTGATGGGTCGGGCGCCCACGGCGCGCAAGCGAGAGGCCAGCCACTCGGGGGAGGGGCCGACGGACACCCCGCGTACCACGGCTCCCAGGTACCTGTGGCAGAGATCCGGGTCGTCGATGCGGATCCGGACCCCGTCCCATTCCACCTCCCTCTCCCCCACGCGCAGCTCGGTCTGGAACCCCGGGCTTCCGGGAATGTCCGGGGGCGCGACGCCGGAGGAGCCACCCGGTGCGACTTCCCGGGCAATCCCCACGTGGCTCAGAAGATCGGGCCGATTCGGGGTCACCTCCACGTCCAGAAGAACGTCGTCCAGGCGAAGAGCCTCCGTCAGCTCCTGTCCGGTTCGGAGGTCTCCTGTCAACTCCATGATCCCCGTGTGATCCGGACCCAACCCGAGCTCGCGCTCCGAACAGAGCATCCCCACCGAGTGGACGCCGCGGATGTCCGCCTCCCTGATCTCCAGGCCGCCGGGTAGCGTGACACCTACCGGGGCGAAGGGATAGCAGGCCCCGGCCCGCACGTTCGGCGCGCCGCACACCACATCCACCAGGCCTCCACCCCCATCCACTCGACATACGGTCAGGCGATCCGCGTGGGGGTGAGGCACCACGGCTTCCACCCGCCCTACGACGATGCCTTCCAACCCCCGCGACAGGGTCTCCGTGTCCTCGATGGGCGCGCCCCGCATGGCAAGGAGCTCCGACACCTCCTCGAGACTGGCGCTCAGGCCGGGTATCAGGTCCTTCAGCCACCGATAGGAGATGTTCATGGCTTCGTGAACTGCTCCAGGTACCGCACGTCGTTCTCGAAGTGGACGCGAAGATCAGGAACGCCGTACTTCAGCATGGCGATCCGTCCGGGCCCCATCCCAAAGGCGAAGCCGGTATAGCGCTCGGCGTCGTAACCCACGTTCTCGAGAACCGCCGGATCCACCATCCCCGCACCCATGATCTCCAGCCACTCGGACTCCCTCAGCGTCCCTTCCCGATCTACGATCAGACGCTTCACGTCCACCTCGGCACTGGGCTCGGTGAAGGGGAAGAACGACGGCCGGAACCGTACCTTCGTGCCCGGACCCCAGAAGCGTGTTGCGAACTCCGCGAGGGTTGCCTTGAAGTCCACGAAGGAGATGCCCTCGTCCACCGCCAAGCCCTCGATCTGGGCGAAGGCGGGAGTGTGTGTCGCATCGTATGTGTCCCGACGGTAGACCATCCCGGGAACGACGATGCGAATGGGAGGTTGGTACTCCTCCATGATCCTGACCTGCACGGGCGAGGTATGGCTGCGCAGAAGAAAGGAGTTCCCGAGGTAGAGGGTGTCCTGCTCGTCCGCGGCCGGATGATCAAGGGGCGTGTTCAGGGCGACGAAGTTGTACCACTCCGTTTCGATCTCCGGCCCGCGGGCTCGCGTGAATCCCAGCGTCCTGAAGATCTCGCAGATCTCGTTGACCACCCGGGTCACGGGATGGAGCCCACCCACCCAGCCACGGCGACCGGGAAGTGTGAGGTCCGGAAGCCGCTCATCGGCGCGGATCTCCCCCTCCAGGAGTCGCCCGCGCTCCTCAAGGGCCCGGGCGAGAACGCCCTTGATCCGGTTGGCCTCGGCCCCGACTCCAGGGCGCTCGTCCGGGGTCAGCTCTCCCAGCCGGCGGAGAATGCCGGAAACACGACCCTCCCGGCGACCCAGGAAGCGCACTCGCACGGACTCCAGCTCGCGAGGATCTCCGGCGGCAGAGATGGCCGCGAGCGCCTCGGTCTCGAGAGCTGTCAACTCCTCGATCAGGTTGGAGTCACCGGTCCTGGACATGGGTCCCACGGGTTTGTCCGCCGGGTTCATCGCCGGGCGGCACGAGCAGAAGAAGAATCGCTAAGCTACAAAGGAGCAGGATCGGCGGAAACCCTGCGCCAGCGTGGGAGTAGCCGGGCAACGGCTCCCTTCCGGTCTCTCCGCCAGAACTCTCCGATTCGTGGGGAAAAGAGGCGGGCTCCGCCGAGTCCAGCGGAGCCCCGAGGTCCCTCCCCCTTCGTCGGTGGCAGCTCCCTACGACTCCTTCTGCTTCACGTCTTGCAGTCCTTGCTTCGCCTGGTCCGCCAGCGCGGCGAAGGCCTCCGGGTTGCGGACCGCCAGGTCGGCCAACGCCTTACGATCCAGCTCGACCCCAGCCCGCTTCAGACCATTCATGAATCGGGAGTAGGAGAGATCGTGCTCCCGGGCGGCTGCATTGATGCGAGTGATCCAGAGCTGCCGGAAGTTGCGCTTCTTCTTCTTCCGGTCTCGATACGCGTGCTCCCACCCCTTTTCCACCGCGTCGACCGCCGTGCGGTACAGGTTCTTCCGACCCCCGAAATAGCCCTTGGCCGTTTTGAGGATCTTCTTCTTGCGCTTGCTACGGGCTGGTGCCCTCGTAACTCGTGGCATGACGCAACTCCTTTTCGTTCAGGACCCCGGAAGGAGTCGCTTCGCCCTCTTCGCGTCCGCCTTCGAAACCGCCGTATCCCGTCTCAGGCGCCGCTTCCGCTTCGTCGTCTTCTTCGTGAGAATGTGGCTCTTGTAGGCCCGGCGACGACGGAGCTTTCCCGTGCCGGTTCGACGCAGCCGCTTCGCCGCGCCCCGGTTCGTCTTCATCTTCGGCATTCTTCGCTTCTCCCGCTTGTCGCCTCACTGGGTGGCGAGCGGTGCCAGTACCATCGTCATG
>JBDHKE010000358.1:0-2286 GCA_039586555.1 Gemmatimonadota bacterium | reverse complement strand
TGGAGGCCTACCAGAAGCAGGCGGTCGACCCCGCGCGGAGCGTGCGGCAGAGGTTGAAGGCCCTCGAGATGCTCCGGCACTACCAGGCCCGGACGCCCGAGGTCGCCCACTCCATGATCCAGCTCTTGCAGGAGGTCGGGGATCCGGTGATCCGGGCGGAGATACTCCGCAACCTGCGCGGTCTTCAGTATCCGGACCTCGTGAAGACGTTCCTGGAGGCGCTCGGCGAGGATCCGGATGAGGCCGTCCGCCGGGAGGCGGCCGCCAACCTCTCGACGTTCACCCAGGATGAGAGCGTCTGGTGGGCCCTGGAGGAAGCGAGCCAGAAGGACCCGGCGGAGAGCGTCCGCGAGCAGGCCAAGATCTCACTAAGATGGGATGAGAAGGCCAACCCCCCTGTGTCGGCGGGGTCTCGATAATCGAGCCCCAATGATATGGCGGGCTTGGTAGCCCCCAACATTGGAGGGTTGGCCATGGGGCATGTTAACCGGAAGGACCCTGGTCTGACAATCGGTGTGGACGTCGGTGACCGGTGGAGCCACTGGTACGCGCTGGACCCGGATGGGGAGGTGGCGGAGGAAGGTCGGGTGCCGACAACACGGAGAGCGTTCCAGAAGCGTTTCGAGGCGCTCCCCCCCTCGCGGGTGGCCCTCGAGGTGGGGACCCATTCGCCGTGGCTGCGCCGCCTCTTGGCGGAGTGTGGACACGAGGTGTTGGTGGCCAACGCCCGGAACCTACCGTTGATCTTCGCGACCGAGAAGAAGGACGACGCCACGGATGCAGAGAAGCTGGCCCGGGTGGCCCGGCTTGACCCGAAGCTGCTCAGCCCGATCGAGCACCGGGGTCCCGAGGCGCAGAGGGACCTGGCAGTTGTGCGATCCCGGGACGCTCTGGTTCGGGCCCGCACGCTGCTCGTCAACCATGTCCGGGGGATCGTCAAGCCCCTGGGGAATCGGGTCCCCTCGTGCTCGGCAGAGGCCTTCCCCCGTCGTGCCCGGGAGGCGCTGCCGGAGGACCTGCAGCCGGACCTGGCCCCGGTGCTGGAGACCATCGAGTCGATGACCCAGAAGATCGGTCGGTACGACAGGCGGTTGGAGCATTGGGCTCGGGAGAGGTACCCGGAGACGGAGCTCCTCCGCCAAGTCTCGGGGGTGGGACCGGTGACGGCGATGGCCTTTGTGCTGAAGATCGAGGACCCCCGGCGGTTCTCCAAGAGCCGGAAGGTTCCCGCCTATCTGGGGCTGGTCCCTCGCCGAGACCAATCGGGTGACCAGGACCCGCAGCTCAGGGTCACCAAGGCGGGCGACCGACTCCTGCGCCGACTACTCGTGGGCTGCGCCCAGTACATCATCGGGCCCAGAGGGCCGGACACTGACCTCCGGAGGTGGGGGGAGAAGATCGCGGCGAGAGGAGGCAAGAACGCCCGGAAACGAGCGGCGGTGGCCGTGGCCCGGAAGTTAGCGGTGCTTCTTCACCGCCTGTGGGTCACGGCGCAGGTCTATGAGCCCCTGCGGAACTCGGGGGCTCCGAAGCAAGATGAGCCCCAGTGCGTGACCCACGCATAGGGACGGCTTTCAAGGGAGGAGCGAAGGGAACGAAGGCGGGCAGGTCCCGCTGTCACCCAAAGGAACTCCAGACCCAAACGCCCAGTCCGGGGGACTGCGACATTGGACTTGGCCTCCAGTGGCCGATTGTAAGACTGCAGCCCCCGACCTCGGCGGACCCCAGCATGCACCGGGCTGCGACGATGGCCCAACAAGAGTGCGAATGGAAGTCGGGCGAGTGGGCTTGGAGCCGAACGGGATGCGGTGGGCACCAAGCTGCCCTTGACAATCATGGCCTTCTCATGGAAGTCCTTTGATTTCGGTTCCCGTAACCCCTTCGGCTACGGAAATCATTGGACTTATGTAAAAGTGACTGTCCCCAATTTGTTGCATTGCGGGGGGGTGCGGCTACGATGAGATCTACTTCCGCGGGGGATTGCCATCAGCAAGGAGGGTGGTATGCACGCGCATCGGATCGGGCGCATCGTGGGATCGTTCGTCCTCGCCGTATCGATCGTCGGTTGCTCGGGTGGGAGCAGCAAGAAGAACTTCCCGGTGGAGATCGGGGCCCCGACGGGTCCGGGGACCGTGACGGGCGCCGATCCGACCTTCGCCGCGCTGGTGAACGTCGGGGCCTCCCTCGCCTTCGACATCACGGCGACGGACCAGAACGCCGGTGACACAGTCGTCCTCACCGCCACGGTGACGGGCGGGACGCTGACCGAGGCGCAGGCGGGATTCA
>JBDHKE010000357.1:0-3030 GCA_039586555.1 Gemmatimonadota bacterium | reverse complement strand
TCTCGACGCCGATCGATTCCAACGGCACCCTGGGGGGATGGACCGTCTCTCCGAACCCGTACCCGGTCGCCGTCTCCTACGCGACCGCCTTCGCCTTCGGCGGGAACCTCTACGTCGCGGGCGGGGACCTGGCGGGCTCCCTGGAACCGAACGAGCAGGGGCTGCCGGGGGAGAAGGACGTCTGGCGGGCCCCGGCGCAGAGGGGAGCCATCGGCGTCTGGGTCGCGGAGTCGAGCACGGTGAAGCAGCGGAAGAAGCACGTGACCTGGTCATCCTTCGGCCAGATCATCACGGCCGAGGGGGTCTACCAGGGTGGGTCGGGGTCCCTGGAGCTCGAGAGGAGCGCGATCCAGCCCGACGGCAGCCTGACGTCCTGGTCGGGGATGACCTCCGGGTCCAACCAGATCAACGCGAACGTCTACAACGCCGCCGCCGTCCTGAGCCCGATCCGCGCCTTCGGGGCGGCGCCGCGCTTCCTCCTCATCGGCGGGCAGGAGTACGTGGGATCCCCGCCGGGAGCGATCACCGGAGCCATCTACTACAACGACGGCCCCTGAGCGGGGCCGGTTCCCTCCAGAACAGGACACGGGGCGGGCTTCTCGAAGCCCGCCCCGTCTGTGGCCGATCATGTCAAGTGACCCCCTGATGATCACCTTTCGTGCCCCCCCTGGGGGAGGTTGCCCGGTTGGGTCTCATGCGGACTTCTTCCGGCGCTCACCTCCCTTCTTGTCTCCCTTGAGCTCCTTCATCCGGTAGGACTCCCCGACGATGGGCACCAGGTGTGCGTGGTGGACCAGACGGTCCAGCACAGCGCTGGCGATCACGGCGTCGGGGAAGACCTCCGCCCAGGACTCGAAGCTCTTGTTGCTGGTGACGATGATGCTCTTCCGCTCGTAGCGGCTGGCGATGATCCGGTAGAAGGCATCGGCGAGCAGCCGGTCGAGGGGGGTGAACCCCAGCTCATCGAGCACGACCAGGTCGGGTTCGGTGAGCTCGGCGATCCGCTCCTCGGTCGTGTTGTCCGCCATGGAGGCCCGGAGCTCGCCGGCGAGGTCCTGGATCGTGGTGAACCGCACGTCGTAGCCCTTCTCGATCGCCTTCATGCCGAGGGCTCGCAGGTGGCCAGGGTCTTGATCAGCTTCGCATCCAGCTTCGGCTGGAAGTCGAAGGAGAACTCCTCCAGGGTCTTGACCACGGGGAACTGCGCCTTCTTCACCCGCTTGGTCAGGGCCTTGTTCTCCCGAGCGCTCAGCTCGCCGTCCACCAGGCCCTCGAGGAACTCGAGGTAGGAATGCTTCTGCTTGAGGGACTCGGCGTTCTGGGCCTCCACATGACTGGCCATGTAGCCGAGCCGGAGGCGACGGAGCCGCATCTCCATGGGAGGCTTATTCATCGCTCACCTCCTCCCACTCGAGCAGCGCTGCATACTCGGCGAGGGGCCGCCCGTAGTCCCGGCCTCCGCTTCCACAGGGGGCATCCTCCGGCAGCGGGATGGTGTGCAGATCCTGCTCCAGGATGCGCCGGATCACGTCGGCCCCATCCGTGGAGCTGAAGAAGAGGGCTCGCCGGCAAGCCTGGTCCACCGCGTCGGCGCCGTGCTGCCGGACCAAATCGGCGAGCCTGGCCACCTGCGGACCGAAGACCCACCGGGATCCGCGGAGCTGGTGGAGGAACTCCGCCGCATGAGGCCCGGCACTCCGGATACTCAGGCACCGCCGCCGGTGGATCTCCTGCGTCCCGAGCCGCTTCTCCGGCGGGTAGTGGGCAGGGTCGGTGATCGTCTCGCCCTTGCCGAGGGCTCGCTGGTGTTGGGCCATGATCATCCCCTCGGCGAAGGCGGTGACGTCTTCCGCCCCGACCCGGACGGTGACCTGGCCCCCGACCAGCGTGTAGGGGACCGAGTAGTAGTTCCCCTCCACGTGGATATGGCAGTCCTTCCGGACCCGGTAGCGGCCCCACCGGCAGATCTCGTACGGCTCGTCCGGCAGGGGGAGAAGGTGGGCCTTCTCCTCCTCGAAGAGGTCCAGCGGCCGACGCCGGGTCGTCCCGTGCACCCGGACGTTGGCGACGTGGTTCATCCACCACTCGAGATGGGCCACGGCCTCCTCGAAGGAGCCGAACGTCCTCCCCCGGAAGCAGTTCGACTTGGCGTAGCCGATATCCCGCTCGACCCGCCCCTTGTCCGTCGCGGTGAAGGGGCGCGCCGCATCCGGGATCATCCCGTAGTGCTGGCAGAACCGGAAGAAGTCCTCCTGGTAGTAGCGCTGGCCGAGGTGATCGATCAGCACCGCCGAGCGAAGGTTGTCCGGCTTCAGCCGGACCGGCACGACCCCCAGGAACTCCACGGCGTGACGGATCGCCATGAGGAACGTCGGGACCGTCTGGTCCAGGACGAGCTCGTAGTACGCCAGCCGGCTGTAGCAGAGGGTCATCACGAAGAGGTAGACCTTCCGGCGCTTGCCGCCCACGGGGAGCCGGCCGATCTCCCCGAAGTCGATCTGGCCCTCCTCCCCCGGGACGTATCGCATCCGGCAGTAGACCTCGGGCTCGGTCGTCCGGAGCTTGCGCACCAGCCGTTGCACCGTCCCGTAGGAGGCGTCGAAGTCCTTCCGGGGGCAGAGATCCTGGTAGATCTGCGTGGCGCTGAGCCCCTCTTGGATCTTCTGCTCCACCAGGGGCTGCAGCGGGTCCAGCTTGGAGGGCGCGGGGACTCGCCGAGGCTCCCGATCCCCCAGCCCTATACGGCGTATGTATTTGCGAACGGTCCGGACGTCCAGCCCGAGCCTCCGGGCGATCGTCTTCTTCCCCATGCCCCGCTCGGCAAGGGCCTGTATCGATAGAAACATGGACATCTCGATCATCTCCCTACCCCCCGCTGTGGTCTGCCCAGGAACGCCCCAAGCATAGCCACAGGACCAACCTGGGGCAGGGCAACCCCCTTGGAGCGCCCCCTCGAGGGGCGGGGGCCGGAGGCGCCGGTCC
The DNA here is from genome assembly GCA_039586555.1 of Gemmatimonadota bacterium. GTDB lineage: Bacteria > Gemmatimonadota > Gemmatimonadetes > Longimicrobiales > Gaopeijiaceae > JBDHKE01. The sequence goes on along the minus strand of JBDHKE010000357.1, from coordinate 48 downwards.
CCGGCCCAAGTCCAGTCGGCCTACGGCCTCCTTCCCTTGGGCCGGGTC
>JBDHKE010000356.1:0-3005 GCA_039586555.1 Gemmatimonadota bacterium | reverse complement strand
GAAGCCGCCGCGCGTCCGCCTCAGGGTTGAGCCGGCCACTCCCAGGTAGACCCGCGGTGCCTTGTCAGGAGCTGGCCGCACGACGCCGTCCCACCAACCCTTGTTGATGGCCTCCTTCATGTAGTCGTCGAACTCATGCCCGTTGGGGAGGTCCGACCAGTCCTTGTTGTTCCAGACTTCTTTGTAGCCGGCGTGGTAGTACCAGTAGAAGGCGGGAGGAACCATGATGGGAGTCGCGGGCAGCTTGGTGAAGGTGCTGCCGCGCACCTCCTCCCGCTCCGACTCGATGGCCACCATCTCCTCGCTGAGGGTGCCGTCCTCGTGTAGGAGGTGCTTCTCGACCTCGCGGGCCCCGCGGCCGACCTCCAGGAAGCCCTCCAGGCCGGGGCGTGTCTTGACGAGGTGACTGGTGAAGAGCTGAGCGCTGTTCCAGCCGCGCATCCCAGTCCCCTTGCGACCGAAATTGCCGGTGAGAGCCATGAGCAGGGCCATGGAGCGCTCGATCAGGTCCCCGTGGTAGTACTTGTTTGCGCTGAATCCCTGGAGCATGTGGATGGCCCGCGCATTGGCTACCTTGCGGGCCAGCTTGCGGATCAGGTTGGGGCTAATGCCGGTGATCTTGGATGCCTTTTCCGGCGTGTAGTCGCGTAGCCGCTCGCGCAGGATCTCGAAGGCTGGCGCCACCTCTACTTTGGAGCCGTCCTTGAAGGTCGCGGTGGTCTCTCCGGACAGGGACGGGTCAGCGTCGTCCAGGTCCAGGGTGCCGCGGGGCGCGGCGACGATCTCGCCTGAGGCGTCCAGGAAGTAGAGCTGGTCCTCGCGGTTCCCCTCCTCCAGGTCGCTGGCCCGCAGGAAGTGCCCGTTGTCCCGACGCACCAGGAGGGGGAGGTCGGTCTGCTCCTTGACGAAGGGCTCGTCGACCTTGCCGTCATCGATGATGAGCTTGCACATGGCCAGGGCCAGGGCGGCGTCGGTGCCCGCTTCGATGGGCACGTACATGTCGGCGTGGGTCGACGACGCGTTGTAGTCCGGCGCTATGGAGACGATCTCCGTGCCGTGGTAGCGGGCCTCGTGCACGAAGTGGGCGGACGGGATGCGGGTGTAAACGGGGTTCATGTGCCAGATCAGGATGAGATCGGAGTGGTGCCAGTCATCTACGGAGGAGACGAACTGGAACTTGCCGAACGTCTGGTAGATGCCGACGTTGAAGTCAGAGGTCAGTCCGTTTGAGTCGAGTGTGGTGCCGCCGATGAGGCGCATCAGTCGCCAGGCCGGTTGGGGGCCGTTGACCGTGCCGCCTTCGCCGGAGCCGAACTCGTAGATGATCGTCTCCGGCCCGGACTCCTCGATAGCTTTCAACATAGCGTCCGCGATCTCGGTGAGGGCCTCGTCCCAGGTGATGCGCTTCCACTTGCCTTCGCCCCGCTCACCGACCCGCTTCAGCGGATACTTCAGCCGCTCGGCCCCGTACATCACGCGGCTGAACGAGGAGCCCTTCTGGCAGCCGCGGGGGTTCATGTCCGGCACCCCGTCCTCGATGTGGGGATAGACGCCCGATTGCTCCTCGCGCCAGACGATGCCGTCCTTCGTGTAGACGCGGAAGGAGCAGCCTCCGGGGTAGCAGTCCACCAGGTGGGTGCCCCACGTCACCTTGTCCCAGGTCCACTTCTTGCGATAGATGTCTTCCCAGCTTGTGTACTCGTAGTAGGTGTAGACTACGTCCTCTTGAGTGGACGCGAGACGGAAGCCGAGACGGGTCAGGCTGAGGGCCACAGCGGCCCCGCCGGCCCCAGGTGCAGCCACTTGACCATGCCCGGCTCCGCGTTGGCGGGATCCTTCCAGCCCTTGAACTGGAGCGGTTCGAACCCGTTGTACACGATGAGCTGCCCGGGGCGCACCGCGGGGGAGAGCTTGGCATGGAGGTGAAAGTCACCCATGTCGTTGTAGGCGTGCACGTAGTCTCCCTCGCTGATGCCGCGGGAGGCGGCGTCATCCACGTTCATGTACATGAACGGGCGTCCCTGGTTAGTGTCCTGCATGATGCGGTTCATGACGTTGGCGGCGTGGATGCTCCAGCGGGGATGGCCGCTGGTGAGCATGAAGGGGTAATCGCCGCCCATCTTGGGGGCGTCCTTGTGCACCGGCAGCTCCTCGCCGGCCTCTAGGAACCACTCGTGGTCGATGTAGAACTGGGCTCTGCGGGTGAGGGTGGGGTAGGGTAGCTTCTTTTCCGTATGGTGACGAAGTGGGGTGTGTACCTCATCGGACTTGAGGTCAGAGCCCTGGTTCACCCCCATGGGCTGATAGCCCCAGTCCTGGAACCGGATGTGCCCCCTCCGGCGCAAGGTCTCGAGCGTCGTCCCCTCGGGTAGGCTGCCGTCGACGGTTCCGTCCTCCACCACTTCACGGGCAATCTTCTCGTCATCGTCGAAGTGACCGTTGAGGGTGTAGCGAGCGTGGAGATCGTCCAAGCGCTTGGAGACGCCGAGCCCGTCTTCGTACTCGACGAAACCGCGGGCCTTTGCCCGCTTCTCGATCTTGGCCGTCAGGAGGCGAAAGATCTGGGGCTCCGATTTCGCCTCTCCGGCGGGGTCTACGGACCGGTCGTTGAACACCATCTGGTTCATATGCGTGGTCGAGAAGTGGAAGGTGATCTTCTCGGCGTGAGTGGCGGCGGGCAGCACGACGTCCGAGTACATCCCCGTGGCGTTCATGCGCCAGTCGATGAACACCACCATCTTCAACTCGGGCCACAGGTGGTTGAGCAGCATGTTCTGGCCGCCGCGAGTGCGACGCAGGGTATCGCCGCCGCATTCGAAGTACACCTTGGGGATGGTGTCTTCTCCGGGCCGCACGTGCCCCTGCCACCAGCCCTTTTCCAAGGCCTCCGTCATGTACTCATCGAAGGGCCGGCGCATGCTTGGATCATGCCACTCCCGCCGGTTCCAGTTCTCCCGGAAGCCGCAGTGGTAGTACCAGAAGAAGGCCGGCGGTGCTACCTCGCC
>JBDHKE010000002.1:0-83750 GCA_039586555.1 Gemmatimonadota bacterium | reverse complement strand
TGGGCAGGGAGCCCGGGGACAGGAGAGGGAATCGATCGTCGCCGGGAGCGGGAGCATCCCGTCCGGCCGGGGATGTGGTCCGGCTGGCTTTCCCGCCAGAGTCGACTCCCGAGCCGCTGTGAGCGCACGGCCACCGCCGGTGGAGCAGGGTGGCGCGGGCTTCGGGGGCGGTGCCCGCGCCTCGAGGGCCCGTCTGGGTCGATCTGCGAGGGAGTCGGCAGGGATCCGGCCCCTGGGGTCGGATCCGGCGGAGCAGACGGTGAGGGTCCAGGGAGAGTCTGGAGCTCAGCGCCCCCAGCTCTTCACTCCCGGGGGCGACTGTCGAAGAGCGGTCAGGAACCGAAAGGGAGCCCTCGCCGGCTCCAGAGTGGACCTTCCTTCCCGTGCGGCTGGCCTGCCATTTCCGCCCACCGGCGAATCTCCGACCTTCAGTGACTTCACTTCGTAGGCGATGACGTTCAGGGTGGCTCCATCTTTCTGAAGCCGCCCGCGAACCGTGATGAAGGGCTCCATGCGAATGGCAGACCGGTCGCGCTCGTAAACCCCAGGCTTCACAATTGTATTGATATGGCCGGACTCATCTTCCATAAGGATAAAGAGATAACCTTTTGCTGTCTGGGGTCTTTGCCGAGCGACGACGATGCCCGCCAACTGGACCGTGGCACCCTGGGGCAGACCTGCAAGCTTGTCGGAGGAGACGACATCCGGGGGCAGTTGGTCTCGGAGAAGGCTGAGAGGATGAAGGCGGGTCGAAAAGCGGAGCATCCGGTACTCGGCCAGCATCCGTTCGTCATCTCCCAGGTCGGGGAAGGGGATCCCGGCGTAGGGGTCCGCCACTCTCAGATCCAGCTGGCTGTCACTCTGTCGTTCCACGGCTCGCTCCCCGTCTTCCTCCGGTCCGAGCCAGAGGCCTACCTGCCATAAGAGCTCGCGACGGGTGAGACCCAGCCCGTCCATGCCCCCGACCCAGATCAGATTCTCCACGGCGGGACGCTTGAGGGCAGCCGGGGTCCGCCTCAGGAAGTCAGGCAGAGAGCGGAAGGGGCCACTCCGTTTCCGCTCCTTCACCACTCGTTCGGCGGTTTCCTCTCCCCAACCTCGGATGAATCCGAGGCCCACCCGCAGATCGCATTTCTCGGCAGTGCAGCGGACATCGCTCTGGTTGATGTCCGGAAGAAGGGTGCGGATACCGTGTCGCCGAGCGTCCCGGGCCAGGGCGTCCAGGGAGTAGAATCCCATGGGCTGGTTATTGAAGAGTCCCACATAGAACTCGGTGGGATAATAGGTGCAGAGCCATGCCGATTGGTACGCCAGGAAGCCGAAGGCCGCTGCGTGGGACTTGGGAAACCCGAACTCCGAAAAGGCGATGACCTGCTCAAACACCTTGCGGGTAGTGGCCTCGTCCACACCCTTTCGGGCGGACCCCTCCCGAAAAGCTTCCCAGTATCCTTGCATCGCTTCCCGAGAGCGCTTCCGGCTCATGGCCCGCCGCAGCCCCTCGGCCTGACCGTCGCTGAACCCTGCCAGGGCCTTGCACACCTTGAGGACCTGATCCTGGAAGATGATGACTCCCAGCGTCTCGCCCAGGGCCTCTCTGAGGAGGGGATGGTCGTAAGGGACCTCGTAGCCGGGGTCCTGTCGCTGGAGCTCACGCCGGCGGACGTAAGGGTTCACGGCGCCGCCGACAATGGGGCCGGGCCGTACGATGGCCACCTGAACGGCCAGATCGGCCAGGTTCCGGGGCTGGACTCTTCGGAGCATCTGGATCTGGGCACGGCTCTCCACCTGGAACATTCCCACCGTGTCCCCGGAGCAGATCCGGTCGAAGATCACCTCGTCATCGAAGTCGATGCGGGAAAGATCCGGAGGAGTTCCGTGGCGTTCGGCGATGAGGTCCACGGCCTCTTCCACCAGCGAGAGCATCCCCAGGGCCAGGAAGTCGATCTTGATGAAACCCGCGTCATCGCAGGAGTCCTTGTCCCACTGGCAGAGGACCCGACCCTCCCATGCGGCGGGCTCCAGGGGCACCAGCTCCACCAGGGGACGGCTAGAGATGATCATCCCGCCCACATGCTGGGAGATGTGTCGGGGAAGACCGGCGATGTCTTCGGCCAGGTCGGCCAGATGCTGCCACAGAGGGGAGTCGACCTTGTCCCGGAACTCCGGGAGCCGTTCGAGATCCTCCCGAAGCCCCGGCCCGCTCCGTTCCGCCAGCTTGGAAAGCTTCTCGATGTCTCCCATGGGGAGATCCAGGGCCTTACCGATCTCCCGGACCGAGGAGCGGAGGCGGTATGTGGGGAAGGTACAAACCAGGCCGGTGTGCTGGCCTCCGTAGCGCTCGTAGACCTCCAGGATGAGCTCTTCGCGGATGTCCCGGGGGAAGTCCAGGTCGATGTCCGGGACGCTGGACATGGCCTCGTTCAGGAAGCGTCCCAGGAAGAGGTTGGTCTCCACCGGGTCCACATGGGAGAGGCCGATCAGGTAACAAATGATGGAGGAGACGGACGACCCCCGACCCCGGCCCGGCGGTAGGCCCGAGCAGGCGCGAGGCGCTTCCCCCCGGACCCAGGTGCCTACCTCCCGGGCCAGGTTCATGATGTCCCGGTAGACCAGAAAGAAGCCGGAGAGGCGGTGGTGCTCCACCAGTCTGAGCTCCTCTTCCAGGCGGCGGATCGCCTCGTCCCGGTTCTTCGAGCCCGGAGGATACCGTTCGTCGAGTGCGGCCCGGCACACGGTGGCCAGGATCTCGGGTGCGGTTCCCCGGTGGCTCCCTTCGAAGTCGGGAAACTCGTAGCCCAGGTCCTGGGTGAGGTCGAAAGCGGTGCAACGCTCGGCGATGCGGAGGGTGTTCGCGAGGGCGTCGGGCCGGCCATCGAAGCGACGGACCATCTCCTCGGGAGAGACCAGATGGAACTCGCTGTTGGGGCGCCGGAGGTCATGAGATCCGTCCAGGGTGGTTCGATTTCGAATCGCCACCAGGACATCCTGGAGCCGGTGCCGCTCGCGCCTGTGATAGTGAACGTTTCCGGTGGCGACTACGGGAATGCTCAACCGATCCGCAAGGCGAGCCAGGGCTCGATTCTGGTTCGACTCTCCCTTCGCCGCTTTGGCCTGGAGCTCGACGAAGAGCCGGTCCGGACCAAAGGCTTCGAGAAGCCTGCGAGCGAAGGCCTCCCCCGAGGCCGTGCCGTCTTCCAGATAGTGGAGGAGAGGACTGCGCCGGCAGCCCGTGAGGGCAATGATTCCCTCGTTACGCTCCAGGAGCGAGGCAAGGGGAAGTGAGGGAGCGAGCCGAGGGCTCCTCATGTGGGCCTCAGTGAGGAGTCGGCAGAGATTGGAATAGCCGGTGGGGCCTTCGGCCAGGAGGGTCATGTGGAAAGCGTCGTTCAGAGGATCGAGCTCTTCCACCCCCTCTCCTTCGTGGTCATTCCGGAGCCCTCCGTCTGAACCTGAAGTCGATGCACCGCTACGGCTCCCCGATGGATCCGGAAATGGATCCGGATCGTTCGGGGAAGGGCCCGCTTCGTCGATTCTGAGGCTCACTTCGGCTCCCGTGATGGGCTGGAGGTCCTCGGCGCGGGCGGCCTGTGCGAACTCCATGGAGCCGTAGAGTCCGTTGTGGTCCGTCAGGGCCAGGGCGGAGTAGCCCAGCTCCTTGGCCCGAGAGACCAGCTCCTCCGGGTGGGAGGCTCCATCCAGAAAGGAAAACCCGGAGTGACAATGAAGCTCGACATACGGAGGCGTGGACACCGGTTCCCTCGACTCGGGAGGAAAAACGACGCCCGGCTTTGACAAGGCCGGAGTGGCAACTATCTATGGCTAAACCGAATATAAACCGAAGATCCGCTCCGGACAACTCACGCCCTTGCCCTGCCTTCGGGACAGGGGGCGAGTCATCTGGGGGTCCGGTTCCAGCTCTGGGGCCGCGAGGAGGCGGGCGAACACCCCTGAACGTCGATCCCGGCGTCCCGCTCCGGCGCCGAGCTCCCGGGGGGAACGAGGCTGCACCGGAGCTTCCGGTCAGAGGGCGGGCGCTGATGGTGCAGTCGTCGCGGTGCCTACGGGCTCGGCGTCGAAGGGCCTCTGGAAATGCATGGGGAAGAAGGCGATCAGCGCGTCGGCCAGCGCCGCCGCGAACAGAATCCGGTTTCCTGCCGTGTCCCGAATTCCCTCATAGTGCGCTTCCAGTTGCACGCCGCTGACAGGCCCCCCGTCCTGAGAGCCATGGCGCCAGGTGTCGTAGCCGCCGCTGAAGTAAGGCTCTCCAGCAGGGTCGGGTTCGTTCGGGCTCGGTACCGAGGGGACCCCCCGAGCCGCCATGATACCTCCCATGCTCGCCTCGCCTCGGACGAGCTCGACGAAGCCCAAGGGCGAAGCCTGGGCGAGAGTGCGCACGCTGCTCCGCGCCCAGGCGTCCGACCACCCCAACACCTCGTCCGTCACTGCCAGATCCCCCGACGAGAGCAGATAGCCCCATTCGATGCGCTGGATCTCGTGGCTGTGCCCGTGGAGGTCGATGTAGAATCCGTCACCGAACTTCCTGGCCACGACGGCCTCGGCTGCGTCAATGAAGCTGTGGAACTCGTACCAGGCGCGCTCGGCGTGAGCATTCCTCTGAGCGGCTTCGATGATCTCCCGGTTGGGGTCCAGCTTCCTGCGGTGCAGGAGGGACACGATCAAGTGCGGATAATGGCCGGTTGCAGCCAGAAAGGCGTCGCGGATTCGCAAGGCGAGGTCCAGGGTGTTCCGGTCGTGGACCATGGTGCCATACGTGCGGTCCGGGATCTCCTCCGGCTCCCAATCTCCGCCGTGGGGAGCGCTGAGCACCAGGGGAAGTGATCCGGCTAGGTACTCCGTGTAGCGATTCCTTCCCCAATAGGTACTGCCGGGATCGGCCTCCACCCCAACGGCCGAGAATTCCGCCGTCAGGCTCTCGAGGGATGCCCGCAACCGCTGGGGAGATGCGGGATCGACGCCCAGGATCCACACCACGGAGGCCGCGCCGGTGGAGTCCGTCTGCTGAATCGACGAGTCCACATATCCTGCTCCGCCGGTCGCTGCGAAGGAGACGGCGACTCCTGGGACCCCTCTCCCATCCGCGTCCACAACGCGGACTGCCGGGTCCACAGGCACGACTGTCCCGGCCACGGCGATCTGACCGTTGCCTTCCAGGATGACCAGAGAGGATGGATCACCGGGGCCTTCGGGGCCTGACGGGTCGCCACACGCGACGATCAGGAAGGCGACGAGGAGAGTATGATGCTCGAGGAGCGCTCGAGCTTCGCTGCAGGAGCGCCTCTGCCTCGCTTCGCGGCGAAGTCTCATCGGGGTCACCGATCGAACATGAACCTCGAGCCACGTCGTGTGGGCCTGGCGTGCACGGCGTCGCCGAAGCGTATGACCTCCTCCAACCGGTCTCCCGGGAGGGGTCCATCGGCGACTTCCGCCACGTCCCGAGCGATCTCGGTCCACGACCGGGCGGCACAAAGCACCGTGTTCACCGCCGGGTGCGCGAGAGAAAAGCGGTAGCATTCCGGAGCCGTCAAGCCCTCCGGAAACCCGAGATCGGGCCGGGGGCGCAGGAGATCACCCCAGCGAGTGGCCGTGTAGGCGATCACGCCGGGCCGAGGGACGGGGAGAGGGTCGAAGACTTCCGTCTCCGCTCCGCGATGGGCCGCGTTGTAGCGAATCATCAGCACATCCGGCCGAGGGACCAGGTCCCTCGCCAGACGGGAAGCCAGCGGCCGGTTGTGAATCGAGTACCCAACGGTCCGGATGCGTCCCTCTTCCTTCATTGTCTGCAGGGCGCCCCAGACCTTGGGCCGCAGATACCACTGGGCCTGAACCCACCCCATGAGGAAGACATCGATACGGTCCGTATGAAGGGCCTTCGAGCAGCGTTTCCAGTAGCCCCGGAGCAGGCCCGGGCTGGGCATCCCTGCCGGGGAGATGATCGTCAGCTCGTCCCGGTGACCCGCACGGATGAGCCGTCGAACCCCTTCGGCCAGAGGAGTCATGCGGGGTGTGACGAAGAAGGACCGAATCCCGAGGTCGTGGAAAGCCCGTTCGACCTCGTCGGCGGAAAGGGAGCCGCCAAGCGGCCCCCGCCGACCAGCGAACGACCAGGCAGCGAGCGACAGAGGCGTGACGAGGACATCAGTCTGACCGAGGCTCGTCTCATGCTCCTTCGTGAAGGCCATGACCAGGCATCTCGTCTGTTGTGGGATCGGATGTTGCGGCCCGCGGTCCCCGGCCGCTGGCAGCTCCGGAGGACCGTCCATCGGTCGGCGCATTTGAACGTGAATCTAGTGTACCGTCGTGTCGGGCGCCTCAAAGCCCTCCGTGGCCGCTGCACCTCTGAGACAGTACACCAGTGTCCCGTCATCTTGGGCGCGTCGAAGCCCGCCATCGGTGCGCGAGCTCTCCGACGGCCCACAAATGGACTCAGGGACCCCGCTTACGGATATCCAGGATCCGTTCCGGATCGGCCTCGGAGCTGGGGCCCGGGCCGGCCGGCTTCGGGGGCCTCCAGGAGCTCCACCATCGTGTCTTCCAGGAGTCGCCAGAGCTCCAGATGGCCATCCGTGGTGAAGTGAGGATCCACGGTGCCATAGAGCCGGACGCCTCTAGAAGCCGCCAGCCGGAACGCCGGCAGGGCGTCCACCACATGAAGCCCACGCTTGACGAGCTCCCGCCCCAGGAGTCGATTCGGCTGATCGATGTCCACGGCCTCGGGGTCCATCCCGAAGCTTGCCGCGTAGTCACCGAACTCCTCCCGGTCGACCTGAACGTGGTGAGGGATGAGCGCGAAAACCGTGGGAACCGATTGTGCGCGACCCATCGAGTCCACCCGGGCCAGCAAATCGGCGGTGATGCCCCACCAGGGCTCGTCGGCCGTCTCCGGTTTCAGGACCTCGGGGAAGTAGCGAGCCGTGAGTCCCAGGCGCATGAGAAGAACGCGGAGCTGATTCTTGAGCAGAATGAAGAGGTGGGACCGCACCTCCAGGAGATCGTTCACGGGATACGCGATGGCGTCAATGAGCTCTCCGCTGGAAAGATCCCGGGGAAGGCGGAGGCTATGGCGCTCCAGCGCCTCCCGAGGAGGAAAGGAGTCCCGTGTCCAGCCCACCACGTCGTTCCCCATGAATACGGCCACCACCACCGCATCGTAGGGGTCCCGCGAAAGCTCCCGCCGCGCCCGCAGAACATAATGGGGCGGGTCCCAGCCATCTACGGCCGCGTTGCGGACGGCCACGGGTCGCCTCAGCCGCTCGGACAGCCCGCTCTCCATCAGGCCGGCGACGGATTGCTCATGCTCCACCTGGAAGGCGGCCATGAACGAGTCGCCGATCAGGAGGACCTGGATGTCCGCCTCCCGTCGACCTGCGCGGCCCACACGGAACCCGTCCCGGTCGGTGAAGAGACGCACCGGGCCTTCGCCGGTGTTGATCCGGGTTTCCAGGTTGGGCCGGTGGGTCCATCCCAGCGTGTCCGTCGGCTGCCACACGTCCGGTCGGATCTGAATTAGTTGCTGCGGCGCCATCCAGCGAACGGCCAGCTCGCTGACGCCAAGAGCCGCCAGGACCGAGAGAGAGAGGATCAGGAGGTTGGTGAAGGTCGCTCGAACCCTCGACCGAAAGGTCCTCCCTTCGCCTCCTTGCATCGTGCCGCCCTCCGGGGGCCGGCCCACGGTCAGAAGATGGTGTAGATGAAGGGGGCCAGGGCCGAGCCCTGCGCGAAGACCAGGAGCGAGCCCACCAGGAACAGCACGACCAGCACCGGGAGAAGCCACCACTTCTTCCGTACTCGCATGTAGGCCCACAGCTCGCCGAAGAGACTCGATCTGTGCATGGCTCGTTACCCGTTCATGAAGGCGTACACCGACGAAAAACCGTTCAGAACTGTCGCTTCAGATCACTGCGGCGCGTGTCGGGATCCCGGCACACCCAGTAGCTCCCCCCGGATTCCGGGTGGATCATCGGGTTTCCGCCGATGAGCCTCCGGAGGAAGCCCACCGGCAGGAGGATCAGAAAGTACACGATTCCCATGAAGATGGGAGTGGTTACTTTCGAGATCAGGTGAGCCATGGCCATCCAGGCCCGGTACACGGGTCCCAGGTGGCCGGGGATGAGCAGTCCCAGCAGGACGAGTCCCGCGCCCAGAAATTCCAAGAGCCCGGCCAGCCGCGGCGCTCCCCTCCACCACGTCAAGCCCCCGAGAGCCATGAAGGCGGCTCCCACGGTCAGCCCGAACCGAAGACCGATTCGGGGTGTGAAGACAGATGCCGGATCGTGTCGGCCGTCCATGGCTCGTGGCTACTCCCGCCTCAATCCAACTCGAACTCGTCGCGCCAGTCGCCCTCCTCGACCCAGGCGGGCTGCCTCGCCTTTTCCAGGAGGAAGTCGCCGACGATGAGGTAGTCCATCTCCGTCCGCATGAAGCAGCGGTAGGCGTCCTCCGGCGAACAGACGATGGGTTCTCCCCGCACGTTGAACGACGTGTTCACGAGGACCCCGCAGCCGGTGATCCGCTCGAACTCCTCCAGGAGGGCGTGGTACACCGGATTGGTGTCTCGGGCGACGGTCTGCACGCGAGCCGAGTAATCGACGTGAGTCACGGCCGGGATGTCGGATCGGGGAACGTTCAACTTGTCGATTCCCCACAGTCGCGCCTCGGCCTCCGTCATGGGGATGCGACGGTCCTCCTTGACAGGCGCCACCAGCAACATATAGGGCGATTCCCGATCCAACTCGAAGTAGTCGGCGACTCGTTCCCGGAGCACGCTCGGCGCAAAAGGTCTGAAACTCTCGCGGAACTTGATCTTCAGGTTCATCTGCGACTGCATCCTGGGGCTCCGGGGATCGCCCAGAATGCTGCGGCACCCCAGCGCCCGGGGCCCGAACTCCATTCGACCCTGGAAGAACCCGACCACGTTCTCGCTGGCCAAGAGCTGCGCGACTCTGGCGATCAGCTCCTCCTTCTCGAGTCTCTCGTAGCTGGCCCCGAAACCGTCCAGGATTTCGCGGACTTCCTCGGGGGAGTATTCGGGACCCAGGTACGCACCCTTCATCGCGTCCCGACCATGGGTCACCGACCGTTCGTGCTCGCACTGTCTATGCCAGATCAGTTGGGCGATACCCAGAGCGCCCCCCGCGTCGCCGGCCGCCGGCTGAATCCAGATGCTCTCGAACGGCCCTTCGCGCAGGATTCGTCCGTTCCCGACGCAGTTCAGCGCGACGCCTCCAGCGAGACAGAGGTTGTCCAGGCCGGTGTCCCGATACACCGAACGGGCCATGCGCAGCATGATCTCCTCGCACACGTCCTGGACCGAGCGCGCGAGGTCCATCTCTCTCTGTGTGAGTCTGGATTCCGGAACCCGAGGGGGACCGTCGAACAGGCGGGTAAAGCGGCCGTTCGTCATGGTCAGGCCGGTAAGGTATCCGAAGTAATCCTGGTTGAGGCGGAAGGAGCCGTCCTCTTTCAGATCCATGAGTTCGTCCAGGATCGTCTGCACGTATTTCGGCTCCCCGTAGGGAGCGAGGCCCATGACCTTGTACTCGCCGAAGTTGATTCTGAAGCCCGTATAGTAGGTGAACGCCGCGTAGAGTAGGCCGAGGGAATCCGGCCAATGCAGCTCCTTGTGGATCTCGATGTCGCTCCCACGCCCTATTCCGGCCGAACTGGTGGCCCATTCGCCCACCCCGTCTATCGTGAGGATCGCGGCCTCCTCGAAGGGAGATGGGAAGAAGGCGCTGGCGGCGTGCGATTCGTGGTGCTCCGCATACAGGACCGGCCCTTCGTAGCCCAGGGACTCTCTGAGCTGTCGGTCCATATAGAGCTTGTCCTTGATCCAGAGAGGGCCGGCGCGCAGGAAAGACCGGAACCCCTTCGGCGCGACCCCGAGATAGGTCTCCAGAATACGGTCGAACTTGAGGAGCGGCTTGTCATAGAATCCCACGTAGTCGAGGCGCGACACGTCGATTCCGGAGTGCCCAAGGCAAAACTGCACGGCATGGGCCGGGAAGGATGCGTCCCCCTTCTTGCGGGTGAACCGCTCTTCCTGAGCTGCCGCCACGATCTCCCCGTCGCGAAGGAGACATGCGGCGCTGTCGTGGTAGAATGCCGAGATCCCGAGGATATACGTGGGGCTCATTGCATCGATGCTGGGCGCGTGAACGGATCGCCGCTTCCTGTGCCGCCCGGCCGTCCCGGGCGGGAGACCCTCGCGAACCGGACTCAGAAATGCAAGGGGCGGGCCATTACCCCGGAAGGGCCGATCCTGTGCTGTCAGGCGAGTTCCCGGATCGATCGTGACGACAGCCGGGGAGGGGAGCGCGGCTCCGCCGAGGCAGGGCGTGGTGGCCCTGCGACGCTGCAAGCAGCCGCCCCATGATTACTTTCGCCTTCCCTGGTTTCGGGACACGATGTCGAGAATGCGGTCGTGCCGCGCGAAGACCACCAACTGGTCGTCCACTCGAACCAGGCGGTCGGTGGGTGGCTTCACCTCTGCCACTCCGTCCCGTTCACAAAGCACGATATCCATGTTCTGCTGGGACTGCAGCGTCCCTACCTCCATGCCGTCGAGGAAGGAGCCCGGAGCCACCCGCAGCCGGATCATGCTGTATTCGACTCCCTGAATCTGGATGGTCTGGGTGATGTCGATTCCCACCGCGGCACCCGCGAACGCGGGAGCCGCCAGGTCGGCGGCGCTCAGGACGGAATCGACGTCGAGGAACCGCTCCATCTGCCTCGAAAGTCGCTGCTCCCACATCCGGCTGACGATGCGAATGTTCGCGTTGGCGTCCCTCACCTTCATGATGGTCTCCAGATTCGCCTGGTCGTCCCCGGGTGCAGGCCACGAACGCGTCCGCGTGACGGACCTGGGCCTTCTCCAGGGTACTCGCCAGCCGGGCGTCCTCCCGAATGATGGGCACCTTGAGGCGGTTCAACGCTTCGACCGCGTCGGCACTCGGGGAGTGGTCGATCACCACGACGTCCAGGCCCAGGTCCACCAGATCCCGGACCACACGCAGACCCACACGACCTGCACCCACGACGATTGCGTGATTTCGATAGGTCAAGGCGAGAGCCTCCTGCCAAGCGTCACGTTGATCGTCCCGGTTCGAGAAGAGGTTCACGAAGTCCGCTGCGCCCAAACCGAGGAGGGCCACGAACGCCAGCGGCAACCCGTACCAGAAGATGGCGAGATGCCACTCAGCTGGCACGGCTTCCGGGGCCTCCAGCAGCATCAGCTGGACCATGATGTATGGCCGGTCGATGATCGGGATGGAGATGCCGCGGGCCGCACGGTAGAGCTCGCCGTAGACGATTCCGCCCCCCAGGGTCAGCGCGATGAACCCCCAGAGGGGAGCGCGGAACTCCCGCGCCAGGGCGGCCAGGTGGTGCCACGCGGCCCTGAGTCGGCGAAGGAAGGAGCGAAACGCCGCGCGGCGGGCCGTGGGCCTCGCGAGCCGGCTCTGGACGGAGGACAAGATCGATTCCTCAGACGACGGGCGTCAGGGGCGCCCCGCCGCCGAGCACGACCAGCGCGTTGTCCAGAGCCAATCGAGCCATCGCCCTTCGGGTAGCGGTGGTCGCGCTTCCGATGTGGGGCAGCGTCACCACCCTCGGGTGAGCGACCAGGTCGGGGTGGACGCGTGGCTCGTCGGGATAGACGTCCAGTCCGGCCCCGGCCAGCCGCCCGCTGGACAGGGCCTCGAGGAGTCCCGCCTCGTCGACGATGTCACCGCGGGCCGTGTTCACCAGCAGGGCACCCGGTTTGATGGTTTGCAGGCGCCGACGGTCGAACAGGCCCGTCGTGTCCGGAGTCGATGGGAGGTGCAGGGTGATCACGTCGCTCTTCGCCAGGAGCTCGGCCAACTCCACGCGTCGGGCACGCCCCTCCTCCTCGAGATCGGGCCGGGGAGCTCGATCCCAGTACAGGAGGTGCATCCCGAACCCCTTTGCTCTCCGTCCCACCGCCCGGCCGATGCGGCCGGCGCCCACGATGCCCAGTGTGCGTTCCGCCAGCTCCAGGCCCAGAAGCTGCGTCGGGTGCCACCCGACCCAGCGGCGGCCATCGATCATGGCGAGTCCCTCCTTTAGACGCCGGGCGACGGCCAGGATCAGTGCCCAGGTGAGGTCGGCCGTGGATTCGGTCAGGACGTCGGGCGTGTTGGTCACCACCACTCCACGCCGGCGCGCGCCGTCCACGTCCACGTTGTCGAATCCCACGGCACAGTTGGCGATGATCTTCAGCCGAGGCAGCCGGTCCATCTCGGCCTCGCCCATTCGTCTGGAGAGGAGTGGCACCACGGCCTCGTAGGGTCCACCCGGTGTCGGGTCATTCCTCGGCAGCCACTCCACGTCGTAGCCTGCGGGGCGGTCCAGGTGCGCGAGGAGCTCCCGAAGCTCCTCAGCGATCAGGATGTGGGCCATCGGTGGCAACGGGTCGAAAGTCTCGTGCTGGACACCGGGACGAGCCTACCAGCCCGGCGGAGCAGGCGCCAGTGGCGTGCACGGAAGCTCCTGACGGCGCGACCACCTCCGGTCGCGTCCAGCTCTGTCGAGGGTGGAGCCAGGCGCCGGCCACCGTCGTCTCACAGGGCGCGCGCGACGCGGGTTCCCCCACACCGGTCAGCTCGGGGAACCGGGCGCCCCTACGGTGATGGTCTCCAGCCCGTGGGCTCCGGGTCCTGTCTCCACCTTCCGGAGCATCCATGAGAAGGCGAATCCGAGAAGCCCCAGGACCGAGAAGATCCACATCCCCAGCGCATAGCCTCCAGGGTTCTGAGCACTCGCTCCGGCGTAGTCGTTGGCCCAGCCGATCAGGAAATTGAAGCCGGCGAGCCCGATGTTCTGGATCATTGTCATCAGGCCGTAGGCGGTTCCCAGGCGACCTTCCTCGACGATGTAGGCCACCGACGGCCACATCACGGCGGGTACCAGGGAGAACGCGATTCCCATCACGGCCATCGGTGCCACCAATGGCAGCGTGGTGTAGGCCATCAGGAGATAGACCGGCACCAGCAGCAGAGAGCCCCACATCATGAACAGAGAGCGCCTCCCCACCCGATCTACGAGGAGGCCGAACAGGGGCGTGAAGACCATCGCGAAGAGCGTCAGGAGGCTCGAAAGGAAGCCGCCGAACTCCCGTGTCGTGCCGTGAGCCTCGATGAAGAACTTCACCGCGAAGGTCTGGAAGGGGACGATCGCAGAGTAGAACGTGACGCAGAGGAGCACCACGAACCAGAAGGATGGACTGAACCTGACCAGCTCGCGGAGAATCACCCGGTCGGTGGCGCCGGCTTGACCGATCCGATAGCGAGCGGATGCGAGGTCTTCCAGGACCCAGTACACCAGCGCCCCCACCACGCAGAAGGTGGCGAATCCCACCGAGATGAGTAGCGGCCACTGCCAGCTCTCGAAGGCGGGCCGGGCCCATGTGGGAGAGTTGAGCGCCAGGAACGAGCCGAGTCGGGCGATGGTGAGGTTGGCGCCGAAGGCGAAGCTCAGCTCCTTCCCCTTGAACCAGCGGGCGATGGCACAGGTCACGGACACGATCAAGGACTCGGCACCGATTCCGAAGACCAGCCTGCCACTCGCCATGACGGGCAAGCTCGAGGTGGACGCGGTAATCCCGGCACCGAGCAGACAGAGCACGCCGAAGGCCATGGTCGCCTTCTTCACGCCGATCCGGTCGATGACGATTCCGCCGATGAGCACCATGACCACGTTCGGCACACTGTAGATCGCGTTCAGCAGGCCGATCTGGCTGTCGCTGAAGCCGAGTTGGGCCTTGAGGAGGTCGGCGATGGGGCTCACGGCATCGTACACGTAGTAGTTGCCAAACATCGCCAGGCTGATGACCACGAGGACGGTCCAGCGATAGATGACGGGTGGCGGCCGCGGCGCGGGGTGCTCTTCTCCGGGGTGCATGTCCCTCTCTCCGCTGTGTGGTCACTGCGAGGCCGGGCCGAAGAATACCGACTAACGCCGCCGGCCCTGGAAGAAGTCGGAGATTACCCGGGTGGCCGAGATGTCCCGGCTCTTCGCTCCGGAAAAGTCCGCGGGCGATCCCGGCCATGAATGTCCACCGCCCTCGACGGCGTAGTAGGCCACCGAGGTCGCCTCGGCGCAGCCCGTGTACTTCTCCAGGCGCACGGTGGTGCCGTCGTCCGCGGTGTCCGGAAGAGGGGTCACCACGGGATCGGCACCACAGGAGTTCAGCCGCACCCACGTCCCGATGGTAGCGGCGACGGAGAGGGTGGATGCGCTCGCCTCCACCCTCCCTCCAGGGGGAAACTCCGTGTCTTCACTTCCGTGCACGAAGAGGACCGAAACCGGCTGCGACGGCGAGCAGCCCTGGGCTACTCCGGAAAGCATGGTGGCGGCCACCGAAGCGACGGCGGCCAGACGGTCCGAGAGGCGGCAGGCCAGGAGCTGGCTCATGAGCGCTCCCTGGGAGAAGCCGGCCACGTACACACGTCCCCGGTCCACGCGCAAGCGTCCGGACAGCTCGTCGATCAGCTCGCGAATGAACCGAACATCGCTGACTCCTTCGAATTCGGCGCGCGTGCAGTCGCAGCCCACAGCCCAGTCCCGGAAGGAGGCGTCGGGGTAGGAGATGATGAACCCTTCACGGTCTGCGGCCTCGTCGAACGCCGTGACGTCACGCATCAAGCGTCCGTTCCCTGGAACGCCATGAAGAGCGATGACGAGAGGGAGCGGAGTGCTTCCATCCCAGCGGGGAGGAGCGTGGACAAGGTACGTTCGCTCTACATCGTCCGAGGTGAACTTGCCCTCGTAGTTACCCAGTTCGTCGATGGGGTCCAGTGAGCTGCCGTCACCACAAGCCAACGCCATCAGGAGTGTCAGAGCCACGGGGGCGGGGAACACGGAGCTGGTGGGGAAACGTCGCATCGTGTCTCCTGATCCGGTGAGTGTGCTCCGCCGGGTCTCGGGCGGCAGACGTCTCGCCGCCGCCGAGCGAAAGCCCTATCCTGGGAGGGGACGCCCGACCTTGATTACGGGTGACGCCCTAAGCGCTTTCTCGTCAAGCCTGTGGAAAGGCGCCGATTCGCGCCAGGGTGGCTCGGGGCTGGACTTCGGCGCTCCGCGTGCCCGGCCGCAACGGCGAAGAGCAATGAGCGACCTCGAAAGACTCTCCCCTCCGGAGTTCTGCCGGTTTCTGGCCAGCCAGGGAATCCGGCGCTTCTTCCTGATCCCCGACGAGAGCAGCGGGGGTGTGCGCGCGTCCCACGCGGCGTTGGAACCCCTTGCCCGCTTCGTGGGGAACGACGAACGGGACTTCGACCTCCACGAAGGTGTGTTCATGCAGGTGGCGCCCGAGACGGGCGTCCTCCAGGGGGCCTTCGTCCACCGCACGTGCCGCGGACAGGGCGCGGGGGGACTTCGCTTCTGGAGGTACGACACCATGGAAGACCTCCTCCGGGATGGGCTTCGCTTGGCTCGTGGCATGACGTACAAGAGTGCCCTCGCGGGGCTGTGGTGGGGAGGGGGGAAAGGCGTCATGGCAGAGGGGACGGGGCGGGATCCGGGCTCCGGGGAAGTCCGCCGAAGGATCTACGAGGAGTACGGCGAATTCGTGACCTCCCTCAAGGGATGCTACGTCACGGCGGAAGACGTTGGAACCTCGGTAGGGGATATGGCGGCCGTTTTCTCCCGCACCCGCTTCACCAGCTGCATCCCGGGGTCTTTGGGGGGCAGCGGGAACCCGTCCGTGCCTACGGCCCGGGGGATCGTGCATGGAATGGAGGCCGCTCTCGAGCATCTCGGGCAGGGCGGGCTCGCCGGGAAGTCGGTGGCGATCCAGGGACTGGGCCACGTCGGCGAGCCCCTGGTGGCCTTCCTCCGCGACAAGGGCGTGAGCCGGATTGTCGGATCGGACATCGACCCGTCGCGAGAGGAAGCGATTCGTCGGGGATTCCCGGATCTGGATGTGGACGTGCGGATCGTGGCCCGGGGCGACTGCTCCATCTTCTCCGAGTCCGTGGATATCCTCTCCCCCTGCGCGACGGGAGCCGTTCTCCGCCCCGACACCATCCCGACCATTGCCGCTCGCGTGGTCTGTGGTGCGGCGAACAACCAGCTTCAGGACCCGCTTTCGGACGATCTGCTGCTGCAGGAGAACGGGATTCTCTACATGCCCGACTTCCTGGTCAACCGCATGGGGATCGTGACCTGCGCCGACGAGGCGTTTGGCTACGTGGACCCGGATCCGGCCATCGAGCGGCACCTTGGAGACGACTGGGAGGACAGCATCTACAACCTCTCGCTCAGGGTTCTGAAGGAGGCGGAGGCGAGCGGAAGCACTCCCGCCCGGGTCGCTCTGGAGCTCGCCGAGGTACGTTCGCTCGTTCACCACCCCATCTGGGGCCATCGAGGAGCCCAGATCATCGGGTCGCTTGCCCGGGGGGACTGGGCCGCCTGACCGGAAGCCCGAGCACCGAAGGTGTCGCGCCTCGACCTCCAGGGTGACCCGCGGCACCCCCTCCAAGCTGACCCGCGCCGCCCCCCGTCGGAGCCCCTCAAGGCGCTTCCTCGATGCCCTGAGGGCGTCAGTTCGTCGTCGGAGGTCCGGCCTTCCTGGGCATCATCTCGTCTCTCATCGCCAGGTGATAGACCGTCGCCGCCACGACCACCGCGGCCTGCGTGAGGTCTTCCAGAACCAGGTGATCGTAGGTGTCCAGGGAGGTGTGGTGGGTGCGAAAGCCGTATTCGATGGGGTCCTGGATGAAGTTGAAACCCGGAATACCGGCGCGGTCGAATGAGAGGTGGTCAGTCCCCCCGGTGTCCCCGTGCCGAACGGCGACCACGCCCAGATCCCGGAAGGGCCAGAGAATCTGTTCGAAGACCGGAATCGCGGCTTCGTTGGACTGGTCCCAGATTCCTCGAATCCGCCCGGTTCCGTTGTCCACGTTCAGGTAGGCAGAGATCTTGTCGTGCAGGTCCGGGTGGTTCTCCACCCAAGCCCGGGAGCCCAGCAGTCCCTGCTCCTCTCCGCTCCACAGCGCGATGCGAATGGTCCTGCGGGGCGTCAGGTCCAGAGCTTGTAGAATACGCATCGCCTCCATCATCACGACCGAGCCTGCCGCGTTGTCCGTGGCTCCCGTTCCCATGTGCCATGAGTCCAGGTGCGCGCCGATCATCACGTATTCGTCCGCCAGGTCCGAGCCCGGGATGTCGCCCAGCGTGTTGTAGGCGCGGGTGTCGTCTTCGAAGAAGCGGCTCTCCACGTCGATCTCGATTCGCACTGCAACACCGTTCGTAACGTTCCTGTGGATCTGGGCGTACTGCTCCGCGGAGACCACCAACTGCGTGAGCGGCTCCGGGTTTTCCGCTCTCATGCCGGAGCGGTCTCCTCCCGCAGCCCGGAGGATTCCATAGTTCCGGTTCGCCGGCGTGAGGATCGCCGCGGCTCCTTCTTCCAGGGCCAATGCCGCTACGGCGCTCCGGAGCTCACGCTGCCGCATGAACCGCTGGCGCATCTGCTGCATCTGCTGGGGATCCGGCCCGGCCCGCTCAGCGGGCTGCTCGGGAGGCGAGAGGAGGTACTCCAGGCTGAGCCTGCGATCCTCGGACTCGAACTCGGGGCCCGCGTCCTCCGGCTCCTGGAGGAGGAGAAACGCGTCGGCTAGCTGCCCTCGATATCGTTCCACATCCTCAGGTACCGACGCCTCGATGACCATGGCCCCTCCGGCGACCGGGCCATTGGTGCCCCGGGTCCAGGCAACCTGTTGGGCGTGCAGGGGCTGAGGAAACGGAGAGAGGATCTGGCCGCTGAAGGAGACCCGCTCCCATCCCCGTCCGAAGTCTCCCCAGGGCTCGATCTGTACGTCTTCCAGGCCCCAGGAGCGAAGCATGTCCGCCGTCCATTCGTTGGCTTTCCTCATACCGGGCGATCCCGTGAGCCTCGGACCGATCACGTCGGTGAGATGCCGGGCGAGCTGCTCGATCTGTGAACGCTCGAGCCCCTCGGTGCGGATCTCGTTCACCACTGCGAGGTCGACGGTCTCCTGAGCGATCTGCGCTGTCGCCTCCGCCGCGCAGACGAGCAGTGGGGCCAGCGCGATCCAGGTGCGGAGCCTGACGAGCGACATGAGAAGGTCCTCCGAGCGAATGAGTTGGGTGCCGTACAGGGTCCGTCCGAGCCGGATCTCACCTGCGGGACGCGACAATCTAGGGTGGGTCACGGGAAGCGCCAAGCAGGCGAGTCGCGGGGGGTGGAGAAAGCGAGGATGGGGGCGCGAGATGCTCGGAACCGGAGTAATCGACATCGCCGCCCCCAAACCCTATCCTTGGCTCGTGTATCGGCCCAGTGGCGACCGGCCGGGGCCGCGAGCGTCGTCCCGGACCCACCGCAGTTGAGAGCCAGGAGGTCCCTTGGTCAGCGTGCGACCCGTGAGCAGGGCATTGCTGCCGGCAGGCTCGGCCGAGGCCGTCGCGATCAGCGCACCCAACTACGACGAGTTCCAGAGCGATCTCGAGGTACAATCCTTCATCCGTGGCAAACCGAGCTCGGTCCTGCGGGTGACGATGCCTCACGCGGACCCATTCAGTTCCGGACCCACGGTGAGGGAAGGATCGCCCGGGGCTCTCGCGCGAGCCGCGAGGACCCTGGAAGAGTTGATCCAGAGCCGGGCGGTCCGGGAGATCGAGGATCTTCTTTGGGTCTACGAGATTTCGGATCCAGGCCGTCCCGGACGGTCCCAGATCGGACTCGGGGGCATGGCCCTGACCTCGGAGATTCGGAGCCCGGAAAACCCTGGGGGCGTGATTATTCGCAATGAGGGCGTCCGGCCCCAGAAGGTCAGGGGGCGGGCCGGCCTGATCCGGCACACCGGGGCTGTGGTGGGGACCGTCAACCTCGCCGTGGAGGACTCGCGAGGAACGATCCTGCAGATGCTGAGAGAATACGCCGGGGGGTGCCCACCCGAGTTGGAGCTCCACGACGAGGGTGGGAACCGCCACCGGGTCTGGACCGTGAAGGAGCCTCGGGTCCTCAGGGACCTGACAGTGGGCCTGGAGGCTGAGCCGGCAGCCTACGTAGCGGACGGAAACCACCGGAGCGCCGCCGCGGCGATGCTTGGCCTGGACCAGTTTCCAGCGGTCTTCTTCCCCGTGGAAACCATGGAGATCCGGCCCTACAACAGACTTGTGGGCGAAGTCCGGCTCGGAGAGGAAGCGTGGGGCTGCCTCGCGCAGGCCTTCGAGATTCGCGCAATGGGCGGGATCGAGCTCTTCCAGCCGGCGGAGACCCATCGAGTGGGGCTCTACGCCGACGGCCAATGGCACGAGCTGCGACCCCGTCCCTGGACATTCGATCCGGAAGACGCCGTACAGGTGATCGATGCCGACATCGTCCAGAGGATGATCTTCGATCGGGTCTTCGGAATCTCGGACTCGGGTGACCCACGGATCACCTTCGTGGGTGGCAATCGGGACGTGGCGTACCTGCGTGCTCAGGTGGACCGCGGAGAATCCACCGTGGCGTTGACCCTGCCGCCGGTGACTCTGGAGCAGTTCGTGGAGGTCTGCCGTCAGAATCGGATGATGCCGCCCAAGTCCACCTGGTTCGAGCCGAAGGTACGCAGCGGGCTGGTCATGGCTCTTCTCTGAGCACCCGCAGGCCGCCGTCGCACGAGCCGTTACGCGCGAGCCGCATGAAATCGGCTCAGAATCGGCTTGAGAGCGTCGGCGAGGTCGGGCTTCCCGAGGATCTGGAGCTCGTAACGGACCCGCGTGTGCGGCGTTGGAATCGACACCAGGCGCGCCAGATCTATGGGCGTTCCGATGGCCACGGCTTCCACTCCTCCCTCCGTGGCCCGCCGGATGGTGGCCTCCAGATCGCGGATCTGACTCTCTCCATATCCCATGGCCGGGAGTAGGGGACCGAGAGTGGGGTAGGTGCGAAACGTCTCCTCGATCTCTCCCACCAGATACGGACGGGGATCCACCAGCTCCGCGGCTCCGGCAGCCTGGGCGCCCAGCGTACCGGCGCCGTAGGTCATCCCTCCGTGTGTGAGCGTCGGTCCGTCCTCCACCACGAGTACTCTCCGTCCCTTCAGCACCTCCGGATGGTCTACGCGGATGGGCGATGCGGCTTCGATGATCATCGCTTTCGGGTTTACCGAGCGGACGTTGCGACGGACCTGCTCCACCGCCTGGGGAGGGGCAGTCTGGACCTTGTTGATGAGGATCACGTCCGCCCGGCGGACGTTGGCCTCACCAGGATAGTAACTGAGCTCGTGCCCCGGCCGGTGCGGGTCCACGACGGTGACGTAGACGTCCGCCTCGTAGAACGAGAGGTCGTTGTTCCCTCCGTCCCAGAGGACCACGTCCGCGTCGCTCTCCGCTTCCCGCAGGACGGCCTCGTAGTCGACGCCCGCGAAGACCACCGAGCCGGCCGCCAGATGCGGCTCGTACTCCTCTCTCTCCTCGATGGTGACGTGGTGTCGAACCAGGTCCTGCTCCGTCTCGAATCGCTGAACTCGCTGTGACAGCAGATCACCATAGGGCATTGGATGCCGCACGATGCTGACGCGAAGACCGGCGGCCCGGAGAAGCTTCGCCAGGGCCCGGGTCGTCTGGCTCTTTCCGGCACCAGTGCGGGACGCGCACACGGCGACAAGGGGTCTGGTCGAGGGAAGCATGGAGCGTAGAGTGCCGGTGAGCTGGAAGTCCGCGCCCGCGACGTTGGCCCGGCTCGCCAGGTGCATCACGTGGAGATGGCTGACGTCGGAGTAGGCCATGACGCAGAGATCCACGCCCCGTTCGGCGATGATCTGCTCCAGTTCCTCCTCCGCGTGGATCGGGATGCCCTCGGGATACAGCTCGCCTGCCAGGGCCGGCGGATAGTGGCGATTGTCGATGTGGGGGATCTGCTGCGCCGTGAATGCCACCACCTCGTAACGGGGGTCCTGGCGGTACACCGTATTGAACACGTGGAAATCCCGACCCGCGGCTCCAAGAATGACCACTCGGGTGCGGCTCATGGACTCTTGCCTCGTTTCTCGTGATTGGCGCTTGGAAAACGGGAGAAGATAGGGCGTTCCTGGTGGATCCGCTCCCACTCCGGCCCGGCCCACAGCGGGGCAACCGGATCACTGCAGGTCTCGGACCGGCGAGCGAGAGGTGACTCCGAATGGCCTGGGCAGCTCCGCCGAGCTTCCCCATGGATCCCTCCCCACCCTTGATTCGGTGCCGGGAAGAGGATAGCATGCGCACATGAGCGTTGAAAGGAGCTTCTTCCGCTATTGCTACGCGACCCGGACCACGGGCCGCCGGAGGTGGGTGCGAGCGTAGCGCCCACTGGGACTCGGCAGAGAGCGGCCCGTGCACTTCGCACGGGCCTTCTTCTTTTATCGGGCAATTGACGCCTGGGAGATCCCGATGATCATCATCACTCGACAGGGAGTCACCGAGGGCGAACTGGACCACATCCGGGAGAGGATCGAGAGCCTCGGGCTTCGCACTCACATCTCAAGAGGGGAGTACCGGACCATCATCGGCTGCATCGGTGACGAGTCCGTGCTTCAGGAAGTCTCGCTGCTCAGTCTTCCTGGAGTGGAGTCGGTCACCCCCGTTCTCAAGCCGTACAAGCTCGCCGCGCGGGAGTTCGCGGCGGAACCGACCGAGGTCGGCCTCGCGGACGCCCGGGGAACCGTGATCGGCGGAGCCGCCGTGGTGATCATGGCGGGACCGTGTTCGGTGGAGGGCAGGGAGATGCTGCTGGAGACCGCGCGTGCCGTAGACAGGGCGGGAGCCGATCTGCTCCGGGGCGGAGCCTTCAAGCCCAGGACTTCGCCCTATTCCTTCCGAGGCCTGGGACAGGAGGCACTGGAGATCCTCTCCGAGGTCCGGGCCGAGACCGGGCTTCCAGTGGTCACCGAGGTGATGGACACGCGCCAGGTGGCCCTGGTCGCCGAGTACGCCGACATGCTCCAGGTCGGTGCCCGGAACATGCAGAACTTCCCCCTGCTCTCGGAGCTTGGCCGCATCCAACGGCCGGTGTTGCTCAAGCGGGGTCTGGCCGCGACGATTCAGGAGTTCCTGATGGCGGCGGAGTACATCATGAGCCAGGGCAACCGCAGCGTAGTCCTCTGTGAACGCGGAATCCGCACGTTCGAGACCGCGACCCGTAACACGCTGGACGTGGCGGCCATCCCGGTGCTCAAGAAGGAGACCCACCTTCCCGTGATCGTGGACCCGAGCCACGCGGGAGGACGAGCCGAGTTGGTTCCGGCCCTCTCCTTCGCAGCCGTCGCGGCCGGAGCCGACGGACTGCTCGTGGAAGTGCATCCGCGTCCCGAGGAAGCCAGGTCCGATGGCGACCAGTCAATCACGCTGGACCAGTTCTCCGGGCTCATGACGCGCCTCGGCCCCTTCGCGAAGGCAGCGGGACGGACGCTCACAGCGTCGGACGAGAGTGCGGAGGTCGGTGAATGAGTCAGAAGGGCAACGAAGAGGACCGGAACCTGGCGATGGAGGGACGGGAGCCGACGCCTGAGGATTCCCAGTTCCACGAGCTGAGGAAGGCGATCGAGCACGTCGATCGCACGCTGGTTTCCCTCTTCGCCGAGCGAGTGCGGCTGGCAAGGGAGATCGGTGCTCTCAAGCGCACCCGAGGAAGCGGGCATCTGGATCCGGGTCAGGAGGCAGGGGTGATTCGTAGGGCCGGGGAGCTGGCTCGGGGGGCGGGAGTCCCGGAGGACGAGGTGCGACAGATCTTCTGGCTGCTGATCGGGATGTCTCGCCATGTTCAGGTGAAGGACCGGTGAAGACCGTGGACACCGTCGCGGTGCTTGGGCTCGGGCTCATGGGTGGGTCCCTTGCCCGTGATCTCGCCGAGCGCGGACTGCGGGTCGTCGCTTTCGATTCGGATCCCGAAACCGTGGCCGCGGCCCTGGAGAGCGGGGTCGTACACCGGGCGCTTCCGGTGGGCCTGGAAGGGCTCGAGGATGCAGAGCTCGTGGTACTGGCCGTCCCCGTCAGGCAGGGACCGACGCTCCTCGGGAGGGCGAAGCCACGGCTGACGAGGGCGTCGCTGGTGACCGATGTGGGGAGTACCAAGCTCACGATGGTCCAGGCCGCGGAGAGCCAGGGTCTGGGCAGCCGGTTCGTGGGGTCCCACCCGCTCACCGGCGACGAGCGATCGGGTTGGTCCGCTTCGCGGCGTGGCCTGTACGAGGGGGCGCGCGTCTTCCTGTGCCCGGCTGAGAGCGCTGGCGCGTCCGCTGTCGAGCGGGCCCGTGGCCTCTGGGCTTCAGTGGGGGCGTCTACGGAGATCGTCACTCCCGAGGCACACGACGAGGCGGTCGCCTGGTTGAGCCACCTCCCCCAGATGGTGTCCTCTGCCCTGGGACTCGCACTCGGGAGCGCAGGTGTCTCCCGCTCCTCCCTGGGGCCCGGGGGGCAGGACGGCACCCGGCTGGCCGCGAGCTCTGCGGAGATCTGGACCGACATCGCACTGGACAACCGGTCGCGCCTGCTTCAGGCCCTGAGGTCCTTCGAGAACCGAATCGGCGAGCTGCGATCTGCGGTCCAGAGCGGGGACGAGGAGAAGCTCAAGGACCTGCTGCGGGCTTCTCGGACCTGGGCGGGGGGTGGATGAGGCAGACGGCCCTCGTAGGCCTGGACGGGGTGCCTGGATGCGGGCGAGTGGGTGCCGATCAGCAATAAAAGGCCCCTTCCTCCCGCAGACCGAGGACTCAGAGGCAACCGATCCGCGTGGTGCTCACCACGATGTTGTCGAAGTACCGCTCCTGATCGACCGGCGAGCCCGAGTTCCAGTAGTTCTCGAAGAAGATCGCGTTGATGCCATAGGCGTCGTACGCGCCGACCCAATTGAGTCCGGTGCGCTCGGCCTCCTGGATTCCGTCGATCCAGAGCTGGAAGAGGCCGTTGGACTGGCCGGGGTCGTTGAGTCGGACCCGCGCCTCGATGCAGTACCAACGGCCTACGTGATCCGAATCGAAGATCGGTGCGTCGCTCCGCGCCAGCCCCAACCAGCGAAGGTTATCGAAGTCGTTATATTTAGTTGACTTGAGATTGCCGGTCTCATCCGTTCCAGAAGCTGGATCCACCGCCAATTGCTCGTTCGTGGCTCCGCTGCTCCACACGTGACCGATCATCGCCTGAGCCCACCCGGAGGTGGCAAAGATCATCGCTCTCGAGAGCTTGTCGGCACCTCCGCCCGTCCAGCCCGGCTGGTGCCGCAGGTACATGCGCCAGTAGACCTGCCGGTAGTTCACGGTTCCATCATCCACCGGACGCATGTATGGGGAGGGGGTCCGTCCAAAAGCGAGGTGGAGATTCCCGGCTCCCACGCGCCCCGTCTCCCATCGAGCTCGCATCCCGGTGGAGCCATCGACGCCCACCCCCGAGCTTCGGATGAAGCGGTCGTCGGAGTCGGAGTACTCGAAGTAGGAGCTCAGGCGGTCCTGCTCGAAGTCGTCACACCAGATCCATTCGGGATCCGGATCGCCACATTCGGCTGCCTGTGGAGGCGGGGCCTGGACAGACACCGATGCGGTTCCAGCGGCCGATTCGCTGGAGGCTCGGATCGTCGTATTCCCGGCGGCGACAGCCGTGACCCATCCGCTGGAATCGACGGTGGCCACCGAGGGGTCGCTGGACGACCAGGAGAACGTGATGTCCTCCAGGAGGTTTCCGTACTGGTCCTCGGCCGTGGCCGATAGGTGGAGGCGATCTCCCGCGGTCACCTCGGCCGAGGCGGGCCGGACCGTCACCTCGTGGACGGGTCCTGGGAGGCCCGTGGCCGAGAACGCCACCTCCTGGAGTCCGTCCGCTCGGGCTGTGGCGGTCTGAATGCCGCTGGGGGTCCCCAGGGTCCACTCCACAGCCGCGAGACCGTCTGCGTCCGTGGAGACCGTGGCCTGCGAAGTGGAGCCGGAGCCCACTCCGACGGCCCAGGTCACCAGGACGCCCGCGATGGCGGTTCCCATCGAATCGGTCGCTCTCACTACCAGAGGTTCTCCCAGCTTCGTGCCCACCGGGCCAACCTGATCATTCCCCGACATGATGTCGAGATAGGCCGGGACCCCTCCGGAAACCTGGACCGTGGCCTCCGCCGAGGCCGAGTTGGCCCTGGCGGTCACGGTGGCCATTCCGGGGGAGGCGGCGAAGACGAGCCCTGTACCGTCGACACTGGCTACGGAGGGGTCGGAGCTGGGCCAGCGCACGCGATCCTCCGGAACGGGATTGCCGTAGCGATCCTCGGCGGCGGCGCTCAGCAGCGCCGAGGCTCCGGCTGGGAGCTGAATCTCGGGGGGGGAGAGGGGGATCTCGACAGCCGGTCCGGGCTTGGCCCGGGCACGAACGGTAGCGGCGGGGCCGCGAGATTGGGGGCCCGGAGCGGATCCCTGCCCGTCGCCTGTCGTGTACGCGTGCCCCTCCGCCCGGACCTCCAGAGTCTGGTCCCCAGCGGATGGGCCGAGAGTCCAGCGACTCGCAGCGTCCCCCGAGGTGTCGGTGACCGCGCTCGGAGGATCCGTGGACCCGCCGCCCTCGAGCACGGAGAACGTCACGAGGACCCCGGACACCGGAAGACCTTCGGGCCCCACCACCCGAGCCTGAATCTCGTCGGGAAGAGTGTTTCCCACGACTCCTTCCACGTCGCTGAGCGCGAGAGCGAGGTCGAGTGACTCGAGCCGGTGTCGGACTTCGATGAGAGCCTGGCCGACGACGCCACCCGCGCTTGCCCGAACTTCCGCCAATCCCGGGTGGTGCCCGTACGCGACTCCCCCCTGGCCGACGGTGGCAATGGAAGAATCCTGACTGGACCAGGACACCTCGACCCCGAACAACAGCGGGTCGACCGGCTGGCCGTTCCGGTCCCGCAGCGTGATATGGAGCGCCACGCTGTCGCCGACCTCCAGCAACGCCTGTGCGGGGGTCACCTCGAGGGATGCGGGAACCATGGCCGTTGGACCGGCCGAGTCCATCGAGCAGGCCAAAGCCACGGCGGCCAGCGGCAGTACCCGGCCAATCGCCCTCAAGCCCCGCCGGTCCTGGCGGCCCCACGGCAGCAGGGTTTGAACTCTGAATCTGGCACCCAGCCCTGCGAGTCTCACGGCGCCCGCACACTCCGGTAAGGGGTGCGGGTCAACGGAGCAAGAGCCGTTCCCCCGCGACGACGGACTCCGGGGTCTCCATAACCTGTCACGGGGCATGAGGTTGCGGGGCTGTTTCGCGCGCCTGCTTGTCGACCGTAGGGAAAACATGTCCGGGAACGGTGGAGACTCACGGCCCATCAATCGAGGTGAAAACGTCCATTCGTTCTCCTCCAGACCCGCTGAAAGGCGAGAGCGTCCGAAATCGCGTACCCCACGTCCCGGACCTTCAGGCGGTGCATCCAGCTCAGGACCTTCAATTGACCCCGGCTCAACAGAGGCGAAGGGAACTGGCTCCACAATCCGAGCTCCTCCACCTGCTCTAGGAGCCTCCTGCGGCCTTCCTCCTGGACCAGGCGAAGCTGCTCGGGCTGCCACTGGTGGCGGAGCGTCTCGGGGTGGGGCACCGGGCATGGCTCATGTCCCGGGTAGGCCTGCCACGGAACCGACCTGATGGCCGGTGGGAATCGTTGGAGCCAGCCGACGTAGAAGCGGTGGCGGAGGCAGAGGTCGATGGGTACGGCCAGGACCGCCTCCAGGAACCTGCCGTCGAAATACGGCAGCTGAAGCTCGATACGGTGCAGGTCGATGTGCTCGAAGTGGCCGGACAGGTGACGTCTCTGGTCGTTGAACATCAGGAAGAGGTACAGGTTCCGGGCCGGATCGGAGCACTGGATGTCTGCCAACTCCCTGAGGATGCCCTCGCGAGGCAGCGAGATGATTCGCTTCCTCAGCACCCGCCGAACGATGCGGGGAGTCACCGCGCGCTTGCCGATCTCGAGAAAGTGATCCGTGGCCTCTTCCCATCGCTCCGAGCGGGCCAGGCTTGCCAGCCGCTCGGTGAGGTAGACGTGGCCCAGCCCGACGCTGCCCCCCTCTCCCGACCAAACCAGAGGGTACGGTGTCGGCTCCTGGCTCATGTTCGTCCCGGTGCGCAAAGCCTCCAGGACCTCGGCCATGGCCCGCGCGAGGGTCGCGTCGTCGAGGCTCCAGGGTCCCGTCCGGTGAGATTCCCGATGGCGGCTGCCCACCTGCTGGGCGAAGAGGGAGGCGAAGACACGGTCCTGGGTCCCCTCCATGGCGAAGTTGAAGCTGTCCACCGCCGTGTCCTCATCCCTGAGCGCGGACACGATGCACCGGGAGTCCAGTCCCCCACTCAGGAACGCTACCGCATCGCGCGCGCCCCGCAATCGTCGTCGGACGGCGGATCGGAAGCGTTCGTAGACTCGGTGGTGGTGATCCTCTTCCGGGATGCTCTCCGGCTCGATGGTATCCCAACGCCAGTACCGGTCCTCCGAGCGTCTCGCCCCGGCGAAGCGGACCCACTCGGCAGCGCGGAGGCAGTGAACACCGTGATAGGCCGTCCGTCTTCCCAGGGGGTACCCGAGAGCGGCCGTTTCGGAGACGGCTGTCACGTCCATGGTGAGCGTGAAACCAGGGAGGGATTCGAAGAGGCGGAGAACCGTGGAGAAGACGACCCAGTCATCCTGCTCGGCGAAGTAGAGGGGACGCACGCCGAGGCGGTCCGTGACCAGGCTCAGTCGATCGGGTGGCGTGTGGTGCACCGCGCAGAAGACTCCGTCCGCTCCGGCCAGGAGGTCCCAGCGGTTGGCCCTCCAGGAGTCGTGGAGGATGGCGAGCTCATGAGCACGCTCTCCGCCTGCTGTGGGCGGAAGATCCGAAGAGGACCCGAGGAGTGGCTCACCCGCCAACGCGGAGACCGCTCCGTCCCCGGTCACGAGGAACGCGGGCGAGCCGAAGGCTCCGACGTCCACCTTCACCAGGAACAAGCGCTTGCTCCGGTGCGCCACCGGCTGGTCCGCTCGGTTTCGCGAGAGGGCGTCCCGGATCGCGGAGCAAAGGGTCTCCGGTGGGGGTCTGTCCTTGAACTTGGAAAAAACGCCGGCAAAGAGCGTCATATCTTGATTGTCCTGGGTCGGCCAGAAAGCCGGGGGAACACAGCGGAAGCTGACGGGCGGTACCGCGCCCTGCAACTGCGCTCGTGGTGACCAGCGGCTCCTGTAACCCTTGGCATGGTCCTTTCAGCAAGGGTCGAGCCGAGTCCTCGCACCGACTCGGCGTGGCCTGGCCCGCAGTGGGCTTTGGTTCGACCTGGCCGCAGAGACTCGAAACCTGCTCGAACTTCAACCACGGACGGGTATCGGTGACCTCCCTCCGGATCATGTCGAATCTCTACGGCCCCGGTGACTGGAGTACCGCGGCGTGCCGGATCACCCGCGTTGACTTCCCCAAGGGCGGGGCCGGGTGGGTGGACCGTCTGAGGTATTTCTTCAGGTCCTCCCGCTGCGACTACCTCATCCTGGAGCACGAGTTGAGTACGCTCATGCTCTACGGTGTGTTGCAGTGGGTACTGCCGTTTCACCGTTGCCGCCTCGTGTCCGTCGACACCAAGCTCGCCCCCCCGAGGGGCTTCAAGGCGCGCATCGCGTGGCGCCTGAAAATCATCGGCCTGCGCGGGATCCACCTCCACGTCCTCCACTTCCGGGACACCGGGGAGCTCTGTCGGGTGTACCGCCTCCAGCCCGAACGCATACGATACGTGCCCTTCCGGGTGGCTCAGTTCGAGGAGCACCTGACCCGGGAAACCCGGGATGACGGATATGTGTTCGCGGGAGGGCATTCGCGACGGGACTACCCTACCTTCTTCGAGGCGATTCGTGGTCTCGATCTCCCGGTTCGGGTGATGGCTGGCGATGAGAAATTGTTGAGAGACCACAACTCGCTGTTCGATCCGGACGGGATTCCGCCGGGTGTGGAGTTCATCACCGACTACGATCCAGGCCGCTTCAGCGAGCTACTGCTCGCCGCGCGCCTCGTGGTGGTGCCGACTCGTGGGGACATCCTGGTCCCGGCAGGGCTGGCTGTCTACCTGGAAGCCATGGCGTATCGCAAATGCGTCGTCGCCACTTCCGGTCCGGGCGTGAACGGGCTACTGGATGGGCAGGCGCTTGTCATCCCGCCGGGAGATGCGGTGGCGCTCCGGGAGGCCATCGGGCGCGCGTACCACGATGAGGCCTATCGGGAGGCCTTTGCCGAGAGGGGGCTCCGGTACGCCATCGAAATCGGAACGGGAAAGAAGATCTACCAGTCGGTTGCGGAGGTGGTGTGCGCCCTCGCGGTCGGCGAGCATGGCAGCGAATCCGACACCGAACCGCGGAGCCGCCCGGGGGGCCAGCCACCCCTACGGTAGGCCCAGGACCCCTGCGAGCCCAGGACCCTTGCCGGCCCGCCGCCTCCTCAGCCGAGGACCAGCTTCCGCCCATGGAACGCTTCCGCGTACCCCCCGACGGCCCGGCACTCGACGCCTCGAAGCCTCATCAAGCCCCGAAAAGTCTCTTCGTGGAACCAGGGCTTGTCGGCCTGCGACGGGAAGGCGGCGATCAGGTGCTCGATCTTCCGACTCACCAGGTCCTCCCCAAGTGTGAAGAAGCAGTTGGGCTGGGAAAGGTCTCCGTCGAACTTGGGGATCTCGTATTCCAGGATGAGATGGTTGCGCCAGGTGTTCCAGGTGAGCTCCGAGATCACCCGGTGGTCCTGGTGCCGATCGTGTTGGAAGTGGGTGAAGATCAGGTCGGGCGACACCGTTTCCTTCAGGGCCTCGAAATACTCCTTGATCTGGCTCCATTGCTCGGGAAAGAAACTGTCCCTGAACGACCGGACCGTGACCTCGGCATGTCCGGCGGCGCTCAGGAATCGGGTCGCTCCGTTCTCTGCTTCGGGCGCTCGCACCGGGCCGGATGCAAACACGACCCATCGGACCTCCGTGTTCGGGTAGCCGTCGAGCAGCTTGAGGACGGATCCGCCGCAGCCGATTTCGATGTCGTCTGCGTGCGCTCCCAGGCAGAGGATGTGGAGGCCGCCCTCGGCCAGATGGTCCAGTCCCAGGGAGTGCATCGACTAGTGGGGGGGTCCGAGGGGTGGATACTCGGATGACGAGGCAGCCCGGTCGGACTCCGGCCTCGAGATGGACTCGTCACTCTCCTTGGATCGCCATACTTCCCACGGTGTGTCCCCTCGCGTGTACATGTCGTCAAGCAGCTGCTTCTCCTTGAAGGTGTCCATGCAGGCCCAGAATCCGTCGTAAGGGTAGGCGATCAGCTGGCGCCGCTGGATCAGCCTTTGGAAGGGCTCCTCCACGAGGTCTTCGCCTTCGCCGATGAAGTCGAAGATCTCACGCCGAAACATAAAGAAGCCACCGTTGATGCGCGTGTCGGAATGGGCGAGGTGGCGAATGCTGGTGACCGTCCCGTCCAAATCCGAGGATACCAGGTGGAAGCTGCCCGTCGGGCGTACCGCAGTGAAGCATGCGATCTTGCCTCGCCGGTTGAAGTAATCGACGAAGTCCGGAAGGGGCAGGTCCGAGACTCCGTCCGTGTAGTTCGCCAGGAAAGCCTCCTCCTCTTCGAGGTGTCGGCGGACCTTCCTGAGACGTTGGCCGATGTTGGTCTGCACGCCCGTGTCGACGAAGGTGATCTTCCAGTCGAAGATGTCCCGCTGGAGAAGCTGCACTGTCTCGCCGCCGTCCGAAAGCACGAAATCGTTCGACACGGCCTCGTCGTAGTTCAGGAAGTAGTCCTTGATGACATCGGCCTTGTACCCCAGGCAGAGGATGAACTCCTTGTGCCCGTAGTGCGCGTAGTAGCGCATCACGTGCCAGAGGATGGGTCGGAAGCCGATGGAGATCATGGGCTTGGGCAGGCTCTCCGAATGTTCCCGGAGGCGCGTGCCCTGACCACCGCAGAAGAGCACTACCTTCATGGTCTAATCCTCGTTTCCTGACTGCGCCGCTCCAGGCGGGTACGCTGGAGCACCGGAGACCCCCGAAATCGGAAACCGAGCCTCCTGCTCCGCTCGGAGCTTGTCGCAGAGACGATCGGGGGGCAGATCCACCTGCTCGTAGGTAATCAGATCGTCTCTGGGGATGTCGGCGCGTAGCCTCGCGCCCTCGGACAGCCCGATGGGGAGTGCCCGGGCCAACCGGGCAACGTCGGTGTTCTCGATGAGGCCGTACGCACAGAATCCCCCTACGCCGTCGAGGATCTCGCCCGCCCTCAGATCTCGCTTAGCAATGCTCACGACCTCACAGATCGGGGCGCCCAGCGGCGCCACGGTAGCATCCTGGAACAGAGCGGCACGCCCGATGGTCGAGGCGATCTGGATATGGGGTAGGTGGTAGGGGGTATAGAACACGTAGAATGGCCCCGAGCCCAGCTTGTAATACTGGAGATGCTGCCGCCTCAGAGGATGGTCCTCGTGAACCACCACGAAGGCACCGGTGTAGGGGGCGGCTCCCAGGGCATAATCGACGATTCCTCCCGACAGCATCTGATCTGCCGGCAACAGCCCGGCAATCTCGCGAACATGCTCGCAGGCGGGCCCGTACATTCCTCTCCGTCCCACCCGAAAGCCCGACGCGTTCGCGAGCAAGGCCGACTCCATGGAGAGCTTCGTCGCATCGGCGAACGAGGTCACCTTGTACACGTTCTGATCGTACTTCTTCGCGAAGGCGCGCTGCGTTTCGGGCGTCCGGTAGTGATCCACCATCCCCTTGAGGTTGCCTGCCGCCACGGGCTGGAGGCCGATGGAGCGCAGGTACCGCAGGAGGGTCATGGCCACCCCGGGCTCGTCACCGTCCGTGTTGGTGACAACCACACCCGCTTCGTCCGCCTTGACCTTCAGGATGGGGCCGAGGGTCGAGTCCAGCTCGGCGTTGACCAGGACGACGTGCTTGCCGTCCCCGATTGCGTCCAGGGTGACCCGCGCCGCGTAGTCCACGGTCCCCGTGACCTCGACGATGACATCCACGCTCTGAGCGCGGCACACGACGGTGGGATCCTCCGTCACCACGCACCTTCCTTGGCTGACCGCGCTGTCGAGATCGCCCGGGGTATGTGCGTGGACAGGGTCCTGGATTCCGCCTTCCGCGAACGCACGGACCGCGTTCTCCGGGGTGCGGTTGGCGATGGCCGTGAGTCGGATGCCCGGAACGGCCGCCGACAGCTGAAGGGCGATGGAGCGGCCGGTGACGCCTGCGCCGACCATGGCCACCCTGATGGGCTCGCCGGCCAGAGCCCGCTCCCTCAGCGCGCGATCGACGATTACCATCGGCTCAGCTCCGTCATGCTGGAGGGGCCCATGGTGGGCACAGCGGCCAGGTTCGATCCTGGTCGGAGATCACCGACACGGCGAGCGGCCAGAGGATCCCGAACGCAGGATCGTCGTACCGAACGCCGCGCGCATGATCCGGCGCGAAGGGCACCGAAGCCAGGTAGGTGATCTCGCAATCGTCTTCCAGGGTCTGGTACCCGTGGGCGCAGCCTTCGGGAACGTAGAGCATCCTTCGGTTTTCCGCGGTCAGCTCCGTCCCCCACCATCGCCGATGCGTCGCGGATTCCGGTCGAAGATCCAGCACGACGTCGAAGACGGCTCCCCTCGTGCATCGCACGATCTTGACTTCCCCGTACGGCGCATGCTGGTAGTGCATCCCTCGCAGGGTCCCCTTCTTCTGACTGTAGCCGACGTTGATCTGGGCCACCTCCGGGTTCAGCCCCACGGCCTCGAACTCGGCGGCGCACCAGGAGCGGGCGAAGAACCCGCGTTCATCTCCCCTCCGCTCAAGATCGATCACGAAGGAGCCTGCCACGTCGGTCTCGGTGAAGATCACGCTCTCTCCTCGAGTCCGACCCCTTCATACACGGGGACGCTATTCCTGTCCAGCATCCGTCGCCCATCCACCAGCACCGGACTCCGTTTCAACTCGCGCAGCATCCCGGGCACCCGCCGGAACTCCTCCCAGCGAGTGACCAGAACCACGGCCTCCGCCTCGCGCAGCGCTTCAGAAAGGGTGCGGGCGGCGTGTGGGACTTCGCCCCCCTGCAGCAGGCTCTTCGGCAGCTCCGCAATGGGGTCGTACGCGGTGACGCGAGCGCCCGCTCGGAGAAGGTCCTGGATGATCGGGATGGCGGGAGATTCCCGTGTGTCGTCCGTTCCCGGCTTGAACGCAACGCCTAGAACGGAGACCCTCACTCCCTCCAGGGAAGGGAAGTGCTTACCAAGTAGCCTCGCCATGCGCCCGGGTTGTTGGGCATTGATGTGATCCACGGCGGCGAGTAGCTCCATGGGCTCGCCCACACCTCGTCCGTGGGCGATGAGGGCCTTGACGTCCTTGGGGAGGCAGCTGCCACCGTACCCGCAGCCGGCCTCGAAGAAGGATGCGAGGGGAGCGGGGACGCGTCCGCCATCGGCCACGAACGGCGAAAGGTAGTTGGATAGCTGGAGGCTTCGGGTCACCTCCGCCACGTCGATCCCACCGAGGGCCGAGCACAGATTGGCCAGCTCGTTGGAAAAGGAGATCGCCGTAGCCAACATCGCGTTCGCCGCGTATTTCATCATCTCCGCCGTTCGCAGGTTGACCCGCAACTTGGGCACGTCCTCGAAGTCCTCGTAGAGGCGCTCCAGGACAGCGAGGGCCTGCTCGTCAGCGGCACCCAGTACGATGCGATCCGGCCGCATGAAGTCGTCGACTGCCTGGCCCTCGGTGAGGAACTCGGGATTCATGCCGAGCCCGAGGTCCTTCCCCACCTGACGCGCGGCGCCGTCCTCCAGACGTTTTCGGACCAGATCTTCGGTGGTTCCGGGGACCACGGTGCTCTTGACCACGACGACGTGATAGTCCTCCCGGTTCCTGAGCGCGCTCCCGATCTGGCTGGCCGCTGCAGCCACCTGGGCGAGGTCGATTACCTGTCCGTCGAAGGGAGTCCCCACGGCGATCATGCTGAGCTCGGATCCCTGCACGGACCCCTCCAGATCCGTGCTGGCGCGAAAGCGCCCTGCGAGGTTCCGCTCCAGCAACTTCTCCAGACCCTCCTCGTGGATCGGCGACTGTCCTCGGTTGATTCGCTCGACCTTTTCTCCGTCCACGTCCACGCATACGACCTGATGACCCCGCTCCGCCAGGCAGACGCCCGTGACGAGGCCGACGTAACCGGTTCCGACCACGGTCAAGCGCATCAGGCGTGCGTCCCCTCCGGAACGTGGTGATACCAGATGAGCGACCGTCGCAGGCCCTCGTCGATTTCGACGGAGGGATCGTAGCCCAGCTCTTCCACCGCCTTTCGAATCAGCGGGCAGCGTCTCTGCGGATTGTCCACTAGATACGCCGACTCTTCGCTCGCCTGGTGACGCACCGTTCCAGCGTAGCCAAACAGCTCTCTGCCCAGCCCGGCTATTTTGAGGGCCAGCTCTAGCATTGAAATCTCGGGAGCCTCGATGCCGATGTTGTAGGCTTCACCGGGGCGGCCCGCCACGAGAACCTTGTAATAGCCCCTGATGGCATCGGCGGCATAGCAGAACGTCCGAGAGGGCGTTCCGTCCGAAAGCAGCACGATGTCTCTCCCTGCCAGCACGTCCCGGGCGAAGTCGGGAATGACCCGACGATCCGTGATCTTGAGACCCGGGCCGTAGTTGTTGAACGGGCGGGCGACTTTCACCGGCACCCCGTGCTGTCTCGCGAAATTGACACACAGGGTCTCGCCGTACCTCTTGGACTCGTCGTAGCAGGCTCGAGGGCCGGTGCAGGAGACGTTCCCCCGGTACTCCTCCGGCGTGGGAATCTGATCCGGGGGCGGATCTCCGTAGATTTCGCTGCTGGAGAAGTACAGAAGGCCCCGAACAGGACTCTCGCTGTCCATCCGGTCCCGACTGTAGTCCAGCAGCGTGCGCAGCCCGTTTACGTTCACGTCCATCGTCCGGATTGGGTATCGCCGATAGTAGGTCGGGGACGCGATGCCTGCGGCGTGGATCACGAACTCGAACGCTCCCACGTCGCGGGGAAGGGGCTGGGTCACGTCATGCTCTCGCACGTGGAGGGTCTCCTCCTTCGAGAGATCGAGAAGCCACTGGGGCACTCCGCGGAAGAAGTCCTCGTGGACGGTGATGTGGATCCGGTCCGCGGAGGAGACGCTCCGGTTCCAGTGCAGGGCCGTCTGGACCAGATAGTAGCCGAGAAAGCCCGCCCCGCCCGTAATGAGGAGGCGGGTCCCGGCCATTTCGGCCAGCTCGGCCTGGAGTCCTTCCGTCACGTAGCCCAGGTCCGTCTCGAGCAGCTCTTCGAGACTCATCAAGTTCGCCGGCATACCGATCCCTGGAAGGTTCTGGTGAGGTGGACCTCTGCGAGACTCACGAAGCGTGCCAGTCTTGGCATGGTTTCCGTCCATGGCGAAAGGCGCTCACCGAGGGGCGCCGACGGACCGTTGGACCGACGCCCCGGGTGGCCTGCGGACCTGGCCGAGAGCACCTTGAGGCGCGGATTCTCTCTGAGCCCTGGAGGTCCGCGACCCGCGCCGGCGGAGCGCCTTTCACGTCGTTCCGCACCCAAGACCCCGCCCGGCTACCTCTAGAAGGCATGGGCTTCTCCCGTTGCAGGGCCGCAACAGCCCGGCTCCTGATCGCCTCACCCCGCCCGGTCCCGGGTGGGTCCCCGCCGCGAAGGACCGGTGGTGCCTCCGGGTCGGATCGGACCGCGCCAGTATAGCGCGTGGATGGCGGAGTCCCCAAACTCGCCGGTCCTTGTTCCTCAACGAAGTCGCAGTGTAGGGTGTCTGGCTCACAACAACTCCGCCGGTTGACCGTGCCTCGGAGCGCGGCAGGCGATGCGGGGCTGGAGAAGAGGCGGCGGAGAGTGGGGAGTCTGAAGTGCAGGGAGGGGGCGGTACCGACTCGAGGCTCGAGTCGGCCGCCCTCTGGAAGGGAACCGATGAGCGAGTTGAGAAGAATCCCACCCTGGAGTGTGGCGGCCCCCGGGATGAGGCGAGTGGCGGGAACCTCGCTGATGGCCCTGGCCCTGGCTGCGGGAACCGCATGGGCTCAGGAAGCCGGTGGCACGGCGGAGGGAGATGGAGGCCCAGGCGGCAGGCCGGTTCTGGAGGCTTCGCAGATTCCCGGGAGCGAATCCATACGCCTGGACGGGAATCTCGATGAAGAGGCCTGGGTCCGGGCGATCCCTGCTACCGGGTTTCGGCAGCGAGAGCCCATCGAGGGCGGGATCCCCAGTGAGGGCACCGAGGTGAGGGTCCTGCTGGACGGAGACGATCTCTACATCGGTGCGGTTCTCTACGACAGTGAACCCTCGGGCATCCTGGCATATCAGAAGCGCAGGGATGCCTTCCTCACCACCGACGACCGCTTCATGTGGATCCTGGACACGTTCGGGGATGGCCGGACGGGGTACTTCTTCGAGACCAATCCTGCGGGGCTCATGGGCGACGGGATCATCGGCGGAGGAGGGGGGAGTGGGCGTGGAGGTGGAGGGGGCGGCTTCGGTGTGAACAAGTCGTGGGACGGCGTCTGGGAGGTGCGATCGGCAAGGCGACCGGACGGCTGGTCCGTGGAGATCAGGATCCCGTTTCGAACACTGAATTTCGATCCTTCCCTGGACACCTGGGGAATCAACTTCCAACGGACGATCCGCCGCAGGAACGAGGAGATCGTGTGGAGCGGATACCGGAGGAATCAGCAGCTCACGCGGCCCGTGCACGCCGGGAAGCTCACGGGCCTGGGAGGGATGTCCCAGGGGTTGGGTCTGGAGGCGAAGCCGTATGCTCTCGCGTCATGGCGGAACGTGCCTGAGGAGACAGAACCCACGAGCTATCCGAAGGATCTGGGTCTTGACCTCTCGTACAACATCACCCCCAGCCTCCGGGCTGCGGTGAGCGTCAACACGGACTTCGCGGAGGTGGAGGCCGACCAGAGGCGGGTCAACCTGACCCGTTTTCCCCTCCGCTTTCCGGAGCGGCGGGATTTCTTCCTGGAAGGCTCCGGGGTCTACGGCTTCGCGTCCAGCAGCGGACCGAGTCCCTATTTCAGCCGACGCATCGGACTCGAGGATGGAGAGCAGGTCCCCCTCCGCTACGGGGTGAGGCTCGGGGGACAGGCGGGAAGATACGAGCTCGGATTGCAGCAGATCAGTACGGGCGGCGGCGCCGGTATCCCGGGCGAGGATTTCACTGTGGCCCGGGTGAAGAGGACGATCTTCGAGCAGTCTACCGTGGGCGCCATCTACACGCGCCGCGCCACCTCGGCGGACTCCTCGGGGTTCATTCCGGCGGACCGGCACACGGCGGGGGTGGACCTGGACTTCTACACGTCCCGCCTTTTCGGTGATAAGAACTTCGAGTTCGAGGCTTTCCTGGTGTGGAACTCGGACCCCGAGAACGACGGAGAGGAGAGGTCGCTATCCGACCTGACTGCTCGGGGGATCCGGGTCAACTTTCCCAACGACATCTGGCGGGGACACCTCTCCTACCGGGAGTTCGGGAAGGAATACGATCCGGCCGCGGGATTCGTCACGCGAAACGACTTTCGTCGTGTGGAGCCGTCGGTCGGCTGGCACCCACGACCCGAGTTTATTCCATGGCTTCGGCAGCTCGATTTCCAGGTCCTCTTCCGCTACCTGACCAACCTCACCACAGGCTCCGTGGAGGAGCGGATTTGGGAGTTCGACCTCCTGGGCCTGGAGTTCGAAAGCGGAGACCGGGTGACCTTCCAGGTGTCGCGCCAGTTCGAGGGGTTGGACGAAGAATTCGAGATCCGTGATGGGATCATCATTCCGGGCGGCGAATACGGGGTCTGGGAGGCATCGCTGAACGGTGGGACGGCGAGCCGACGGAAGTTGTCGTTGAGGGGCCGGGCGAGCCGGGGGGGGTTCTGGGGCGGGGACCGAACCAGTGCGGGTGGGGAGATGACCTTCCGCCCCAATCCCGGCCTCTCCGTATCCACAGGGTACGAGCACAACGATGTCACACTGCCTCAGGGGGCCTTCACCACCAACCTCGTCAGGCTCGAGGGCGGATGGGACATCAGTCCCTGGACCTCCGTGAGCGGTAATCTCCAGTACGACGACGTCAGCGAGGTGGTGGGGTTCTACGCGAGGGCGCGGTGGATCATCCGGCCGGGAAACGACCTCTACCTCGTGTACACCCACAACTGGCAGAACCGCGGCGACCGGTTCCTCGACGGGGACATGACCACGCTCTCCCGCGGAGCGACCACCAAGCTGAACTACACGATCCGGTTCTGACCGACTTCAGGAGAGCGAGATGGTGGGCAACCACTTCGCCCACCGCATCTCCTCCGACGACCGGATCCTCGAGGTGGATTCCTGCTGGATGCGCTTCGCTCGGGAGAACGGTGCGGAAGACCTGGCAGACCGAGCCGTCTCCCGAGTCTGCGTCGCGGGTCACTTCGCTCCACTGACGCCTGGTCCGCTCGGCTCGTCCCGCCTTGCTGAGTCGGGCGCCTCCACGCTCTCCGTGGCTACCAGACCTCTGCGACGGGTCACTAGCGCATCACTAGCGCACCCCCGCCGTCAGCTTCTTGACGGGGTTCTTGAAGATCACGAACAGCAGCCCGGCACCGATGACCATCATGGCCACCGAGCGGAAGAGCTGGTCGGGCTCCATGGTCTCCAGCTGACCGGCCGCCAGGCCGGCGATGAGGTTCCCCAGGGACGAGCCCATGAACCAGATTCCCATCATCTGCCCCACCAGGCGTTTGGGGGACAGCTTGGTCACGCTGGATAGGCCCACGGGGCTCAGGGCCAGCTCGCCGCTCGTGTGGAGGAAGTACGTGACCACCAGCCACATGGGACTCACCGGGCTCCCCTCCGAGTAGGATCCATATCCCCAGGCCAGGACGAAGAACCCCACTCCCAGCAGAATCAGTCCGATTCCGAACTTCGCGGGGATGGAGGGATCCTTCGACCCCAGGGCCACCCAGAGCCACCCGGCTACCGGTGCCAGAATGATGATGAAGAGGGGGTTCACCGACTGAAGCCAGCTTGCCGGAGCCTCCCAGCCGAAGACCACCCGGTCCGTGTACCGTTCGGCGAACAGGTTCATGGACGATCCGGCCTGCTCGAAGCCGGACCAGAACATAGCGGCGCCCAGGAAGAGGAAGAAGATGAGCACCACCCGCTTCTTCTCGTCGCCATCCAGGTGACCAAAGAGCAGAACGGAGACGAAGTAGACGACCGCGATGGCCATGATGAGCACGCCTGTGGCCTGTGCCGCCCGTTCCAGCCCGAGGCTGGTGATCCCGGAGGTCTGCAGGAACGCGAAGAGGATCACGAACAGTAGCAGGCCGCCGAGACCGTATGAGAAGAGCCGCATGGCCTGGGACCTCGTCTTCCGGGCCTCCTCCTTGAAGTGGCCCATCTCGCCGAGGAGTCTGCCGCCCAACTTGTACTGGACGAGCCCAAGTACCATCCCGACGCCGGCGGCCAGGAATCCCAGGTGCCAATTGATCTGCTCGCCCAGGAATCCCGTGATGATAGGTCCGATGAGCGCTCCGGTATTGATCCCCATGTAGAAGATGGAGAAGCCGGCATCCCGCCGTGCCCCGCCCTCGGGGTAGAGCTCGCCCACGATGGCGCTGACGTTGGGCTTGAGGAGACCCGTGCCAATAACGATGAGGACCAGCCCCAGATAGAACGTGGTGATGGACGGAATGGCCAGACTGAAGTTCCCCGCTGCGATGAAGAGCCCACCGACGAAGACCGCGTTTCGCGCACCGATCAGCCGATCGGCCACCCATCCCCCCGGCAGGGCCATCAGGTAGACTCCCGCTGTGTAGAGCCCGTAGATGGCGGCGGCCTTGCCCGTGGTCATCCCCAGGCCGCCCGTCTGGATTGCGGCGACCATGAACAGGACGAGGATCCCCCGCATGCCGTAGTACGAGAACCTCTCCCAGAGCTCTGTGAAGAACAGCGTGGCCAATCCCCTCGGGTGGCCGAAGAACTGCTTGTCGGCCCAGCCCGTGGCCGCTCCAGACTTCGCGGTGGTCATAGGCAATCCGGATGTGTGGTTGGCTCGGTCCTCCCTGGAAAACCAGCCGGGGCTGGACCGGGTTCCAGCGAAAAAATCGCTACAAGTTGGGGCTGATTCCTCATTTCCGCCACCTCTCCCGGGAATGTCCCTTCGCTGGATACGGTGCGGACCCGCTTGTCGAAGACCCTGTTCCAGACGAACTTCGGGACATGTCTTCTGTTGCCGTCGCCGCCAGCTCGCAGATTGCTGCGGACGCGGGAGCGAGGGTCGCTGCCGAGGGTGGAAACGCTGCGGACGCGGCCATCGCCTCCATGCTCGTCGCGTTGACGACGGAGCCGGGCATCTGTGCGTTGGGGGGAGGGGGGTTTGTGACCGTCTGGCCATCGCAGGGAGAGCCGGTCACCATCGACGGATACGTGGAGATGCCCGGCCGGGGGTTGCCGCCGGAGCAATTCGGTCAGGGCGGCAGAAGGGTCCACCTGACGTACGGTGGGGGTGTGGAGACCACCGTCGGCCACGGTTCAGTAGGCACACCGGGAGCCCTGGCCGCGCTCGGGGAGGCGTCCCGACGATTCGGCAGGGTTCCGTGGAAGATGCTGGTTGAACCGGCGCGGGAGTGGGCTCGGGACGGCTTCCCGCTTCCGGACGCGTCGCACCAGTATCTGAGGCATTCCGGCGAGGTCATCTATGGCTGGCACCCGCAGAGCTTCGCGGCGTTGCACGACGAGTCGGGGAGGCTGAGGGAAGCGGGCGAGACGATTCGCGTCGACCATCTGGCGGAGAGTCTCGAGGTCATCGGGCACGAGGGCGTGGAGGTCTTCTATCGTGGTGAGCTCGGGAAGATGATCTCCGACCACATCGTGGGGGGCGGCGGGGTTCTGACCCGACGGGACATGGCCCGCTACGAAGCCATACTGCGGGCCCCCCTCGAGGTTGACGTGGACGAGTGGTGTTTGGCGACCAATCCGCCGCCGGCCATAGGGGGAGGCGCCCTCACCGCCATGCTGCTTCTAATGGAGGGGCGGCCCCGCTCCGGATGGTCACCCGAGGAGATCGAGAACCTGATCCGGGTTCAACATGCGGTGCTGGACTATCGCCGCGCCCACATCGACCGGAGCACAGATCTCGCGGATCGAGTGATGCGTCTGGTCGAGGACGCCACGCAAGGGGAGCTGCGGAGACATCTCCGGTCCCCCTCCACGGTCCAGGTCTCGTCGGTGGACTCGGGTGGACTGGCGTGCTCGCTCAGTATCTCCACCGGATACGGATCGGGCGTGATGCCTCCTGGCACCGGCATCTGGATGAACAACTGCCTGGGCGAGCTGGAGCTGAATCGACGAGGCTACCATTCCTGGCCGCCGGGAAGCCGCCTGGCCTCGAACATGGCGCCGAGCGTCGCGAGAAGCACACGAGGAGCCGTACTGGCGTTCGGCTCTCCGGGGGCGGATCGCATCCCCACCGCGATCCAACAGACGTTCATAAACTTCGCCCACCTCGGGATGACGCTGGAGGAGGCGATCGGGAGCCCGCGCCTTCACGTTGAGCTACTGGATGACGGGTACCGGGTGGCCTACGAGGCCGGTTTGCCGGTGGATGCGCTGGACGTTCCGCAACGGCGGTTCGACGGACGGTCGATGTACTTCGGAGGAGTCGCCGCCACCCTGTGGGACCCTCGCGGAGGCTTCAGTCTGGGGTCCGACCCGCGCCGCACGGGGGGGACCGCCCGATATCCCGCTTCGTGAGTCCCGCCCGGGCTGTGGGGACACGAGATCCGCGTTGTGACCCCGATTGATCCCGGCTCC
Source organism: Gemmatimonadota bacterium (assembly GCA_039586555.1). Classification (GTDB taxonomy): domain Bacteria; phylum Gemmatimonadota; class Gemmatimonadetes; order Longimicrobiales; family Gaopeijiaceae; genus JBDHKE01. Next base: position 41,948 of record JBDHKE010000002.1, on the reverse strand, counting down.
TGTGGCGGTCGTGGGTGGGGAAGCACCGTGCGTTGTGGCGGGGTGACGGGAACCGTTGCGCCCGCCCGGCCAACCGCTACCCTTAGCGCGTTGCTCGCTCGGCTCCTGGAAGGCTGCCATGGATAGCACGCTGACAATCCTTTTCTGCTCCTCGGTGGCAGCTCTTGCCTCGGGAGTGGGCGCGCTCCCCCTGGCTCGCCGGGAACGCGCTCCTCTCCTCATGCTGGGGTGGGCGAACTCCATCGCCGCCGGCCTCATGCTCGGTGTGGCGTACGCCCTCAGCATGGCCGGGCTCTCGGGGGACCCGTTCCAGTGGACCGGGGGCGCCATGCTCGGGGTCCTTTTCGTATTCTGGACCCACCGCTTTGCCGGAACGTCGGAGCTCGAGCTCAACCGCCTGGACGACCCTAGCCCCGAGTACGGATACCAGGTACTCCTGGCCCAGAGCCTTCACTCCTCAACGGAGGGCGTCGCCATTGGGGTCGCGGCGGTTGTGGACCTGCGCCTGGGAGTCTTCACCGCCTTCGTGCTCGCAGCGCACAACGTCGCCGAGGGAACCGTGCTGTGCGCGGTGCTTCGCAGCCGGCAGGTGGGCCTGCTGCAGGCGGCGACCCTGGCCGTGGCCACCTCAATCGGCCAGATCCTGCTGGCCATCGTGGTTCTGGCCGTCCTTACCTCCGCTCCAGGACTGCTGCAGACCACCCTGGGCTTCGCGGTGGGAACCTTCGTGTACCTGGTAATGGTCGAGCTGCTTCCGGAGGGCTACCGGCAGGCCGGATACCCCAGCATCGCGCTGCTGACGAGTCTGGCCATGGGAGTCATCGCCTTTCTCGAAGGCGTCATCCTGTGATGGAAGCAGCGGTCGTCCAGGAAGCCGGCGGCAACCAGGTCTTCCTGGTCTTCCTGTTCGCATCCATCACGGCTCTGGCGACGGGCCTGGGGGCCCTCCCGTTCCTGTTCTTCAAGCGGGTCACGGCTCCGGCCGCTGCATACTCAAATGCCGTGGCGGCCGGCCTGATGCTGGGAGCCGCGTTCGGATTGGTCGCCGAAGGAACGGCACGTGGAGTGTGGCAGACGCTGGTCGGGGCGAATGTGGGAGTCCTGTTCGTGCTCGCCGCCTCGAAGGCCCTCGAGGGGAGCGAGATGGAGATCGGTACCCTCACGGGCCTGAAAGCTCGGCGCACCTTTCTTGTGGTTCTGGTGATGACCGTGCACTCGTTTTCGGAAGGCGTGGCCGTCGGCTCGGCCTTCGCCGGAGGGATCGCGCTCGCGGCCTTCGTGACCGCAGCGATCGCGGTCCACAACATCCCCGAGGGGCTGGCGATCAGCGCGGTGCTGCGTCCTCAGGGGATGAGCCTGGCGGCCTGCGCGGGGTGGAGCATCTTCTCCTCAGTTCCTCAGCCCGTGATGGCGGTGCCCGCCTACCTGTTCGTGCAGGCGTTTCGACCGGCGCTCCCCTACGCGATGGGGTTCGCTGCGGGGGCCATGATCCTGATGGTTCTGTACGATCTTCTGCCCGAGGCATATCAGGACGGACGGCGACATGCGGTGGGCCTCCTGGTGAGCGTCAGCCTCTTCGGGATGATCCTGTTCCAGCGCTTTCTCTAGTCCTCCCTCGATCCTCGACTGGCCACGGTTCCGCATCCTCCTGGGTCCCTGACACCGCTGGGGCCCCCGTAACGATCCGTTGCAGGTTGGCTGGAACGAATGGGGGCGGATCTGTTGCGGTTACGCAACGGTACATGGAGGAGAGTCGGCGGATGATCAGCGAATCATGGGGTCCCGCAGCTCGGAGGCAGGGCGATCTTCTGCCCGCCGGATGGGGGCATACCTATTGCAGGAGTCGGGGGCTGACCGTTAGAAACAAATGAGGACACGCCCTCGAAACGGGAACGGGAACACACTGACCATGTACGCGAGGCCGCATCCTGGAGTCGTCTTTCGAACCGTCTCCGAAGGCGCCGTGTTGCTCCACACGGAGCAGGAGATCTACTTCGGGCTGAATCCAGTGGGCGCGCAGGTCTGGGAGCTCATGGGGTCCGGCGGTGCGGAGCTGGAAAGCCTCTGCGTCGGGCTCGGGGAGCTCCACCCTGGCGTGGAGCTGGGGACGATCCGACAGGACGTAACGGAGCTCATGAGAGAGCTGGAAACGTACGAGCTCGTTTTGCTCGAGGAATCTGCCGAGCAGTCGGTTTCAGCCGCAGCGCCCGGTCCTGTGAGCTGAGGGGCTGGACCTTCGAGACCCCAGCCGTGCCGGCGCGCTTCACGCTCCGAAAAGCAGGTAAGCTCTTTCGGCTCGGCCCGGCCGAGCTCAGAGACCTGCTCGAAGCCCAGTGGGCTCTGCTGAGCTCTCGCCGCTCCGTGCGGTCCCGGCCCATCGGAACCCTCATCGAGAATCAGGGAGCGGAGGAGGTCGAACTGCTGGAACCGGAACAGCTGAAACGAGCCCGGGAGCTGGCACTCGCGGTGGAGAGGGTGGTCGAGAACGGGCTCGGACGACCTACGTGCCTCGTGAAGGCCATCGCGATTCAGCGAATGCTGGCGAGACGGGGAATCGGGCCCGGAATCGTCCGCGTTGGCGCATCCCTCGCAGGCGGTTCCCTCAAGGCCCACGCATGGGTGGAGGTCGGAGGAGAGATCCTTGGTGACACGGAGGAGCATGTCCGGTCGTTCGAGCCGGTAAGCGACATGCGTCTGATCGAGTTTTGACCGCGATCCTCGGGATTTTCGGACCGGGTCAGGGAAGGCTTCCTGACGAGGTGGTTCAGGCCATGCTGAACCGCATGTCATGGCGTGGTCACGACCAGCGAGAAGTGATGCGGGCTGAAGACGCCGTGCTGGCGGTTTCCCGCTTCGAGTGGGAGAGCAACCCCGACTTTGGCGGCCCGGTCTCCCTGGCTCGGCACGGGGACGTAGCGGTAGCGGCCGATGCGTCCATCTACCACCGGCGCGACCTTCTGCAAGGACTGAGCTCCCGGGGGGTCGAACCGGCTGGCCAGAGCTCCGCCCAACTGGTTCTCGCTGCCTACCAGGCGTGGGGAGACGACGGGGTCGGGAGACTCGAAGGGGATTTCTCCTTCGTGCTGTGGGATGGAGGAGGGAAGAGAGCGCTGGTGGCCCGAGACATCGTGGGATGGCGGTCGCTGTACTTCGCGCAATTGGGAGCGACGCTGGTGGTTGGCTCCAGCGAATCTTCGGTCCTGGCTCATCCCGACTGTTCCCAGGACCTGGACCGGACCACGGTTGGGGCAGAAGCGGCCGGGCTTTTCTGGTGCTTGGGCGAGAACACCTGCTACCAGGCGGTGAAGGCCGTGCCTGCGGCCTCGGTCCTGACCCATGAAGGGGGTCGGACGCGAGGTCCCACCCCCTATTGGGAGCCCACGGTGGTCGAAGCGGACCGGAAGATGCCCTGCGATCAGGCCGCGGAGACTCTGCGGCATTTGATCGAGCAGGCCACGCACACCCGACTGTCCCGGGAAGGGCCCACGTCCGTGTGGATGAGCGGTGGCTTCGACTCGACAGCAGTCTTCGGAGCCGCGTGTGCGTCGCTTCGATCCAGGTCGGATCGAGAGGCCGTGATTCCCGTCTCCATAAGCTACCCCGAGGGAGATCCGGGCCGCGAGGACCACCTCATTCGCGCGGTGGCGAAACGGTGGGACGCCCGCGTGGAATGGCTGAGCTCGGAGGACATTCCTCTGGTGGAAGGGCTGGCCCGAAGAGCGGCTGGAAACGCGGACCGACCCCCGGCCCATCTGTTCGAGCTCTGGAACCAATCCCTCGCTGTGGGTTCGCGGGCGGTGGACGCTCGTATTGCCCTGACGGGGACGGGCGGGGACCAGCTCTTCCGCAACTCGGACGTGGTCCTGGCCGATCTCCTTCGCGGAGGGAGATGGTGGAGCCTTGGGCGCAACCTCTGGGCCAAGCGGAAGCTGGGAATCCGGCATGGGGTGCGCTTCGCGGTCTTTCCTTCCGGTCCGGCGTCGATCGTCAATAGGCTCGATGGCTCCCGGGAGCTCGGAACCGGGGCTCACTACCTTGCCTCGCCAATCCCGGCGTGGATGCACGGCGGCTTTCTGGAGAGCTCGGGCGTTCTGGACCGGAGTGAGGCTGCCGTGGCGCGGAGTCCAGGAGAGTCCTACGCCGACGCGGAGACGAGGATCTTCGCCACAGCTCCCCTCAACGGCTGGAGCGGGGGATACATGGCGGGGTCCTTGTTGGGCTGTGGGGTGGAGCTGCGTGCCCCGTTGTTTGATCGTCGCGTCGTGGAGTTCGCTCTCTCACGCCCCGCATCGGACCGCAATAGCGGACGCGACAGCAAGCGTCTTCTTCGGGCGGCCATGCACGGTGTTCTGCCCGGAGAGGTCCTCGCGCCTCGGGCACGCCGCACCGGCACCACGGAACGGTTCGTCCGGAGACGGATGGAGAAGGAGTATCCACTCCTCTTGAGCGAGCTGCGCTCGTCGAGCCTCCGTCTCGCTGATCTGGGAATCGTGGATGAGGGAAAGCTCCACTCCGAGCTGGATATCCTGGATCGTCGCCCGCTTTCCACGTGGGCGTCGCTCTTTCACGTGATGAGAACCGAGTTCTGGCTGAGAGGCCGGGAGCTCGGCGAGACTACGATGGTCTCGGACCCCCGCGGGATGCGACACGACGCTGGAGTCCGAGATGTGAACGCGGCGGCCACGGGGGCCGCAGCCTGAGCGGGCCAGATGCCCGTACCCAAAGAGGAGGGTAATTCGTTGTACGAGAAGCCCTCTGTGCGGCGGTTCGGCACGTTTCGGGAGTTAACCCGGGGGTTGTCCATCATCAGTGATGGCAGTGTCATTCCACCACCCCCAGTGACCGAGCCCCCAGATGGTGGCGATGGCGGGCAACCTGATGCCCTGTCCTGAAGACCGTCTGCCGGGAGGTCCCCGACATGGGGACCTCCCGGGCATCCGAACAACGCATGCATGACTATCGGGTGTACGGCGGAGTTCTCCGTACGTCGATGGAATTTCCTGCACTTCCCGGGTCCGCGGGCCGAAAGCCGGACTGGATCCTGCGCGAGGTCCGTGATCTCCCACCACTGGACGGAGCGACTCCTGTGGGCGAGGAGAAGATCGGATGGTACCGGGGGAGACCGATTCGCGCCGCCCTCCACCGCTCGGCCACCGCGTACCGGTTGGCCTTCCATCATATAGGCACCTACGAGCTTGCCCGGGAGGGACCCAACATCCTGTGGTGCCCCGGCCCGGAGGCATCCCTGGAAGCGGCACAGCAGCTTCTCCTGGGCCGTGTGCTTTCTCTGGCGCTGCACCTGCGGGGCATCCTGTGCCTTCACGGGAGCGCGGCGGCACTGGGAGAGGAGGCGGTAGCTTTCCTGGCGCCGAAATCCTACGGGAAGTCCACCCTGGCCATGGCCCTGGTGCGAGCGGGAGGACGGCTCATCACCGACGATACGCTTCCCGTGGGCCGTGATCCCCCCCTGGCCTTCCCAGGCGTCCATGCCATTCGGCTCCGTTCGGATTCCGCCGCCCGGGTCGCCGAGGTGCCTGGGAAGGAAGCGTCGGCCATCGGAATGAAGCTGGAGGTGACCCAGTTCGGGCGGGACCAGATCTGCCTGGACCCGGTTCCCCTCGCGGCCCTCTACCTCCTCGCGCCCAGAAAGGCTGAGCCGGGGGTGGTTTCCGTCTCCCGCGAGCGCATTCCCGCGGTTCCCGCGGCGCTGGCCCTGGTCAGCCACACGAAGCTCGGAGGCGTACTCGGGGGTACCGAAGCGGTCACGGTGTTGGAGCTGGCCACGGCCCTCGCGAGTCAGACGGCTGTGTACGGTCTACAGCTGCCCTGGGGTTTCGACGGGCTGGATGAGGCCACCGACACGCTCTTGTCGTGGCATCAGGACGATGCGCTGGAGGCGGCGGTTTCGGCTGGCACTCCGTGACCACGGCGCAGGCCGGGGGGCATCACACCGCTCCCCACGGGCCGGACCCCTCCGAGGTGGCCATCGGGATCCGGGGGCTCACCAAACGTTTCCCCGTCCGCCGGACGTGGGGTGATGTCCTGCGTCACCCGTTCAGCCGGGAAACCAAGACCGTTCTCTCCGACGTCTCGCTTTCGGTGCGGCCCCGGGAGCTCTTCGGTCTTCTGGGACCCAACGGGGCGGGGAAGACGACCCTCTTCAAGATTCTGGCGACACTGGTCTGGCCGGATGAAGGTGGGGCCACGGTGCTCGGCCACGATGTTCTTCTCGAGCCTGGCCGCGTGAAGCGCGTCCTCAACCCGGTCATCCCGGACGAGCGAAGCCTGTACTGGAGGCTCTCGGCCCAGGAGAACCTCAGGCTCTTCTCCTGGTTGTACGGACTCCGCTCCAGGGAGGTGGACGTTCGGATCGGCGAGGTCCTGGAAGCGGTGGAGTTACTGGATACCGAAGACCGAATGGTCGGAACCTTCTCCTCCGGGATGAGACAGCGGCTTCTCATCGCCCGAGCACTGCTATCTCGGCCCAAGGTGCTGCTCCTGGACGAGCCCACGCGGAGTCTGGACCCCATTTCGGCGCGGGGCCTGCGTGAGAGGCTTCGGGACGAGATCGTGGGGCGACAGGGCTGCACCGTGCTTCTCGCCACCCATAACCCCGATGAAGCGCTGGGGCTGTGCGATCGGCTGGCGGTTCTCCACGAAGGCAGGCTCCTGGCTACCGGAAGCGGTCGCGAGCTAGGCCGACTGGCGGGAGACCATCGCTACCGGTTCTGGACCCGGAGCAGCCCGGAGCCCGGGCCGGCCGCGGTGGTAGAGCGGATGGGGTTGCAGTTGGGGGAATCTGAGGAGGCGGAGGATCCCGGTTGGATTTCGTTTGAGGTGGACATTCCTGGCGGACCCGATCAGGCGGCCCGACTCCTGTCGGCGCTGACCGACGAGGGGATGCAGGTTTCGCGCTTCGAACGGATCGAGCCGAGCCTTCCCGACCTTCTCGCCCGGATCGTGACGCTGCGTGGTGGAGGCGGTGATGGGTAAGATCTGGGCGTTGACGAGAGCTCGGTGGCTGACCGCTGCCAGCTACCGGGTCCGGATCGCGTTCTCCTTCGCGGCCCTGATCGGCTCCATCGTTCCGGTCTATTTCATTGCCGATGCGCTTCAGCCGGTCATGGCGGAATCCATCCGTGGCGAGGGAGGTCAGTATTTCGGGTTCCTGGTGGTAGGGATGATCTCGCTGACTTTCGTGGGGAACGCCGTCAACGCTCTTCCTGGACAGATCAGCGGCGGAATCACCACGGGCACGCTGGAAGTGCTGCTCAGCACGCCGACCCGGCTTCCCACTCTCCTTGCCGGCCTCTGGGGCTTCGGGTTGCTGTGGACCCTTCTCAGAGCGTTCGTTCTCCTCCTGACCGGGTGGGTGCTCGGGGCACAGATCGCCTGGACCCAACTGGCGGCGGCGGGGGTGATCATCGCACTCATCATTCTCGCCTATCTCCCCATGGGAGTGCTGGGCGCCGCCGCGGTCCTCGCCGTGCGAACCACCGGCCCGTTCCCCGGCGCGGTGGTCGCCATCTCCGGGCTTCTTGGCGGCGTGTACTACCCCACTCGGGTGATTCCATCGTGGATCCAGGACGTCTCGCACGCCGTCCCTCTGACGTATGGATTGCGGGCCCTCCGACCGGTTCTGATGGAGGGGCGGTCGCTTCTCTGGGTCCGTACGGACCTCATGATCCTGGGCGCGTTCATTGTGGTTCTGTCCCTGCTCAGTGCAGTCGCATTCTCGGCGTCCTATCGCTACGCCCGCCGGGTCGGCTCGCTCACGCAGTACTGAGGTCCACCGATGCCTCGCGGCTCCACGCTCTCCCTGCTCTCCCCGGAGGCCCGAGTCCTCCTGGCCACGGTCGCAGGATCGGAGCGGCTCGCGTACCTGTTCGAGGACCCTCAGGAGGAGTTGGACTGGGGCCTGCTGCTGCGCCTGTCGGAGCGGGAACGGGCGGTCCCCGTGGTCTGGAAGGCTCTGCGAGAGCAGGGGATTCGCCGGATTCCGGACGAGGTGGGGTCCGCATTCCAGCGAGTTGCCATGGTGTCCGAGTTCAGGATGGCCGCGCTGGAGGAGCTCCTTCGTGAGACCGTGACCAGACTGGCGGAGCAGGGAATCCCGGTGATGCTCCTGAAGGGCGCGGCCCTGGGGACTACCGTGTACGGGTCGTTCGTGGAGCGGCCCATGCTGGATTTGGATCTGCTCGTTCACGAGAAGGATGCATCTGCGGCGTGGTCTCGTCTTGAGGGGCAGGGTTGGGAACAGTGGGAGCGGGGACCCGCCGACCCTTTCTACCATGGACATCATCACCTTCGTCCTCTTCTCGACACCCGCGGAACCGAGACCTGCCTGGAGCTCCATACGGCCATGCTTCCACCGCACAGCCCGTTTCGCCTGGACGTGGATCGTGTGTGGGAGACCGGCCACCGAGTTCGTCTCGGGACAGACGAAGCGTGGACTCCCTCGCCGGAGTACCTGGTCGTCCATCTTTGCATCCACCTGGCGTGGTCCCACGCCTTCGAATCGCGGGGCTGGGCCACCTTCAGAGATCTGGCCGCGGTGTTGGACTCCACGCAGGTGGACTGGCGGCGAGTCAAGGACCTGGCGGGCGAGGCACGCGCCGAGAGCTGCTGCTACTGGACGCTCCGTCTCGCCGGGGCTCTCGTGCAGCTCCCGGTGCCGGCAGGGGTGCTCGAGACCCTGGCCTTCCCGGGTCCGGAAGCTGTGAAGAGGGTGGCCGAGCGGCACCTCGCGACCACCCTGTTCTCGGCCGATGCGCAGCCCTGCCCCTCGGTGGCGCTCACCCGGTCACTGTGGTCCCTGGCCCTCCGACCCCGGCGAAGCGGACATGGTGAAGCACGTCCCTGGAGCTCGGCAGAGGCGTACAGAAACGCCATGCCCGGTGGGCATCGCGACCATGGCCTCGTGAGCCGCCTCGGGCACCAGCTCTCCGAGTATCGGGCCTGGATCCGGTACCTCCTCAAGATCCTACGCTAACGCGCTCATCTCGGGCCGGATCCTTCACCGGCGAGCTGAACCTGACCCGGGCAGCAGGCTTGTGCGAGGGGCAGGGTGGAGCTTGGCGCTGCCATGGACTAGCTTCCTGCGTTGTGGATCAGTCTCCCGTCGGACCCCGCGCGAAGGGCCCGTCACAGTCGATAACCCGACCCGAGCGAACCTTGATGGACGATCGCACTGACACCCGCCCGGAAGGAACTGATTTCATCCGGGCCATCGTCGCTGAGGACCTGCGCACCGACAAGCACCGGGGGCGGGTCGTGACCCGCTTTCCGCCCGAGCCGAACGGATTCCTCCACGTCGGGCACGCGAAGTCCATCTGCCTCAACTTCGGGATCGCGGAGGAGACCGGTGGGATCTGCCATCTGCGCTTCGACGATACCAACCCGCTCACGGAAAGCGTCGACTACGTCGAAGCGATCAAGCGAGACGTGCGCTGGCTGGGATACGACTGGGGCGACAAGCTCTTCCACGCATCCGACTACTTCGAGAGGCTCCACGACTATGCCGTGGTGCTCATCAAGAAGGGCAGGGCCTATGTGGATAGCCTCAGCGAGCAGGAGATCCGCGAGCTCCGTGGCACCGTGACCGAGCCCGGGACGGAGAGTCCCTTCCGGAGCCGCCCAGTGGAGGAGAACCTGGACCTGTTCCGCCGGATGCGGGCCGGGGAGTTCCCGGATGGGGCTCATGTGCTTCGCGCGAAGATCGACATGGCCCATCCCAACATGCTCATGAGGGATCCGCTTCTCTACCGCATCCGGCACGCACACCACTACCGGACGGGGGACAGTTGGTGCATCTACCCCCTATACGATTTCACCCACTGTCTGTCCGACTCCATTGAGAACATCACCCACTCCCTCTGCACCCTGGAGTTCGAGAACAACCGGGAGCTGTACGACTGGATCCTGGAGGAGGTGGAAGTGCCCCAGCCACAACCTCGACAGATCGAGTTCGCTCGCCTGAACCTCGACTACACGGTGGTGAGCAAGCGGAGGCTGCTCCTGCTCGTCCGGGATGGACACGTGAGTGGCTGGGATGATCCCCGCATGCCCACCATCGCCGGACTCAGGCGCCGGGGCGTGCGGCCGGAGGCCATCCGGCAGTTCGCCGACATGATCGGAGTGGCGAAGGCGGACAGCCGCGTGGACATCGGGAAGCTCGAATACGCCGTTCGGGACGACCTCAACCGGGTGGCTCCCCGGGTGATGTGCGTTCTTCGACCTCTCCGCATGGTAATCACGGACTATCCGGAAGCCGCCGTCGAGGAGTTGGACGCTCCCTACTACCCGCGCGACCTCGCCCTGGAAGGCAGCCGCAAGGTGCCGTTCTCGAGGGTGTTGTACATGGAGCGGGACGACTTCCGGGAGGACCCGCCGGACGGGTTCTTTCGGCTGGCTCCCGGGCGGGAGGTTCGGCTGCGCTACGCGTACATCGTGAAGTGCGAGGGCTTCGAGAAGGACCCGGCGACGGGCGAGGTCGTGGAGGTGCGCTGCACGTACGATCCCGGGAGCCACGGGGGGGACACCAGGGACGGCCGCAAGGTCAAAGGGACCATCCATTGGGTCTCCGCCGATCACTCTCTGCCCGCCGAGGTTCGGCTCTACGACCGGCTGTTCAGGACCCCGGACCCGGAAGAAGTAGAGGTGGGGGATGATTTCACCCAGAACCTGAACCGCACGTCGCTGGTCGTCCTGGGTGAAAGCCGGATCGAGCCCAGCGTTGCCGGTGATCCCGCGGACCTCCGGTATCAGTTCGAGCGGTTGGGCTATTTCTGGCAGGACGCAGAGGACTCCTCTCCCGACCGGCTGGTCTTCAACCGGATCGTGAGCCTGAGGGACACATGGGCCAAGGTGCAGTCCAGGAGAGAGGCCGGCCCCGGGCGCCTGGAGGGCTCGGCGGCGGCCGGGCGCCGGGATTCGAGGGCTGCCCAGGTGGTGGAGGGTCCGACACAAAGGCCAACGAGCGGGTCCGCAGAAGCCCCGCCCGAGGTCCGCGCGTCCGCCGCCGAAACGGCCGCTCGCGTGTCCCGCTACACCGAGGAGCTGGGCCTGGAAGGCGGCCAAGCCATGCTCCTCGCCCAGGACGGCCCGATCGCCACCTTCTTCGAGGACACAGTGACCAGCGGCGCTCCGCCAGGGGAAGCGGCGAAGTGGATCATCAACGAGCTCCCCCGGGTCCTCGAAGGACGCGAGCCCTCTGAGCTCCCCTTCGGCGGCCGGGAGATGGCGGCTCTGCTGTCTCTGGTGGAGGGCCATACCGTCTCTGGCCGGGCAGCCCGCGAGGTCCTGGAAGAAATGGCCGTGAGCGGGGGCGAGCCAAGGGAGATCGTCGCAAAGCGGGGTCTGGAGAAGATCACGGACGAGGCAGCTCTCCGGGCTCTGGTCGATCGACTCCTCTCGGACTACCCCGACAAGGTGGAGCAGTATCGCAGCGGCAAGACGGGACTGATCGGCTTCTTCGTCGGTCAGATCATGCGGGAGACCGGGGGAAGCGCGGACCCGAGGCTGGCTAGAGAGCTCGTGGAGAACGCGTTGGCCTGAAGGGCGGGGCGGGTTCTCGTCCCGGTTCGGAGCCCGCGTGTCGCTGGGCGGCTCCCAGGGTGCGGTTACCCCGGGATGCGCGAGGTCTGGAGCATCGCTCGATCATTCTCCGGGCACACGGGCTTCCAGCCTGGCCCTGATTCGATCCCGTTCGGCGAGCAAGCCCGAGCTGACGTGCACCTCGAAGGGCGGGTCAGCCCGCTCGAGACCGCGTAGACGTTCCGGGAGGCGACCGATCTCCCGTGCGGCCCGTGCCCGGGTGAGCTCGAGGTCCTCCTGGCCGGCCGGGAGGCGCTCTCCACCCTCCATGACCTTCCGCAGGAGCGGTGTGCCCTCCACGGGCTCGTCGTGAAGTCCGAGGATGTCCCGGACGGTCTCCCCGTCTTGGCACACGCGAAAGACCTGCTTGCGGCCGGGCCATGTGGCCTTTCCGGCGGAAAGCTTCATCCGCCCCTCCCCGGCGTAGGCAGCCATCTTGTAGACGCTGTCCACCATGGGACAGTCCACCGACACGCCCAGCTTGGTTCCAACTCCGAATCCGTCAATGGGGGCTCCGGATCGTACCAGCTGGGCGATACGCTCCTCCTCGAGACCTCCGCTGGCGAAGATTCCCACGGCCTCCAGGCCGGCCTGGTCCAGGATCGCCCGGGCGTCCCGGGCCAGTTGTGCCAGGTCGCCCGAGTCGAGGCGGATCGCATGAACCTTGAAATCGTCTCCCAGTTCCTCTGCCAGCCGCGTCACATTCTGCACGCCCTCCAGGGTGTCGTAGGTATCCACCAGCAGGACGGTATCGGGATAGATCCGTGTGAAACACCGAAACGCGTCCAGCTCGTCTTCGTGAGCCTCGATGTAGCTGTGGGCCACCGTGCCGGAGATGGGAATGCCGAACACCTTGCCGGCCAGGACGTTGGACGTGGCATCGATCCCCGCCACGTAGAATGCGCGAGCGGCCTTCATCGCCGCGTCGGTGCCGTGCACTCTCCGCATCCCGAAATCCACCACCAATCGTCCTGCCGAGGCTTGCGCGACACGAGCCCCTTTCGAGGCCAGCACGGTTTGAAAGGTGACCTGGTTGAGCAGATAGCTCTCCACCAACTGGGCCTGGGGGAGGGGTGCGACGACCTCCAGGATTGGCTCCTCCGCGAATACCGGCGTACCCTCCGGAACCGCGAAGACCTCTCCCTCGAAGCGAAACCCTTCCAGCCAGCTCAGAAACCGACTGGAGAACTGGCCCTGGGATTCGAGGTACTCGAGGACGTCCTGGGAGAAGGACACGCTTTCCAGATAACGCAGCGCGTCATCGAGCCCGCAGGCGAGCAGGAAGTTCCGGGTCCGGGGCATGGTCCGGACGAACAGATCGAAGGTGGACTCCGCGTCGAGTCCCTCCTCCACGTACGCCTGCAGCATAGTGAGCTGGTAGAGGTCGGTGAGGGCCGCGGCGTTGCCGTCGTGAACCCAGCGAGGGTTGTCGTTCACGGGATCTGCCTCACGAAGGGACCTGGCCTGGCTCCGATCCGCGCCACCGGGGCGCGGAGCGGCTCGGGGTTTCGCGGACCCATGCCGCTCGCGGGAGGGCTCAGGCGAACCGCCTCGCACCGGAGGTCCAGCATCGGCGGCCTACCGTTGGTACCAGAGACCCGCACGTTTCGCTGAATCGGAGGTGCGACGAATCGATCGCTGAACAGGTTTTGCTCGGAACGGTGGAGAGGATCGCGTGGGCTCCCACTCGCAGCCAGTGCGAAACAATATAATCAGGAGTGGTCGTTTCTGTGCATTGTCTTCTCAGGCTGCTAGCTTCGGTCTCATCGAAGCACGAAGACCTTCCCAAGGAGATGTGGTGGTGGCCCCGATGCCCATCCCGTCCCACTTCGACCCGAAGAGAGTCGGTGAAGTCTGGCGGGTCGACTACCGAGAGCGAGCCGGGGAAGCCAAGGAATGGGCCGTTCGACACGGGATTCGGCCTGCCTCCACGGACGAGATCCGCGTTTCCCTTGTGCTGGTAGATTGCCAGAACACGTTCTGCATCCCGGGCTTCGAGCTGTTCGTCGGAGGTCGGTCCGGTACGGGCGCGGTGGAAGACAACATCCGGCTGTGTGAGTTCATCTACCGCAATCTCCACCGGATCACGGAGATCTCCGCGACGCTGGACACACACGCCTCGCTTCAGATCTTCCACCCCGCCTTCTGGGTCGACGAACACGGGGGGCACCCGGAGGGTGCGGCGACGGTGATCACGCCGGAGGACCTGGAGCAGGGGGTGTGGGGGGTGAACCCGGACGTGGCCCGTTCGGTGGGGAGTGGGGATCGGGATTGGCTCGACCGTTACGTCCTTCACTACGTCCGCAGACTCGCCTCCAGGCGGTATCCTCTGATGATCTGGCCCTACCATGCCATGCTGGGTGGAATCGGACATGCGCTGGTGTCGGCTGTCGAGGAAGCACTCTTCTTTCACAGTATCGGTCGCACGATCTCAACCCGTTTCGAGGTCAAGGGAGGTAACCCTTTGACTGAGAACTACTCAGCCCTGAGCGCAGAGGTGCTCCAAGGGCCGGACGGGGAACGGATCGCGGAGAAGAACACTCCACTCATCGACCGCCTCTTGAGCTTCGACGTCGTGGTCATCGCCGGCCAAGCCAAGAGCCACTGCGTGGCCTGGACGATCCACGACCTGCTGGGCGAGATCCAGGCCAGAAACCCTGGTCTCGCTCAAAGGGTCTTCATCCTGGAGGACTGTACCTCTCCCGTCGTCGTGCCCGGCGTCGTGGACTTCACCGAGCCCGCCAACGAGGCGTTCGAGCGATTCGCGGAAGCCGGAATGAACCTGGTCCGGTCCACGGACCCCCTGGAAAGCTGGAGCGGAATATCCCTCTGACCTGGGAAGGTCTCGTGCGCGTGCGACGGCCTCAGAGCGAGCGGACGGCCTCTACGACTCGGTTCACCTCCTCCAGGAGGTTGTAGACGTTCGGGGACAAGCGGATACCCTCGAAATCACCGGACATCGCTGCGCCGCCGATCCCGTGCTGCCGGTACAGCGCGTCGAACCCCGAGCGGGCTTCCACACCGGGGATGCTGAAGACCACCACCCCACCGCTGAGATCGGGGTCCAGCGGGGTGTGGAATGTGACTCCCGGCACGGCTCTCTGGAGGGCAGATTTCACCGCCGAGGCGAGTTCCCGCACCCGGGCCTCGACGTGCTCCACCCCCAGAGACTGATGGAACTCCACCGCGCGTGCCACCGCGGCGAGCCTGGCATCGTCTCGCTGCCCCAGCGCCCCGAATCTGCGGGCTCCCCGCTCCCGGACTGCTTCCCAGCCCAATCCGGTGATCAGGGGCCATACGTCGCCGGCCCGGTCGTTGCCGGCGAAGAGGACCCCCACCTCCTTGGGTCCCATGAACCACTTGTGGGTGCTAGCCGTGTAGAAGTCACATCCCAGGTCCTGGAGATTCAGGTTCAGGAATCCGAAGCACTGGGCCCCGTCCACGAGCGTGATTACACCCCTGGAGCGAGCCGCCATGCAGAGCTCTCTGGCTGGCAGGGCCACGCCCGATACGTTGGAGATGTGCGAGAAGGCGAGCACCCGAGTCCTGGGCGAGAGCACATCCAAGAAGGGCTGAATCAGATCCTTCCCGGAGGCCGGCTCCGGGGGAGTGCTCACCCTCCTTACGCTGAAGCCCCGGCGCTCCGCCCGAACGTCCCAGGCGAGCGCGTTGGTGGGGTGATTCTGATCCCAGATCACCACTTCGTCCCCTGGACCGAGGTCCAGGCCGCTCACAACGATGTTGTTTCCCTCGGTGGTGTTGCGGGTGATGACCAGCTCGTCAGGATCGGCGCCCAGGTACTCAGCCAGCAACCCCAGCGACCGCTCGTGCAGGTCGCGGAACTTGCCGCGATTCTGATGGGACGCATCGGCGTCGATGTCCCGGCCAAGAGCCAGAGAGGCCTCCAGAACTTGATACGGGGTCGGGCAGAGGTTGGCCGCGTTCATCAGAACGAGGTCGTCGCGAAGTGGGAATTGCTTCTTGACCAGGCTCCAGAACGCCTCGTCCGGGGCCTCTCCCGTCGGTGTAGAGGGCAGCCTGCGCTCGCCACGTGGGATTCCGGCCCAGATCTCCGCTTCTTCCGCGGCGCCCGCGTAAGGCAGGGCCGAGGTGGCGACGGCTCCGCCGAGCAGTTGCCCGAGGAATCGGCGCCGGGACGGGAGGAACGTGGACGGGTCGCTCTGGCCAACGATCGTGGTGGACATTCGGGCCTCGCGGTTGAACGGGTGTGCCGACCGCAACATGGAGCCCGGATCATGCAACGACAAGAAAACGTCCGGTGGATCGAAACCCGTCGTCCGTGGGGTCGTGCCCCGAGGGGGGGACTCTAGACAGCAGAGTGGCCGATGCAGGCCCTGGGTGCTCGGGCGGACAGGCCCCGGAGAGGCTGCGTGGCGAGGCTGGCCGTGATTAGTCGGCCCCGGCAGATTGACCCGGGAGAAGCTGGCTTCGGCAGGCCGGTCCGGCTGGGCCGACCTGGCCGGCTGCTGCTTGCGGAAGCCGAGGAGTGATGATGTCCGGTCGCGAGGACGGCGGAGAGCCGGAAGGACCCCTGGGAGAAGACGTGATCCGCACGCCTTCGGGGACGAACTCCCAGGAACGTTTCCAGCGTCGGCTTTCGGTGATCTGGGCGGAGGAATACGAGGTGGACATCGGACCTCACGTCTTTCCCACGCTGAAGTACCGCCTGGTCAAGGACCGGCTGGTGGCAGACGGAACCCTGAGCCCAGAGGACATCCTCACTCCTCGGCCCGCATCCGACGAGGATCTCGGCCGCGTGCACACGAGAGGCTACCTCGAGAAGATCAGGGAGGACCGGCTCTCTCAGCTCGAGAGGGCCGTGCTGGAGGTTCCCTTCTCACCGGCTCTCCGTGAAGCGTCGGTCCTCTGCGCGGGGGGGTCCATCCTCGCCGGCCGCCTCGCCCTCCAGGAGGGGATCGCCGTGCATTTGGGTGGGGGCTTCCACCACGCCTTCGCCGACCACGGAGAGGGCTTCTGTCTTCTGAACGACATAGCCATCGCGGTGGCGGCGCTCCTCGCGGATGGCAGCATCGGCCGAGCCTCCATCGTGGACCTGGACGTGCACCAGGGGAACGGAACCGCGTCCATCTTCTCACGAGACGACCGGGTCTTTACCCTTTCGGCCCATCAGCAGTGGAATTATCCGGGGTATAAACCTCCCAGCGATCTGGATCTCGGACTGCCAGACGGCATGGGCGACGCCGAGTACCTGCAGGTGCTGGAGAAGAGCCTGTCCGGGGCTGTGGCCGACCATGGGCCAGACCTCGTCTTCTACCTGGCGGGCGCGGACCCGTACCGGCAGGACCAGCTCGGAGGGCTGGCCCTCTCCATGGAGGGGCTCAGGGATCGAGACGAGCTCGTATTCAGCGTGGCCCGGTCCGCCGGCGTTCCCGTGGCCGTGGCCCTGGCCGGGGGCTATGCACGCCGGGAGGCCGACACCGTGCAGATCCATTGCCAGACGGTGCGAGCGGCCCTCGCCTGGGGGCCGATCCGATGAGCGACGAGCCTGTCCTCTGTCGGGCGACGGCACGCTAGCGGGATTCGGGTCCCGTCGTGGTGCCTTCCCGCAGCTCCCCGGGAAGTGGGAACCAACGCAGGTATTCGAAGTCAGGGGTGAGCTCCGCCTGGACCCTGCCGCGTCCTTCTCCCTGCCCGGCCTCGGCGAAGATCCGGTGAGCCTCCTCCAGGTAGTGAGGCAGCCGGCTCTCCGGCTCGGTGTGGCGATGCTCGGGGTAGTCGAGCCCTTCGGGTGTGAGGCGGACATCACGGAGGGAAAGAGGTGGCTCTCCCGGCCCTTGGGTGTGCCGCCAGAGTCCCGTAGCCGGGTCGAAGTCGTACTGGTGCAGCAGCCGCCACCCGTCACGGGCCACGAGGTGCACCGCCTCCAGGATGTAGTCGAGGACGTTCTCGGATATGAAATAGTTGAAATTCACTCGTACCCACCCGGGCTTGATTCCCTCCGAGCCCCGCCCGATCTCCCTCTCGAACTCCCGCGACGTGTCGAGGTCGATGCCGAGCAGGCGGTGGCCGTAGGGGCCCGCGCAGGAGCACCCGCCGCGGGACTGAATGCCGAACACGTCGTTCAGAAGAGCGACGACGAAGTTATGGTGGAGGTACCGCTCGCCGCACTTTACGACGAACGACACGATGGACAACCGCTCCGCATCCACGTTCCCCAGGATCTCGATGTTGGGGTTCGTCCTCCAGGAGGAGATGGCTCGCCGGATGAACGACTCCTCCCGCTCCCGGATGAGGCTCTCGCCCACGCTCTGTTTCACCAGGAAGACGAGACCGGCGCGGATGGAGCCCACGATTTCGGGGGTTCCTCCCTCTTCCCGCAGCTCGGGATCGTCGAGGTAGCGGTGTTCCAGCGGGTTCACGTACCACACGGTACCCCCGCCAGGCACGTGCGGGACCCGGTTCTTGAAGAGTTCCCGGCGAGCCACCAGAACACCCGGGGTACCGGGCCCACCGATCATCTTGTGGGGCGATAGGAAGATGGCATCCTTGTATGCCAAGCGTCCCTCTTCGCTCTCGTCGCTCGGCCCCATACGAATGCTCACGTAGGGCGCCGCCGCCGCGAAATCCCAGAAGGAGAGGGCCCCATGGCGGTGCAGCAGCGCGGAGACTCTCCGGGTGTCGGAGACGATGCCCGTGACATTGGATGCTGCGGAGAAGCTGCCAATTCTATGAGGCCGGTCCCGATGGCGGATCAGCTCCTCCTGCAGGTGGACCAGGTCGATTCCCCCCTGGAGATCCTCGTGGATCTGGACGACCTCGGCGATGCTCTCCCGCCAGGGCAGCTCGTTGGAGTGATGTTCGTAGGGGCCGATCAGCACGACGGGACGCTCCTCGGGAGGGATTCGGTCCGAGAGCCCGTAGCGCTCATCGAGATCTGCGGGAAGCCGGAGATTGAGGACCCCGATCAGACGGTCAATGGCTCCCGTGGACCCGGAGCCACAGAAGATTACCGCGTGCTCGTCCGTCGCCCCCACCGACTCCCGGATGATCTGGCGGGCGTCCTCCCGGAATCGTGTGGTCTGCAGGCCGGTGCCCGAGCTCTCCGTGTGGGTGTTGGCATATAGAGGCAGGACGGCATCTCGCAGAAAATCTTCAATGAACCGCAGCGACCGGCCCGAGGCCGTGTAGTCGGCGTACGTGACCCGGCGGGGGCCGAAGGGGCCGTGGACCGCCTCGTTCACTCCGATCACCGACGATCGGATCCACTCGATGTAATCTGAAGAGCTCTGCATGGCTTCCGAAGATAAGGCCGCCGCCGGGCCCTCTCCAACAGTCTCAGAAGGTGGGCAAGCCCGGACGGGTCCCACTAACGAGGCGGGGTCGGGGGCGCCGGAAGAAGTCGCGACAGAAACGCCGCGGCTCGGTTCGTGCTACCCGGCAGCGAGAGGGGATTGTGACCTCCACCCTGGTACAGGTACCACTCAAAGCCGGGAGTCTCCCTCTGGGCTGCCTCCATCGCATGGATCAGGCTCTCGGCCTGGCTCACGTCCACGACGACATCGGCCGTTCCATGATGGACCTGGAGCTGAGGCAGCCGGTCGACAAATAGGACCGGCGAGCGCCGGACCAGCTCCCGCCGAACGTCCCCGATCTGGAGCAGGCCGTTCTTCAAGGGCTGGATGAACGTCCCGTTCAGGTACGCGAGTCCGGGCAGATCCCGGAGGGTACCCCGCAGGGCCTCCTCCGTGATGTCCTGCACGAAGGAACCAAAGAAGTCGGTGGGTCCGAAGAACTCTACCACCACGTCGACTCCCGGATCTCTGATGGCCATGAGCATGCCCACCGCCGCTCCCCGGCTGAAGCCCAGGACGCCGATTCGGGCGGGGTCCACCTGCTCCGTGTGGAGGAGAGCGGCGTTCAACAGAGCCAGGGAGTCGTCCACGTCCCGGTCCCAGGGGCTGGGAGACCCATCGGACTCGAAGGTGAGGCCCTGGAAGCTGAGAGACTCCCCTCGAAAGGACGGGACCACGTGGACGAAGCCACGGCTGACCTCTGGAAGGAATCCGGCGAGTAGCAGGAGTTCTTCGATGCCCACCCCCTGGTCCCCGCCATGGGCGTACACGAGGACCGGCAGGGTCCCTGCAGGAGCCCCGTTCGGGATCACGATGGCGCCGTAGTGACGGGCCCCCCCCACAGTATGGGAGACGATCCGGAGCGTGGCCTCGGACTCCCCGACCAACACCACCGATTCGGCCTCCTGTCTGAATCCCTGAACCGAAACGTCGCGAGTGGACCATTCGGTCCGGACCGCTGCCAACTCCGAGGCGGTGGGTTCGGCGAAGAGTGCGTCGAGATTGACGCCCTCGACAATTCGGTCTCCGGGTCCGGCCCCGTCCTCCGAACACCCTATCAACGGACCGGCGATAAGCGTGGTCAGGGCCAGTGTCCGCACCTGCCAGGGACCGATTCGCTTCATCATTGAACGCATGGATCGCCGTCATTCGGTGATGGTCTCGGCGAGACAGGCTACATTCGGTGCTCCCGACGCCACGCCCCCTGATCCGGTCACGGCCCCAACAGGGGAACCCTGCCGCGGGGGACGCCGGAGCTGCTGCGGAGCCTGAGCACGCCAAGGAGATGTCGATCTGAATATCGAACCTGACGGCGATTCCGTCGATGGGATCTCGCCTGTCACCTGGGGCTCGGTCTCGGTCGCCCAGGCGAAGTCATACCAGCTTCGGCTGCGAGAGCGGGTGATCCGCCAGGCCCCAGCAGGCTTCTCGCCGCGGCTCGTCGCCGGCGCCGACCTCTCTCTCAATCGAGGTGATCGAAGGGGGTTCGCGGCGGTCGTGGTCGTCGACGCGGAGACGCTCGAGTCCGTAGACGAGTCGACCGCAGTGGAGGAGGTGCCGTTCCCGTACGTTCCCGGGCTTCTGTCCTTCAGGGAGTTGCCGCCCCTGGCCGCTGCCTGGAGGCGTCTGACGCGACGACCGGACGTGGTGGTCTTCGACGGCCACGGACTGGCCCATCCGCGCCGCTTCGGCCTGGCCTGCCACGGGGGACTCGCTTTCGACGTGCCGTCCATCGGCTGCGCCAAGTCGATCCTGGTGGGAAGGCACGGTCCCGTGGGTTGGGAGCGGGGGTCTACCGCGAAGCTCCAGGATGCCGGAGAGGTGATCGGGATGGTGGTGCGAACCCGGAGCGGCGTGCAGCCCGTGTACGTCTCTATCGGTCACCACATGGACCTCCCCAGCGCCGTCGATCTGATCCTGCGGATCAGCCCGCGGTATCGGGTTCCGGAGCCTGTGCGACGGAGCCACCGACTCGCCAATGCCCTCCGGGCAGCCGAGTCCGGCACCTGAGCGGAACCGGCCGTCGCGGCTCGGAGTCGCACGGGCATGCTGTGGGAACGCGCCCGATCCTCAGGGGTGGTGTGTTCGCGGTGTCTTCGCCAGCTTGCTGGGTTGTTCGCGGCTGACCGACGATCGCGGGGGCGCCGCAGCCTACGGCCGAGCGAGGGCCCGACGCAGGGGGTGGAACCCGGGGATCCGAGCCGGAAGGAGCGCATGACCGAGAGCCAGATTCAACCGGTCCTGACCGACCCCATGGCGGTCTTGGCGTTCCTGGCCGCTCTCGTGGGTTTCATCTTCTGGGCTTCGGGCCTCCCCAAGCTGGAGAAGTTCTTCGAATACCTGCCTCCTGTGATCTTCTGCTATTTCCTTCCCATGGCCGCCACCACCGCGGGAATCACGCCTTCATCGTCGCCCGTCTACGATTGGCTCACGGCCTATCTCCTCCCGTTCGCTCTGCTTCTCCTGATGATCTCCATCGATCTCAAAGCCATCGGCCGCCTGGGTCCCGTGGCACTCTTAATGGTGGTCGCGGGCACCGTGGGGATCATCGTGGGCGGTCCGATCGCTCTACTCGCCTTCGGCCGCTTTCTTCCCGAGGACGCCTGGATGGGCTTCGCGGCTCTCTCCGGAAGCTGGATCGGCGGCACCGCCAACATGGTGGCCATCGCCGAGAGCGTAGGGACACCGGATTCAGCCTTCGGCCCCATCATCGTGGTGGACACGGTGGTGGGGTACGGCTGGATGGGGGTCTTGCTCCTCTTCAGCGCCTATCAGGGCCGCTTCGACCGCTGGGCCCGGGCTCGGACCGAAGCCATCGAGGAGACCAACCGCCGTCTGGCGGAGTTCCAACGGGAGCGGCATGCCATCGAGATGCGACAGGTGGCCGTCCTGATCGCTTTGGGCATCGCGGGAGCCGTACTCTGCGTGGAGCTCGGGGACCGACTGCCCCGGCTGGGAGACCCGACAATCATCAGCAGCACCACGTGGGCGGTTCTCATCGTGGTGACGGGCGGGCTTCTCCTCTCGTTCACGAGGATCCGGCGGCTGGAGACCGTCGGAGCGTCGCACTTCGGCTACACGGCGCTGTATCTGCTGCTCGCGGGCATTGGCTCTCAGGCCGATCTGAAGGCCGTGCTGGACGCCCCCCTCTACCTGGCCGCGGGTGCCCTCTGGATCGGGATCCACCTCCTCGTGCTCTATGTGGCCGCCCGCCTCGTGAAGGCTCCCCTGTTTTTCATCGCCACCGGAAGCATGGCCAACATCGGCGGTGCCGCGTCCGCTCCGGTGGTGGCGGGGGTCTACCATCCGGCCATGGCGCCCGTAGGCCTTCTCATGGCCGTTGCCGGGTACGTCCTCGGCATCTATGGGGCCCTGGTGTGCGCGTGGCTTCTGGGTCTGATCGGGGGTTAGCCTCGCGGAGGCGAGCGGTCGGTCGCTGCGTGGCCGCGATCCGCGATCGGGGCTGCCCCGTCCCCGGTGTCGGAAGGGGGCGGAAAGGTCTCGAAAGAGCGACGGAAGGGGTGGACACGGTCAGGAGGGCACCCTAGAATTCCGTCCGCTCCGGCGGACTCCGGTCCGTCGGCGCTCTCCCTTACATCAGCGGATTGCCTGACGCGCCGGGCTGCCGGTACGGGCCTGACCCCTTAGGTGACGAGCCGCGCCGGGCGCCGCAGCCCGACGCGGTCGTCTATTGGGTGAAGGAGGCAAAGCATGATTTCGGTCGAGGGCGTGACGAAACGGTTCGGCTCACTCGTTGCCGTTGACGACCTCTCGTTCCAGATCGATCGGGGTGAGGTAGTGGGTTTCCTGGGCCCGAACGGCGCCGGCAAGACCACTACCATGCGAATGCTCACCGGCACTCTTCAGCCAGACCGGGGAGCCGTACTCTTCGAGGGTCGCCCCATCGCCGAGGAGCTCACGGAAGCCAAGCGAAAGGTGGGATACCTTCCCGAGGCGAATCCCCTCTATGAGGAGATGCTGGTCTCGGAACATCTGGAGTATGCGGCGGAGCTCCGAGATCTGGATGGGTCGGCGCGGCGCTCGGCGGTCACGGATGCCGTCGACGAGACGGGTCTGGCCGAGGTCTTCTTCCGGCCCATCGCGGAGCTCTCGAGGGGCTACCGGCAGCGGGTGGGACTGGCCGCGGCCATCCTGCATCGGCCCGAGTTCCTCATCCTCGACGAACCTACGGAAGGCCTGGATCCCAATCAACGGGTGGAGATCCGTAAGCTGGTAGGAAACCTGGGGCGGGAGCGCACCGTGATCCTCAGCACCCACGTCATGCAGGAGGTCGAAGCCACCTGTAACAGGCTCCTCATTATCTCGCGAGGAAGCCTCGTAGCGGACGGGAGCGTGAGCGACCTTCTGGCCGGGCAGCGAGGGTTGGCCGGTTATGTGGTCGAGGCGAAGGGTGAGGGGGTGGTCGAGGCCCTGGCAGGCCTTCCAGGGGTGTCTTCCCACTCGGTGGAGGTGGTGGATGGCCGGGTGCGGGTCCGGCTCGCGGTGACGGGTGGCGAGGACCTTCGCCCGAAGATCTTCGAGCTCGCGAAGGAGCGCGACTGGGCTCTGTGGGAGCTTCACCAGGAGCGCGCGAGCCTCGAGCAGCTGTTTCACCAGCTGACCGCAGGGGCGGTTGCCCCGGAGGAGGACATGTCGGGAGGGGCTGCGGACACGGAGGAGGAGCGATGAAGCGCCTATGGACCGTCGCCCGTCACGAGTTCCGGGGGTTCGTGGACCACCCCACCGCGTACATTCTCATAATCGCGTTCCTGGCCCTGGGTCTCTTCCTGGCCTTCCGCTCCCTTTACGCCACCAGCACGGCCACCCTCAGACCGTTCTTCGACCTTCTTCCTTGGCTCTTCGCCGTGTTCATTCCCGCGGTGACCATGCGCTCGCTCGCGGAGGAGCAGCGCAGCCACACCCTCGAGTGGCTAATGGCTCAGCCCATGGGGGAGGCGGAGGTCGTGCTCGGAAAGTTCATCGGAAACTGGCTCTTTGCCTTGCTGGCGGTGGCCGGCACGCTGCCAACGGCTCTGGGCGTGCTGCTGGCCTCGGAGGCTGATCCGGGCATCGTGGTGGCCCAATACACCGGCTCCGCGCTGCTGGCCGCCCAGATGCCCGCCGTGGGTCTCTGGGCGTCCAGTGCGACGAAGAACCAGATCACGGCCTTTATCCTGGCCACCGCCGCGTGTCTGGGTCTGGTCCTGATGGGTACACCCGTCGTCCAGATCGGACTTCCACCCCTGTTGGGGGGAGCGGTGGCGCGGCTCTCGGTGGTGACGCACTTCGAAAACGTGGCCCGCGGCGTCGTGGACCTCCGAGACGTGCTCTACTTCGCCTCCATGGCCGGGCTGTTCCTGACGCTGGCCGTCGCCCTCGTCTCCCGTCATAGGCTGAGCCACGTCGGCGGCGACTACCGCCGGCTGCGCGTGGGTGCGGCGGTCGTGCTCGCGCTCGTGGTGGTCGTGAATCTTCTGGGCGGACACGTTCGCGGGCGCCTTGATCTCACCCGTGGAAACCTGTACACGCTGGCGGATGGGACTCGTGAGATCCTCGCCGACCTCGACGACCTGGTCTCCATCAAGCTGTTCACTTCCCGGGAGCTTCCACCCGAAGTCCAGCTCACTGTCCGGGACGTCCGGGATCTCGTGGCGGACTTCCGTCGGGTGTCCGGAGGAAGCGTGCAGGTGGAGGAGCTGAACCCGGATGACGACGAGGATGCCGCCGACGAAGCCAACTCCCTTGGCATCGCACCCATCGAGTTCAACGTCCTCCGCGAGGACGAGTTTCAGGTGAGGCGAGGCTACTTCGGCCTGGCGGTTCTCTACGCGGACGAGCAGGAGGTCATTCCGTTGATCGACCGGACGGATGATCTGGAGTTCCGACTGGCGTCCGCGGTGTCGTCGATGACTCGTGAGGAGAGGCCGGGCCTGGCATTCGTCTCCGGCTTCGGGGCGAAGAGCGCGTTCCAGTACTCGGCGCTCCGGGAGGGTCTGGCCGATCGGTATGACATTCGCACCGCCAATCTGGAGGGCGATTCCGTTCCGGAGATCGACGCGGACTCCGTGCGTGTCCTCGTGGTGGCGGCGCCCAACGAGACGCTCGACAGCACGGCCGTCGCTCGCATCGAGCGGTATGTCGACG
The DNA here is from genome assembly GCA_039586555.1 of Gemmatimonadota bacterium. GTDB lineage: Bacteria > Gemmatimonadota > Gemmatimonadetes > Longimicrobiales > Gaopeijiaceae > JBDHKE01. The sequence goes on along the minus strand of JBDHKE010000002.1, from coordinate 16,875 downwards.
CGGGAGGGGCGGCCTTTCTGCTGCTGGAGCGAAACGAGATCTCCATGCAGGCGCCCGTGGCAGAGCCCGTCACCACCGGCCTCGAGGGGTTCCTGGAGGCGCGCGGGGTCCGGCTCAATTCCGGGATGGTGTATGACCTGCGCTCCAGCGAGAACATCTCCCTGGGCCAGCGAGGGTTCTTCAACCTCGTGCGGGCCTACCCCCTCTGGCCCATCGCCTTTCGTGCCGCCGAACATCCGATGACGCGGGACCTGAGCAATCTGACCTTCGGTTGGGCGGCCAGCTTCGAGATCACGGATAGCACGGTGGCGATGCCTCTGTGGGAGACTAGCGCGGCGGGCGGAGCCCAGCCGGCCGGCTCATCCATCGATCCGGAAGCCTTGCTCGTCGCCTCCGACCCGAACGAGCTGGGGGTGCGGACCCTCGCGGTCGTGGGGGATCCCGATGCTGCGGGCGGGGGGGGGGGAAGGGAGGGGGGCGGAACGGCGGGACGGGTGGTAGCCGTTGGCGACGGGAACTTCCTGGAGGATCAGTTCGTTCGGGCCAATCCACAGAACCTCATCTTCGCCGCGAACGCGGTCGACTGGCTGGCGCAGGACGATGCCCTGATCCGGATTCGGTCCAAGAACCGGGCACCGCCCGCGCTGGTGTTCGAGTCCGACTTCAGGAAAAACGCGCTCAAGTGGGGAAGCTTGATCGGTATCCCGCTGTTGTTCGCCCTGGGAGGCGCCTTGCGGGTGGCTGGAAGGCCGGCCCGGGCTCGCCGCCGTTGGCAGGAGGTGCAGACATGAGCGAGAAGGGGCTGAGGCGGTTGCTTGGGGCGCTGCTGCTACTGGTGCTTGTGTATGCCCTCGTGCTGCTCGTCCCTCGGGACGCGGGGGTGGGGGAGGGGAAGGAGCTCGGGGAGCTGCTGGCAGGTGTGGAACGAGACCGGGTGGACGCCCTTCTCATCGAAGGCCCCGCCGACACCGTGAGGCTGAGCCGCGCCGGAGCGTGGTGGGAGGTGAATGGGTATCCGGCCGATTCCGGTGCCGTTGCCCGTCTGTGGCGGGCCCTGGCGGAAAGCCAAGTGGGTGACCTCGTGGCCTCCAATCCGAGCAACCACGATCGGCTAGGCGTGTCTCCGGACAGCGCCTGGGCCCTGGCTCTGGAGGAAAGCGGGGGAGGGACACTTCGCTTCCTCCTTGGTAAGAGCGGCTCACGCTTTCGGACGGCCTATGTTCGTCTCCCGGAGAACGACCCGGTCTACCTCCTGGAGGGGGATCTCCGGGGTGCCGTAGCGCGGTCACTGCCGGAGTGGCGCGACAAGACGGTCGTCCGCGTGGACACGGGCGTGGTTCGGAGCATTCGTCTCCATCGCGCGGGTGACGATCTCCTGCTGTCGAGGAGTGGCCAGGGCTGGTCCCTCGGTGAGGTTCGGCCGGACTCGGCGACCGTCGCCAACCTGCTTCGGGAGCTGGCGAGTCTCCGAGCCACCGGCTTCGCTCCGGACACGGCAGCCTTCCCGGATCAGGTTGAACGAAGCCTGGTGGCCATGAGCCAGGCCGGGGACACGCTGGCTGCTCTCGCGGCCGTCGAGCGGGAGGGTCAGTTCTGGGTGCGGACAGAAGAAAGCCCCATCGTCTTCCAGGTCCCTGCCTGGCAGCTGGACCGGCTGATTCCAACGCAGGAGGATCTGGAGGGCGAATCCGGCGGAGCGTGAGGAGGTACCCTAACACCGGCGAATATCTCTTCGGGCCACCGGGTTCGGAATATGAAGAAGCCCCACCCAATTCTTGGACTGGGTGGGGCTTCTGAGTTACTTCCAGCCTATCGGCGGGAGAGGAGTCCAATCCCCGTGTGGAGTCCGAGCGTCACCCGGAAGTTGTGGACCGGGTCGAAGCTGTCGTTCGAGGGGTCCGCCGGCTCGAACGGTGACTCAAGGGCCAGGTGGTCCCGGCCGTCCAGCCGGATCACGATGGGATTGTCCGACCAGGACCACGGAGTCACGATGTCGAAGCCCGCTCCCACCATGCCCATGAGCTGGAATTTCTCCTCGCCCGGGTAGGTGGCGTCAGCGGTGGTATAGGTGGTTGGCGGCCCGTCACCCAGTGCCCACCGTATGCCGCCGACGCCCGCGCTGATGTACGGCGAAACGGAGCGGTTCGGACGAGGCGGAACGATCCGGAGCATCAGATCGATGTCGGCCATGTAGAGGTAGATATTCCGCGTTCCCTGGTTCCAGTCGATCTTCTGCTCAGCGAACGACCCGTTCAGGCGGATGCCGAAGATCCCGCTCCAGAGCCAGCGGTCGTAGTGAAGACCAACCGTCCAGGCCATGTCCGGCTCCAGGTCCCCGGACGTGTCCACCGAGGCTCCGGAATTCAGGCTCGTGGTCCTTATGACCCCTGCGTTCCAGCCCACGGAGGCAGTGTAGTCCTGTGCGCTCAGGCCGGACCACGGGGCAACGGTGAGGGCGGCTACGGCGATTCCGAGAGCCACGTTCGATCGCATTTGGATCCCCTGATGTTCAAGTCTTTAGGGACGGCGCAGCCTACTGGAGCGGCCCGATGTCTCGCCGCCGCACGTTCACGATTACGATTCCTCCGGCGTCCGTGATGGCGTATAGCTTGAGCACCACGCAGTTATCACCGGAACAGTTCCTTCCCTGACCCCCGTTGTCCACCGCCAGTGGGGGACCCACCCGAAGGGGCCCCACGATGTTGTCGCGGATGTGAATCTCGCCTCGTTCGGAGAAGTGGACGGTGTCCAGGATGCGCACCGTGTAGTCACTCTGGCCTACGAAGCTCAGGGTCCGATCGGACGAGGGCAGTCCCTGTCCGTAGCTGGGATGATCGACATGGAGCGCAGCGCCAGCCCCTCCGTCCACGGAGGTGGTCACCGAGCCCACCAGGCGTAAGTCCGTCCGCCAGTAGTACGAGGCGAAGCGGCCGCGTGCCGCACCCAGGGTGCCGTCGACGTTCAGGTCGAGGCCCGTAACCCGCTCGGAGGCATTGTTCAGGAGGTCCACCACCAGCAGGCGGCTGTGGATCTTCGATGCGTCCGAGTCCCAGAGCGTGATTCGGCCCGCCCGGTTGGCCTGGGTCCCTCCCTCCCCGAAGGCTACCCACTCGCGGTCTCCCGACGCGGCTACGAACGTCGTGTCCTCGAAGGCGAGTCGCTCCCGGACCCAGCTGCCATTCGCCCAGAGAATGTCGGAGTCGGGATTCGCGGACATGGTGGCCAGAGCGTCATCCAGCGTTACCACGCCGGATCGCACCAACACGTCCGGGAAGCCCGGCTTGTGGTCGAAGATCTCCACGAGATCGTCACCACCGGTGACGCTGAACAGGAAGATGCTATCCACGTGTGCGATCGCCACCGTGGAGGTGTCGAACTGCACGTCCTCAGCGAGCAGGAGAATCTTGGCTTCCGGCGAGGCCCAGCCGGGCTCATGGGTCACGATACGGATCGTGCCTTCCGGCGCAGACGGCGTGGGTCGAGTGGAATACAACAGCCTGCCCCGGGCGTCCTGGGCGATGAACTGAGGACGGTCGCTGAAGTCGAAGAACACGCCGCTCAGCTTGACGAGACCGGTCACCTCGTCCCGCTCGCGGGAGATCTCGAACAGCGGCGTGTTCTGGGTCACGAATCGGCGAGAGAGATCCTCTCTCGGGGTGCCGGATAGCGAGACGAAGGACAGGCTCGTTCCACCGGAGTTGGCGACGAAGAGACTGTCCCCTCCGGCGTTGATGGCCAGGCCCCAGGGCTCGGCGCCGACGAAGACCTCCGAGTCCCACGTCGCCGGCCCCGCGCGCAGGGTGTTGATTCGGTTCCGTCCCAGGTTCGACGCGTACACCTTTTCACGGAGGGTGTCCACGAGAATGTCCGCCAGGGTTCCGCCGCCCGGAACGAGAGAGGTCCGGCCCGAGACGGCGATGACCTCCTGCGACTCTGGAACCGCGTTGGCGATCACGAATTGGATCCCACCCACGACCACCGTATCACAGACGATCTCATTGCCGAGCTCCGAGTCGACGGCACCGGAGCAGTTTCCGTTTTCGTCGTAGGCCAGCCCGAAGAAATCGATGTACAGCGTGTCGGGCAGGTTGAGGCTGTCGACGGACGGCGGCTGGAAGGAGAACTCGCTGATTACCGTGTCCTCTCGTGGTATCGTGAACTCCTCCTCCCGGGTCACGACCACGGTGTCAAGCCGCGCCGTGTTGCGGACGAGGGCGGTCATGGCAGTGCGTGTGATCCCGCTGCCTCCGGGATTGTCCACCGCCTCCACCGTCACGGAGATCTCGTCCGTGAGCTCCATCCGGGCGTTTGCTCGAACCGTGATACCGACGTCAGGGGGAACGATATCGTCGCTGGTGACGGAAAGATTTACCGGAGTGGCCTGGCCGGTAACTCCCCTGGCGTTCACGGCGGTTGCGGCAATCTGCACAGAGCCAGCGGCACCCTCGGGAACCACGATCGCCGTGTCCACCGCAACGGTGGTTCGCGGCGGCGTGAACTCGATGGTGATCGTCGAGCTGACCTCCCCAGTTGTCCGCACCGTGATGCTTGAGACCCCAAGCGGATCGGATGCTTCGATCCGAATGGGGACCCGCTGCCCGGCGAGGACCTCCGCACCCGAGGAGGGTTCGACAATCAGGACGCTCGGGGGGTCGACATCCGGAGCGACGGCGTCGTACAAGGTGTCGCCGCCGCATGCGAAAACGGCCACGGTGCCTGCAAATAGCAAGACGCGCCGCAGCCGCGCGAAGGCACTACGGGGCTCGAGAATGTGGCTTTCGCCCATTCGATCCTCCCTGAAGTCGAAGCGAGGTTCTCACTCCGCGAAGATGGTGGCTCGGCCTTAAAAAGCCTCGGCTCTGGATGAGCAAGATCCGGGCCATGGATCGCCGGTCTGGAGGCGCGGAAAACGTCGGTGCGCTCCGGCTACCGGGGTCGTTCTCTTCGAGCACGTACTGTAACGCTTTGTTGCAGTCCAGACGAGGTGGACCTTCGTGGCGCTGCCCACGGTGGGGAACTCGCGCGGAGGGATGTCCCCAGCATCATGGAGTCTCGAGCCCGCCGTTTCCAAGGACCTCCTGGACCTGGCTCAACATCTGATCTGGCGTGAATGGCTTGCGAAGGAATCGCGCGGACGGCCAGGCGACGTTGTCTTTCCACCCGTTCTCGTCAGTGTGCCCGGAAATGAAGAGGACCCGCAGCCCGGGCCGACCCACGGCCAGCCGCTCCGCAAGATCGGGACCCCGCAGGTTCGGCATGACCACGTCGGTGAGCAGGAGATCGATCTCGGCACCGTGTGCCTCCGCCACCGAGATGGCCTCGGGACCGCCTTCCGCCTCCAGCACGGCATACCCCTTTCGCCTGAGCGTGGTGCACACCACGCTTCGCACCGCCTCCTCGTCGTCCACCACCAGGATCGTCTCCCGCCCCCCCTGGGCCGTGCAAAGGATCTCGGGGCTCTGTGTCGCTTCGACGGGCGTCGGCACCGCCGGGAACAGAACGGTAAGAGTCGTTCCCTTCCGGGGGGTGCTCTGGACGTGAATCCCGCCTCCGGCCTGGGAGACGATCCCATACACGGTGGAGAGCCCCAGACCCGTTCCGACGCCCTCCGGCTTGGTGGTGAAGAAAGGCTCGAATACGAGTTGCAGGATCGAGGGTTGGATGCCCTCTCCGGTGTCCTCCACGGAGAGTTCCGCATATTCTCCAGGCTCTGCGGGGAGATGACTCATGTCCGCTTCAGCACTAACCTTCCGGTTACCCGTAGCGATCCGGATCTCTCCCCCTCCAGCCATGGCATCCCGAGCGTTCACCACGAGGTTCATGATCACCTGTTCGACCTGACTCGGGTCGGCGATGCAGGGCCGGAGATCGGCGTCAAGACGCTTCGTGAGCCTGACCTCGGCCCCTGCGAGTGATTGGAGGATCGGATCGAGCTCCTGAACGAGCTCGTTAAGATCCAGTGGCCTGGGCCGGACCACCTGTTTGCGGCCGAAGGCCAGAAGCTGGTTGGTCACTCCAACGGCCCGCTCGGCAGCGCGAGCGATCTCCCCGGCGTCGAACCGGTACCGACTGTCCTCCGGCAGGTCGGACATCAGGAGCTGGGCCCTTCCGGTGATGACCGTCAGGATGTTGTTGAAATCGTGTGCGACGCCGGCGGCGAGGCGCCCGACGGCTTCCATCTTCTGGGACTGACGGAGCTGGCTCTCCAGGACCCGCTCTTTGGTCACGTCCTGCACGATCATCTCGAAGACCGTCTCCCCTTGATCTCCTTGGATGGTCCTCCCGTTCAGCTCCACCCAGATGGTTGTCCCGTCCTTCTTCTTCCACTCGAGCTCCAGGCCCTCGATCAGATCCGAGTCACGGTATTTCCGGAGCAGCGCGTCCCGCTCCTCCGGATTCCGGTAGAGTTCGACGATGTCGATTCTGAGCATCTCCTCAGAGGAGGCGTAGCCCATCATCCGTACGAAAGCCGGGTTCACCTCCAGAAGCCGGCCATCCGGGCTGGAGAGGTAGATTCCGAAAACCGCGTTGTGAAGAATCGAGCGATAGCGCTCCACCGCGCGGCGAACCTCCCCCTCGGCCTCTTCGCGGGCTCGAAGCGTCCGGTTGAACTGGTCCGCCACCTTGAGGATTTCGAGTGGAGCCCGAGGAGAGATCTCCACCCGCGTCCCTGCCTGGGCCGAGCGCGTCTCCCACACGAGCGAGCGGAGAGCCCCGGCGATCCGGGTGTAGAACGCTCCAGCGAGGCCCCACGCGAGGAGGAAGATGCCCAGGGCAGCCGCGGCTCGGCCCAGAGCCGCCTCCCGGATTGGACCGTAAACCCACTCGGCGGGAACGCCCGCGAACACCCGCCAGCGGGCAACGGAGATGTCCGAATATCCCCAGACCATGGGAACCCCCTCCATGCTCTCCGTTCGGGTGATCCCCCTGGGGGCGGGTGTGGGGGCCCCGGTCCGAGGAAGGAGTCGCCCCACCCACGTCCCCGGATCTGGTGAGCGAGCCACGACCACCCCGTCGAAGTCGGCGATGGTGATAACGGCGTCCGGGTACGGCTTGACGTCCTCGAGGAGCTCCTGAAACCGTACGAGATCCAGGGTAAGAGCCACGGCGCCCGATATCCGTCCGGTCTCCTCGCGAACGGGGTACCCGACCACGGAGACCCAGCGACCCCCGACCAGGCCCTCCCGGGGCTTACCCACCGTCAAGCTTCCACCGTCCAAGACCGAGCGGAAATACTCCTGGTCTGCGGCCGAGAGGGGGTCTTCGCTCGACAGGGGATGGGCGGAGCATATCACTCGCCCTTCTGCACTGACGTAAAAGAGGTTGGAAAACCGGGGCAGCATGTCGGTCACTTCCGAGCGCCAGCCGTAGCAGCCCTGGTTCGTCAGGCCCTGAGACAGGTCCCAGCGGGCGATCCGGGATAGGATCGTTTCCGTGCCACTGAGGAAGTGACGGACACTCACCGCGGTGGCTTCAGCCATCTGCAGGGCGCTCTGCTCCGCCTGCCGCTTCCCCACCTTGTACTCGGCCACGATAGTGAACACGACCAGGCCGACAATGGGGAGGGAAAGGGCCAGCACGAAAAGCCCCGCTTCGGCTCGAATCGATCTGGGTCTCCTCAAGAGCAGTCTCCCATCGGAGTTCCGCCTGGGGCCTTGCCGGAGAGTGGCAGGGCGGTCGACCGCGGGTCGGAATCAAAAGCAAGTTTCGGACCCGAGTGGCCCTGCGGCCGGTGGAACTCCGGTTCGTTTCGGGCCTAAACAGGCGAGGTGGATCGGAAGGACGTCTTGCCCGGGACGGTGACCACACCCCGGCCCCGTGCTCGGGAGACGGAGAATGGGCGATCATGGCTCTCATCCTGGTGATTGACGACGATCAGCCCCTGAGGGCGTTGGTCCGTGAGGTGCTGGAACGGATGGGCCATGCCGTCGAGGAAGCGGAGCACGGTGAGATCGGAATACGCCTCTTCCGGGCGAATCCCGCGGATCTGGTGATCACGGACCTCATCATGCCGGAGAAGGAGGGCATCGAGACGATCCAACAGCTCCGGGAGGAGTTCCCGGAGGTCCGCATTCTGGCAATCTCCGGAGGCAGCAAACAGATGGCCGCCGCGGGCCCGCTCGAGGATGCTCGGATGCTGGGCGCCGACGACACTCTGGAGAAGCCGTTCGGGATTCAGGATCTCCGTGCCACCGTGAGCCGCATTCTGGGCGATGCGGGCGAGTCGACCTCCTGAACGAACCGCCGACGCCTACGAACTGCCGGTGGACCCTCGCTGTCCCTGCTCATCCGCTGAGCTGTCGTCCACCCCTTCAGCCGTCTCCTCCACCAGCTGATCGACCACCGCCTTCAGGTCTCCAGTCCGCCGATACGTCGTGAGCTGACGGTCCGCGCTGGAGCCTTCCGCCATGATCCGGAGCGCGTACTCCACCTGCTCCCGACTGCCCAGATCGTCCACCACATCGTCCACGAACCACTCGAGGAGCTCGCCAAGGAGCTGCTTCGCCGGAGCTTCCTCCTCCTCGCCGAAGTCCACCAGATTTCCCTCCAACCCGTAGCGCGCGGCCCGCCACTTGTTCTCCTCGATGAGCTCGGAAGCGTAGACTCGGAAGGTCATGTTGTCCCGGCGCAGCTTCCACAGCTTGGCGACGATGGCCTGAAAGATCGCAGCGACGCTCACTGCCTCGTCGACACGCGTGCAGATGTCGCAATTGCGGAACTCGAGGGTTGAGTACTTCCAGTGAGGTCGCACATCCCACCAGAGTTTCGACGCGTCCTCGATGGATCCCGACCGGACCAGAGTGTTGACCAGTGACTCGTAGTCGGCCCAGGAGCGGAGGACCGGGGGAACACCGGTCCGCGGCATGTTTCGAAAGACGACGGTGCGGTAGGACTTGAGGCCCGTGTTTCGGCCCATCCAGAACGGCGAGCTCGTGGTCAGACACAGCAGGTGGGGGAGAAAGTAACGGGAGACGTTGTAGGCGTCGATGAGGAACTCCCGGTCCTCTATGCCGACGTGGACATGCATTCCGAAGATGAGGTTCTTCTGGGCGAGCTCCTGCAGGTCCTCGCGGATCGAGACGTACCGCTCGAAGGGGGTGATCTCCTGCGTCAGCCACGACGAGAATGGATGTGTCCCGGCCGCGGCGATCTCCAGCCCGCTCTTCCGGGCCAGCTCCATGACCGTCCTACGCACGCGAACCAGCTCCTCTCTCACCTCGGCCGGGGTACGGCACACGGATGTCCCCACTTCCACCACCGATTGATGGAGCTCCGGCTTCACCTGTTGGATGCTGACGTGATCCTCTTTCAGGATCTCCGTGATGTACGAGCGGAGCTCCCGGGTTTCGGGGTCGATGATCTGGTACTCTTCTTCGACTCCCAGGGTCAGCGATGGGGGCTTCACGTCGCGTCGCTCCTGTCCGTTGACTCCGGTGTCCCCAGGGTCGTCGTCCTTCGGAAATGGTCGGCCATGAGGTCGGCCACCTCGGCGATGCACCGCTCTCCAATCCGGGCATTCATGCCTCGCGCATCCCCGAGGATTCCGTTTGGCGTCACGGTATGGAGACCTCTCGCGAGGATGGGGCCGATGGCCTCCCAATTGAGCGCGGGGAGGTAGCCCGACTCGACCCGCTCCCCATGCACCAGGTCGGGGTGGATGGCCAGGAAGATGGAGCTTTCGGCGATGTCGGCGTGACCGCCAACCCGGGCGCCCAGCCCGGTCTCCTCTTCGACCACTCGTCGCCAGATCTGCAGGACCGCGAAGACGTCGAGAAAGGCCAGAACCTCGCATTCTGCCCCTGCCGCCTCGTTCAACCAGGCCAGGATCCGCTCCAGGACCGGAAAGTTCCCGCCGTGGGTCGGCACGAGGCACACGCGACGGATTCCGTGCCTGGCCAGGCTCGTGCAGTAGTCCTGGCAGATCCCGGAGAAGGTGCTCTCGCGCAGGGAGAGGGTCCCGGGGAACTCCATGTGATGCCCGGAGCACCCCACGGCTATGGTGGGCGCAACGAGGGCCTTTCCAAGGCGGACGGCCACCTCCACCGCCAACCGGGTGCCGCGAGCGGCGTCCACCATCAGCGGGAGGTGGGGCCCATGCTGCTCGGTGGATCCACAGGCGGCGACCACAGTACGGAACCCGTCCTCGAGGCGGGCCGCGACCTCTGGCCAGGTCAGTCGTTCGAGCAAGAGCTCATGTCGATGGTCGGGGCTCGCACCCAGGTATGTCATCCCCTGCGCCCCCAGGCCTCTCGAGCCAGCCTGGCTGTCTCCTCGGCAATCTCCACCTCGAGCTTCTCCAGCTCTTCTTCCTTCTTCCCGTGCTCCCGTCCGATCTCGAAGGCATTCCGCATCCCTTCCCGGAGTATCTGAGGGAAGGCGTAGAGCTCGCGGATCGCGGCCTCCACCACGTAGGTGTCCTCCTCCGCCCAGCCCTTCCAGGCCAGATGGCGGGCTTTTCGCAGGATGGCCTCGAGACGTCGAGGAAGATCGTTTTCGTGCTCGTTACCCATGGCCGTCGAGAGACTCGGGGTGGACCCAGGGCGGACTCGCCCGGTACAAACCTACTGTCGAAAGTCCGAAGACCCAAACGCGAAGGGGGGCGAGGTCCCTGGCGTGCGGGTCTCAACCCTCCAGGAGACCGATCACAGGGACCCGATATGATTCCGCGAACCGAAGAAGCTAGCCGATGACCGAGCGTGCGCGCCTTCGGGCCGTGATCGCGTGGGCGGCCCTCGCGACGGTGGTATCCGGGTGCACGCGGGTGGGAACCGTTCCGCCCGCTCCGGCGCCGCCAGCGGATGCCGACTCCCTACGTGGTGCCGACACCCCTCGTGATGCTGCTCCCGCCGCGGAGGCCACCCCCCAACCCGATGTGGCCGACTCCTATGTCGTCCGCGGCAAGCGCTACTACCCACTCGCAAGCAGCGAGGGATATGTCGAGCGGGGGGTCGCCTCCTGGTACGGGAGGGAGTTTCACGGCCGGCCCACGTCGAGTGGAGAGGCGTTCGACATGAATGCCATGACCGGGGCCCACCGAACCCTGCCGCTCCCCACCTGGGTGGAGGTGACGAATCTGGAGAACGGGCAGCGCGTGGTGATCCGCCTCAATGACCGCGGACCGTTTCACGATGACCGACTGATCGACCTCTCCTATGCCGCGGCGTCGGAGCTGGGCATGGTCCGGCAGGGCACCGCTCGGGTGGAGGTAAGGGCCATCGATCCCCAGCGAGTCCAGAGGAACAGGGAACGCCTGCCGTTCCCGCCTCCCCAGCGAACTTCGTTCCGTGAGCGGTCGGCGACGCTCACGGGGGGGCTGCACCGATTGAGGATTCTTGGACGTCCATCTGGTTGACGGAACCTACGAGCTGTTCCGGCATTTCTTCGCCCTTCCGTCCACACGGAATGCGAACGGCGCCGAGGTGGGTGCTCTCATCGGGGTTGCGGAGTCGCTTCTGACGATGCTGGAGCGGGGTGCGACCCACGTGGGGGTCGCCACCGACCACGTGGTCGAGTCCTTCCGCAACGAGTTGTGGCCGGGGTACAAGACGGGAGAGGGAATCGACCCTTCCCTTCGGAGCCAGTTCGAGCCCCTGGAAGAGCTTCTCGACGCGCTGGGGTTCGTCGTGTGGCGCATGGTGGAGTTCGAGGCGGACGACGCCCTGGCCTCAGCGGCACTCAGGGCACAACAGGATCCGGATGTGGAGCGAGTGTTCATCTGCACCCCGGACAAGGATCTGGGTCAGAGCGTGGTGGGTCAGCGCGTGGTGCAGCTCGATCGGCGATCCGGCAAGCTGCGAAATGCGGCGGGAGTGGTGGAGAAATTCGGGGTTCCGCCCGAGTCCATCCCCGACTACCTGGCACTGGTGGGGGACTCAGCGGATGGCTTCCCCGGCCTCCCGGGTTGGGGCTCCAAGTCCGCCGCCCGCGTACTGAGGCGCTTCGGTCATCTGGAGTCGATTCCCAGGAGCCCCGCTGAATGGGACCTGGAAGTCCGGGGTCGGACGCGCCTCGCCGAGACGCTGGCTGCCCAGTGGGAGATAGCCCTTCTCTTCAGGGAGCTCGCGACCCTGCGGACCGATGTGCCGGCCTTCGTCGATGTCGAGGAGCTGCGGTGGGCCGGACCGCGGCCCCACCACTCCGGGATCTGCCAGCGTCTCGACGCCGGACGGGCCGGCCGAAGGGCAGTGGCGATCGCCGAGGCCCGTTCATGAGGACTTTGGCCGCTTGGGCACCGGCGCCCCGGTCCGGTGCGAATGTGGGACCGGGGGCCCGCCCGAACCTGAGCTCGGGCCGGTCAAAACGCTTGCTCGTGAGGGGACCGATGTCTAGTCTTGGCCGTGCAGATCCCCCAGGAATCGAGTCCTCCCGATCTTCGAGGACAGGGACCGCGTGAACGGAAGCCTCCACAGGTCGACGATCCGGCTCCGGATGGAATCGGGAGCTCCTGAGGATCTGGATCTCAGCTTCACAGACTCCTTCCGCATTGGCCGCGAAGCCCATTGCGAGGTGCGGATTTCGTCGCCGCTGGTGAGTCGGGTCCATGCGGAGGTCACCGCGGAGGCGGATGGGTGGTGGGTGCGGGATCTGGGCAGCACCAACGGACTCCTCGTGGACGGCCGCCCCGTGGAACGAGCCCGCCTGGATCATGGGGCCCTGCTCCAGCTCGGACGGGGGGCTCCCAGTCTGCGAATCTCTCTGGAGGACCCGGCGGCGTTCTCAAGTCCACCATTAGACTTTGGAAAGAGTTACGACCATTCACCTACAGTGGAACCTGAGTCCAAGCCGACCATCCGGCTGGGGGATCGGGGCCGCACCCCTGCGGGGATGGAAGAGGCGTGGGGCAGGCACGGGGGACCCACTCCGGACCTGCCGACGGGACCCGCTCCGGACTTGCCGATGGGACCCACTCCCCCCACTCCCCCCGGGCCCGTCGAGGACCCGTCGCTGTCTCAGGTGATCCGCCGCTACTTCGACTCCGACGCCGACCAGCCGGCGGGACAGCACACCAGGCTCATTCGCCAGGCCTTCGCCACCGTTCAGCAGAAGGAGAAGAGGAAGTACACGGGGATCATCGTGGCCGTGGTGGTGCTGCTCGCGGGCTCTCTGGCCTACGGTGTCACCCAACGGATCAAGAACAGTCGACTGCAGGCTCAAGCTGCTGAGGCTTTTTCCTCTCTGAAGAGCTTCGAGGTCCAGCTGGTGGCTCTCCGCCGGCTGATTGAGGAGACCGGTGGACTGGAGCTGGAACAGCAGCTCGCCAGCATCGACTCGACTCGACGGAGCCTGATGGCCCAGTACGACGGGTACGTGGAGGAGTTTGGGGTTTACCGGAAGCTGCGCTCGGAAGAGGAGCGCCTGATCTATCGAACGGCCCGGCGGTTTGGCGAGAGTGAGTTCGCCATCAGCGGCGACTTCGTGGGTCGTGTGCGGCGGGAGATCCACGACTACTGGATGGGGCCCGGCCGCGCCCGATTCCTGGAGGCCGTCGAACGAGCCGAGCGGAACGGGTACATTCCTGTCATCGCGCAGGCCATGAGCTCGCGTGGGGTGCCGGTCGAGTTCTTCTACCTGGCGCTGCAGGAGAGCGACCTGCGCACCGACGCGGTGGGTCCCCAGACCCGCTGGGGCCGGGCCAAAGGCATGTGGCAGTTCATTCCGTCCACGGCCATGCGGTACGGGCTGGATCCCGGACCGCGGAGGGACACCGCTCAACGAGATCCCCTGGACCAGAGGCAGGGTCTGGGGCCCTCGACGGATGCCGCCAGCCGCTATCTGAGAGACCTCCACGGCATCCTGACCCAGGCCTCGGGTCTACTTGTGATGGCCGCGTACAACTGGGGTGAGCACCGAATCGCTCCTCGCCTGGAGAACCTCGCGACGCCCCGGGAGGTCTTTCAGGCCACCTTCGAGGACGTACCCACGAACCCGGAGTCGAGGAACTACTGGCGCTTCCTGGCGGAGTACGAGAATCGCATGCCCGACGAGACGAAGGACTACGTGCTCAAGATCTTCTCCGCGGCGGTCATCGGACAGGATCCACGGCACTTCGGCTTCGACATCGACAACCCGCTCGCGGCCTACGTGGAATGAGCTTCCATGCGCCGCGGCGCGGGGGAGGAACGGCCAGCTCGTGCAGGTCCGCTCGTGGTGGTCCGCTTCCTGCAACCGTCCAAGAGACGCTTGCACCCCACCGGAGGTGGTGCATCTTTTAGGAATACGGCTCACCGCTCCAGCGAGTCCTCCGGCGGAAAACACGCCTCCGGCGAGCCGTGCCAACGATGACGGGAGGTTCCCATGGGACGCGGCGTTCTTGCTGCACTCGCCCTTGCCGCCTTCGCTCCTGCCCTCTTCCCTCTCCCCAGCGTGGGTCAGGAACAGGACGACCGGCCCGGAGTGGCCGTGTGGGTCTTCGACAACGGAGGATCCTACGGCCGGGATGCCGAAGACTTCGAAGCTCTGAGAGTGGGGCTTCAGCAGATGCTTCTCACCGAGCTGGCCCAGAGCTCGTCTCTTCGCATCGTGGAGCGGCGCCAGCTTCGCGACCTCATGTCCGAGCAGGATCTCGGGACGACGGATCGCGTGGATGCCGGGACGGCGGCTCGGGTGGGGCACCTCGTCGGGGCCCGATACATGGTGCTGGGAGGGTTCACGGATTGGTTCGGAGACATGCGTCTCGACGCTCGAATCGTCGACGTGGAGACGAGCGAGATCCTGGAGGGGGTACGCGTCCGGGACGATCGCCAGAACATGTATGACATGGTGGTCGACCTGGCCGTCAAGGTGATCGACGCCGCTGACCTTCCTCCCCTTCCCGAGGACGTGGTTGAGGAGCGCGCGTCTCGGGAGATTCCTGAAGAGGCCTGGACCCTTTATTCCCACGCTCTCGTTCAGCAGGACTTCGGCCTTCACGATGAGGCCCGAGAGCTCCTGCGCCGGATCACGCAGGAGTTCCCCGAGCTCACCGAAGCCGAAGAGGCCCTGCGCCAGTACGAGCGAGGCGAGGTGGGAGAGGACTGACGACATGCGCCCACATTCACTTCTCCCTCTGGGAGCCTTGGTCAGCCTGGTGCTCTCGGGCTGCGCCACCGTAGGTCCGTCCTCAGTCTCTCCGGGAGAGATCCCCTCTCTCGAAGACCGGCTGGAGACGGAGCCGTACAACGGGGAGCTCATGCTTCGGTACGGGGCGGCCCTCTTCGCCGCTGGCCGGTGCGACGATGCGAAGACCGCTGCCGGACGTGGCATCGAGCTCGTCCCCACCGATCCGGTGGGCCCGCTGGTTCTGGGTCAGTGCCTGGAGGGGGAGGGAAGATTCGACGAGGCGATCGCCACGTACGCCCGCTTCGCGGAGGAGCACGGAGACGAGCCTGGCGCGACAGCGGTGGACGGTCGTAGGGAGATCGCCCTGCGTCGACAGGCCACGGCCCTGGCGCAACGGGCGATCCGTTTCGAGGACAGCCTCGCCGCGGTTCCGCCGGATCCCCAGGCGGTCGGGGTACTCCCTCTGGTGATCGATGGTGAGGCCAGCTACCAGCCCCTTTCCCGCGGCCTCGCGCACATGATCACCACCGACCTCGCGCTCCTCGGACGATTCCGGGTCGTTGAGCGCATTCAGCTCGGGGCATTGATGCAGGAGCTGGAGCTGGCTCAGGGATCCAGGGTGGATTCCGCAACGGTGGCGCGGGTGGGTCGGCTTGCGCGCGCGGCCCGACTCGTTCAAGGACTCGTGGCGGTTCCGTCGGAAGATGACACGCGGCTGGAGTCGTCCCTGGTCCTCGCAAGCGGGGAGGTCGTGAATCCTCTTCGACTGCGCGGCTCCTTCCAGGACCTGATGCGCATGGAGAAGGACTTGGTCGTGCGCGTCGTCACCGCCCTGGGCTACCAGCTGACGCAGGCCGAGCGGCAGCTCATTCTCGAGAGTGGCACGCGTGACCTGATCGCCTTCCTCGCATTCTCCAGGGGGTTGCTGGCCGAGGACGCGGGCGACTACGAGCAGGCGGCGGCGCATTACGCCGAGGCCCTGCGCCGGGATCCGGCGTTCGGGCAAGCCCGGGACAGGCTCAGGATCACAGTGGCGGTCGACGTGGTGGTTTCCAGCAACCCGGGAGAGATCACGACCCTCGCTGCGCGGGTGGATCAGGCCCTGGGGTCTGCGGGAGTCGACATGGAAGCTGTGACCACAACCGCTGCCCTGGGGAGCTCGATCATGGACATCGCCTCCATGCAGGGCGAGCGGGCTTCGGTGAGCGCCGGGCAGGGAGACGCCACGCGAGAGATCAATCAGCTCACGGGGGCCCCAACTGTTCCGCCTTCGCTGCTGGTGGAGGCCGTCATTCGCATCATCCTCAGGATACCCGGATGAGACGATCCGCTGCGGTTTGCGTCGCCGTTCTCGTCACCGCCAGCCAGGTGACCGCCCAGGGGCCGGTGGAGTTTACATCGTCCCTGCTCTACGAGCGATACGACTTCGAAGCCGGCCTCCCCTACTCCGCCGTGTCCGAGCTGTCCGTCCCCCTCACCGTGGCCCTGGGGCTGGGGCGATGGGGAGACCTCACGGTTTCGGGAGGGTTCGCCCAGGTGTCGCTCACCGGAGAGGAGGGCGGATCGACTTCCGATCAGACCGTCTCGGGCCTCGTGGACACGGAGGCACGCCTTTCGGTGAACGTCGTTCCGGACCGCCTCGTCTTTCTGGCCACGGGATCGATCCCCACGGGCATCGAGGCCGTCGATATCGAGGAGCAACCGGCGCTCGCTGCGGTTTCGACCGAGGTTCTGGGGTTCTCCTCCACGAACCTGGGGATGGGCGGCAACGTGGGGGCCGGTCTGGCCGGTGCCATCCCGGCGGGCCGGCTGGCTCTGGGATTTGCGGGAAGCTAC